>JACMOT010000596.1 GCA_014377915.1 Tardiphaga sp.
GAAACGCCGGCGCAGCGCGTCACGCATGCGCGCGTATTCGCCATCGCCGGCCCGGCGATGCTGGCCAACCTCACCACGCCGCTGCTCGGCATCGTCGCGGCCGCGGCGATCGGCCGGCTCGGCGATCCGCATTTGCTCGGCGGCGTGGCGCTGGCCTCGGTGGCGTTCGACTGCATCTTCTGGCTGTTCGGTTTTCTGCGGATGGCAACGGTAGCCTTCACCGCGCAGGCGCTCGGCGCCGGTGACCGGGTCGAACTCCGCGCGATCCTGCTGCGCGCGCTGCTGCTCGGTGCGTTGATCGGCGTGACACTGATCGCGATCCGTACGCCGCTGGCGGCAGCGGTGTTCGGCATCATGGGCGGCAGCGACGCCGTCACCTCCGCGGCGCGCGACTACTTCTTCATCCGGCTGTGGTCGGCGCCGATGATGCTGGGCAATTACGTCGTGCTCGGCTGGCTGGTCGGCCAGGCGCGCACCGGCATCGCGCTGGCGCTGCAGGTCGGCATCAACCTCATCAACATGGCGCTGACCGCGTTCCTGGTGCTGTCGGCGGGACAGGGCGTCGCCGGCGCGGCGCTCGCCACGGTGGCGTCCGAGACCATCGGCTTCATCGCCGGCCTGCTGGGGATCTGGCGTGTGCTGGCAGGCCAGTTCGGCGTGCCCCGCGACATCCTGTTCGACCGCGCGCGGCTGCTGAGACTGTTCGCGGTCAACCGCGACATCATGATTCGCACCGCGGCGCTGATTGCCGCGTTCCTGTTCTTCACCGCGCAGGGCGCCCGCGCCGGCGACCTGACGCTGGCGGCCAATGCCGTGCTGAACAATTTTCTGATGATAGGCTCGTTCTTCCTCGACGGCCTCGCCAACGCCGCCGAGCAGCTTTGCGGCCAGAGTTTTGGCGCGCGCAGCCGGCAGGAATTTTCACGGGCTGTGAAACTGGTGCTGGGCTGGAGCACCGCGTTCGGGCTCGCGGTGACCATCGGGTTCGTGTTGTCAGGCGGGATCCTGATCGACTTCATCACCACCAGCCCGGAGGTCCGCGCCGCCGCGCGCGAATTCATGTGGCTGGCGGCGCTGGCGCCGGCCTGCGGCGTGCTGGCCTATGTCTATGACGGCATCTATATCGGCGCGTCGTGGGCGCGCGACATGCGCAATCTGATGCTGGTGGCGCTGGCGACCTATCTCGCCGCGTTCTACCTGCTGGCGTCGCTGGGCAATGCCGGACTGTGGCTCGCCTTCCTGATCTTCCTGCTGGCGCGCGGCGGACTGCAGGCATGGCGCTATCCGGCGCTGGTGCGGGCGTCGTTCAGCTAGCCTCACGAAGATGTTTCATCTCGGCGCGATGCGCTATCATCGCAGTGCCGATCACCGACAGGAACAGCCCATGGATGCGCTTTCGCCGGCCGCCGATGAACACTCCCATCTCGTGCGTCCCGCCGCGATGGAGTGGCAGCCGACCCGGTTCCCGGGATGCTCGGTGAAGACGTTGCTGTTCGATGCCCGGACCGGCCTGGTCACGGCGCTGATGAAATTCGAGCCCGGCGCCACCCTGCCCGACCACGAACATGTTCAGATCGAGCAGACCTATGTGATCGAGGGCCGATTGCTGGATCGCGAAGGTCCGGCCGAAGGCACGGCATGCGGCCCCGGCGAGTTCATCTGGCGCGGTGCCGGCAGCCGCCACTCGGCATGGATGCCGGACGGCGGAGTGACGCTGGCGATGTTCCAGATTCCCAACAAATTCTACGATGCCGATGGCGGCGTGACGGACCTGGCCGGGAAGGATTGGCAGAGCGTCTGGGGCCATATCGACAACATGAAAGCCGATTGATCTCGCCCGGCCGCGTTGGGGATGGAAGCCGGGCACCGGCGCAAGAAGGATTAAACCGGCCAGTCTTCCGCGGTGATTGTCGCCGCGTCGGCACCGACGATCTCCGACAGTGAATCGCGGCCGGTGCGCAGCAGCGTCGAGACCAGGTCCGTCTTGATGCTCTCGACCAGGCCGAGGCCCTTGTAGACCAGCGCCGAATAAAGCTGGATCAGGCTGGCGCCGGCGCGGATCTTGGTCAGCGCGGCACCACCGGAATCGATGCCGCCGGCGCCGATCAGCGGGAATGCGCCTTCGACACGCACATAGGTCTCCGCCACCATCCGCGTCGACAGCCGGAACAGCGGACGGCCGGACAGGCCGCCCTGCTCCTTGATCCGGCCCTGCTCGCGCAGGCTCGGCGGGCGGCCGAGCGTGGTGTTGGCGACGATCATGCCGTCGACCTTTCGCGAGCGCGCGATCTGCACGACGTCGTCCAGATCGGGCAGGCTGAGATCGGGCGCGATCTTCAGCAGCACCGGCGAATCGCCAGCATTCCGGCGGACTCGTTCACGGACGTCGATCACCCGGGCGAGCAGTTCGTCGAGCGCCGCCGCCTGTTGCAGATTGCGCAGCCCCGGGGTGTTTGGTGACGAAACGTTGACGGTGAAGTAGCTCGCCACCGGGGCGAAAGTCTCGATCAGCCGCACATAGTCGTCGATACGATCGACCGAATCCTTGTTGGCACCGACATTGACGCCGACAATGCCGCCGTTCTGGGCCCGCCCGGCGAGCCGCCGCAGCACGATTTCGGCGCCGTCATTGTTGAAGCCGAGACGGTTGACGATCGCCTCGTCGCGCTCCAGCCGGAAAATCCGCGGCCGCGCATTGCCGGCCTGCGGCTGTGGCGTCACCGTGCCGATTTCGGCAAAGCCGAAGCCGAGCCGCAGCAGCGCGTCGGGCACTTCGGCGTTCTTGTCGAAGCCGGCGGCGATGCCGATCGGATTGGGAAAATTCAATCCGAAGGCGCGAACCGCCAATTTCGGATCATCCAAGCGTGGCCGCGATGGCGGCAGCATCCGCAAGCCGCGAATGGCAAGGCGGTGCGCATCCTCCGGATCAAACCAGCGCATGACCGGCAAGGACAAGGCATCGAAAGCGCGAATCAAGATTGCAACTCCGGAATATCGTGGCCGCCATCGGAACGCGACCGCAGTTCGAGCACGGCGGTGACGGCGCCGAGGTCGAGTTCACCATAGAGATGCGGAAACAGGTCATCGCCGCGGGATGGCTCCCAGCGCAAGGCGTCGCCAAGCGCATCGGCATTCACCGCGATAAGGAACAGTCCGATCTGGCCGGCATAATGTTTGCGCACGGTCCCGGCGACCTGCGCAGCGGTGGAAAAATGGATAAAGCCATCGCGGGCATCATCCGCGCTGCCGCGGTAGACGCCCTGCCGCTCGGCCTCGCGCCAGTTCGACGCCGGGCAAATCTTGTAGATGGTTCGCACCCGCTCGGACTTCCTGCTGTGGTGGATTGTCGCGGACGCCCGCTTGGCCGGAGTCTGCCACCGACCGTATCGACCGTATCGCTCCACTTCAAGGCTGACATTTTTTTAGAAAACCCTGTTGCGAAAATCAGGCAATTGCGGCAATAATTCCTAGATTATATCATCTTCACCGCCCGGCCATTCCGGGCCAGGGGACCGCAACCATGCTGACTCACGCCCAGATCTGGGGTGCCCTCGACAAGCTCGCCGAACGCAACGGCATGTCAGCCTCCGGCCTCGCCAAGAAGGCCGGGCTCGACTCCACCACCTTCAACAAGTCCAAGCGCATCACCAATGATGGCCGCGAGCGCTGGCCATCAACCGAATCGGTGTCCAAGGCGCTGGCAGCCACCAACGTGCCGATCGACAGTTTTGTAAGTCTGATCGAAGGTACCAAGCGGATCGTGCAGTCGGTGCCGCTGCTCGGTTTCGCCCAGGCCGGCCATGGCGGCTATTTCGACGATGCCGGCTTCCCCGCTGGCAGCAAGGGCTGGGACGAGATCGGCCTGCCCTCGGTCAATGACGAACACGCTTATGCGCTGCAGATTTCCGGCGATTCGATGAAGCCCGCCTATCGCGACGGCGACACCATCATCGTCTCGCCTGGCGCGCAGATCCGCAAGGGCGACCGCGTCGTGGTCAAGACCCGGGACGGCGAGGTGATGGTCAAGGAACTGAAGCGCCGTACCACCAAGGTGCTGGAGCTGCAGTCGCTGAACCCGAACCATGTCGACCGCAGCTTCCCGGCGTCTGACGTCGAATGGATCGCAAGGATCGTCTGGGCGAGCCAGTAGGACTTGGCGCGAACGTAGCGACGCGCACTTCCTTCCTTCTCCCCTTGTGGGAGAAGGTGGCGCGGGCGAAGCCCGCTTCGGATGAGGGGGTTCGGAGCTTGGGGCCCCCCTCACCCGTCTCGAACGCTTCGCGTTCGATCCCCCCTCTCCCACAGGGAGAGAGGGGGACGATAGGGCGCCGACTATCTTGAAGCGCTCCTCGCCAGGGCGCCGTCGATCATCCCGATCGCATTGGTTATGCCATAGACGGCGACGAACGAGCCGAAGCGCGGACCCTTCTCCTGGCCGAGCAGCACCTGGTACAACATGTTGAACCAGTCCAGCGAGACGCCGGGACGGCCATCCTTGGCCAGTTTCTTGTGGTCGAGGAACGGCTCGCGGCGGCCGATCTCGTAGACCGCGTTCTGGATATCTTCCGGCGTCGCCGCTTCCGGCAATCCCGACAGCGCGTCGCGCAGATCCTGCAGCGCCACGCGCTCGTTCTCGGTCGGCTCGCGGAAGGTCTTGGTCGGCGCGACGAAGTCGCGATAATAATTGATGGCGTAGCCGACCATGGCGTCGAGCCGCGGATGGGTGGCCGCGCTGACGCCAGGCCGGTAGCGGCGGATGAAACCCCACAGCGTCTCGGCATTCTCGGCGTTGGACGACGACACCAGCGTCAGCAGTAGCTGAAACGTGACCGGCATCTCCGCCACCGGCGGATCACCGGCATGGATGTGCCAGGCCGGGTTGGACAGCCGCTGCTTGCCGTCCTGCTTGGCAAAACCTTCGACGAATTGCTGATACTCGTCGACATTGCGCGGGATCACGTCGAAGAACAGCCGCTTGGCCGCCTTCGGCTCGCGGTACATGAACAGCGACAGCGATTCAGGCGAGGCGTAGCGCAGCCATTCGTCGATGGTCAGGCCGTTGCCCTTCGATTTGGAGATCTTGCCGCCCTTGTCGTCGAGGAACAGCTCGTAGATGAAACTCTCCGGCGGCGTGCCGCCGAGTGCCGTACAGATCCTGCTCGACAGTTTGACGGAATCGATCAGGTCCTTGCCGGCCATCTCGTAATCGATGCCGAGCGCCGCCCAGCGCATCGCCCAGTCGGCCTTCCACTGGCACTTGACGTTACCGCCGGTGACCGGGGTCTCGACTTCCTCATGGGTGTCGGGATCGAGATAGGTGATGGTGCCGGCGCCGACGTCGCGGCGGATCATCGGCACCTGCAGCACCACACCGGTGGTCTTGCTGATCGGCAGGAACGGCGAATAAGTCGCGCGGCGATCCGGACCCAGCGTCGGCAGGATCACGTCCATGACCTTGTCATAGACCGCGAGCATTTTCAGCAGCGTCGCGTCGAACCGGCCGGAGGTGTAGTAGTCGGTCGACGAGGCGAATTCATAGTCGAAACCGAAGTGATCCAGGAAGGCGCGTAGCCGCGCATTGTTGGCGGCGCCGAACGACGGATATTCGTTGGAGAACGGATCCGGGATGCGCGATAGCGGCTTGCCGAGATGCGCGGTCAGCATCTCCTTGTTGGGCACGTTGTCCGGCACCTTGCGCAGGCCGTCCATATCGTCGGAGAACGCGATCAACCGGGTCTTGATCTTGTCGTCGGTCAGCACGCGGAAGGCATGGCGCACCATGGTGGTGCGTGCCACTTCGCCGAAAGTGCCGATATGCGGCAGGCCGGACGGACCGTAGCCGGTCTCGAACAGCACTTCATCCTTTGGCTTCTTCTTCAGCCGCGCAACGATGGCCTTGGCCTGTTCGAATGGCCAGGCGTTAGACTGTTCGGCAAGCGTACGCAGGTCGCTCGCGCTGGGTAGATCGATCGTGGACATCAAAAGGCCTCCGGGCCGCGGAACCTAGCGGCTCCGCAGCAAAATGCCAAACCGCCGATATGGTCGATTTCAGAACGGACTGACGGAAAAATACCGCAGCCACAGATCGGTGTAGCGGCCTTTCTCCCACACCCGGAACAGCGCCCAGTTCAGCGCCTGACGCAGCGTGTCATTGCCCTTACGCACGGCAATGCCGATGCCCTCGCCAAAATAGCGGGTTTCGAGGAAGGGGCCGCCGCTGAAAGCGCAGCAATCCGCTGAATCGGTGCCATTGATCCAGAACGCCAGCGCAATCGCGTCACCGAAGATGAAATCGACTTCGCTGCGTTTCAGCGCCTGCCGCAGCGCGTCGTCATTGGGGTAGGAGGTCAGTACCGCGTCGGTAAACATCGCCTTCAGATAGGCGTCGTGCGAGGAGCCCGCGATGGCGCCGACCTTTTTGCCCTCGAGATATTCCGGCCGGATTTCCGGCATGATTGCGTTCTTGCGCGACACGAAGCGGGCCGGCGCGCGGTAATAGGGATCGCTGAAATCGACGCGGGCGCGAATCTGCGGCGTCACCGCCATCGAGGCAATGATCGCATCGCCGCGGTTGCTGGAAATGGCGTCGAGCATGGTTTCGAAGCGTCGCATCTGGATCGTGCAGGTGACCTTGATCTCCTCGCACAGCAGCCGCGCCAGATCGACATTGAACCCGGCGGGATTGCCATCCGGCCCGGTGAAGTTGAAAGGCGGGTAATCGGTCTCGGTCAGGAAGCGGATCACGGTGATACGTGACAGATCGGGCCGGTCCGGCCGGCGTCGCGGATCCCAGAAGCCCGGCACGGCCTGCGGGCCGGGCTGCGTCACGACGGGCGCAACGGCCTGCGCCATCGCGAGTGAAGGGGGCGCCGTCGCTAAAATGAAAATACCCAGCAGGAATCCAGCCAGCGCGGTCCCGCGGCTGTGCTTTCCTGTTAGCCTAGTATTGATAGCATTAACCATCTGTGGTTGCATGTCCGGGCACTTCGATTGCCGGTCTTATAGACCATCCGGCATCCCGGGCGAGTGCGTTTGTGCGGGGATTGTTGCGTTGGGGGCGTCGCATGGCCCTTCCGGTCCATGTCACAGGGCGCAGGGCGGGAATGACATGGCCGCGCGACCAGCGGACCGGACCGGCCATTGCACGCGAATTGCCCATCTTTCCGGCCAAGCCCACGATTTCCCGGTCACACAACGACAACCACGCTTTCGAAGAAGGACCGGCCGACGAACTCGATTGCCTGCGCCACGTGCTGACGCCCGATGTGCTGCGATCCGCCGAGCTTCGCGCCCGGCAACTCGGAATCGGCGCCGATCAGGTGCTGATCCGACGGGGTGTAATCAGCGAACACACGTATCTTGAGCATTTGTCGCAGCACACCGGTATCGCGCTGGACGACCTCACCACCGCCAATCGCGCCGATTGCCTGCTCGCCGACCGGCAACTGACGCTCGCCGCGGCCTCCGGCATCTGCCCGCTGCGGCGGAATGACGGGCCGATCTGGCTGATCGCGCCACGCGGGCGCGCGGCGCGCATGCTGTCCCGGCTGGTGGTGGCCTATCCGCATCTCACCCGACGCCTGCGGCTGATGTCTTCGGTCGCGTTGCAGCGGTTCCTTACCGAACAGGGCGGCCGGGCTGCGCTGGCCCACGCCGCAACGCGCGGCCTGCATGATCACCATCCGGCGCTGTCTGCCGCACCAGCCAAGGAGCAAAGCGGTCCATGGCCAAGCCGTCTGCGGCGCGGGTGTGGCGTCGGGTCTATGGTGCTGCTGCCCACTGTCATGGCGCCGGGCCTTTGCAGCACCGCACTGGCGCTGTGGTTCCTCGGCTATGCTGGATTACGGCTGGCCGGGGCGTTCTGGCCCCGCCGACCAGAGCGACACCTGCCGCCGCTGCCGGAGCGTTGTCTCCCCGTCTACAGCGTGATGGTCGCGCTCTATCGTGAGGCCAGTTCGGTCGCACGCCTGGTGCAAGCCATCGAGGCGTTCGATTATCCCCGCGAAAAGCTGGACGTCATTCTAGTGATCGAGCCGGATGACCAGCAGACCCATGCTGCCATCAAACGGCTTGGCTTCAGGCCGTATCTGCGCCACCTCGTCGCACCGGCGGTGGCGCCCAAGACCAAACCGAAGGCGCTAAACTGGGCACTCCCCTTTGTCCGCGGAAGCTTCGTCGCGGTGTACGACGCCGAAGATCATCCCGACGCCGGTCAGTTGCGCGCCGCGCTCGACGCGTTCCGCCGGCACGGCAGTGACGTCGCCTGCGCCCAAGCCAGCCTGTGCATCGACAACGCCACCCACAGCTGGCTGTCGCGGATGTTCGCGACCGAATACGCCGGACAGTTCGATCTCTATTTGCCAGGCATGTCGGAGATGCGACTGCCGCTGCCGCTCGGCGGTTCGTCTAACCATTTCCGCACCGACATTTTGCGCGAAGTCGGGGGCTGGGACGCGCATAATGTCACCGAGGACGCCGATCTCGGCTTTCGGCTGGCGCGGTTCGGCTATCGTTCGGTCACCTTTGACTCGACAACATACGAGGAAGCGCCGATCCACTTTCACCCCTGGCTGCGGCAGCGCACGCGATGGATGAAGGGATGGCTGCAGACCTGGTGCGTCCACATGCGCCGGCCGCGGCAGCTATGGCGCGAGGCGGGCGCGCGTGGCTTTGTCACGCTCAATATCCTGGCCGGTGGTAATGTGGTGACCGCTCTGGCCTATCCGCTCATGCTCGGCCGCCTCGCGATCGAGTTGCAGGGGGCGGCGTCCGCCAGATGGTACGGCTGGCCGTTGCTACATGTGGTGGCCCTGTCCACTGCGATCGTCGCGACGCTGGTGGTCGGCTGGCTGGGGCTGGGCAAACGCGGGCGCCGCCGCGACAGTTGGATCCTGGCCCTGACGGGCATCTATTGGCTGTATCTGTCGATCGCGGCGTGGCGCGCGGTGTTGCAATATATCTGGGCGCCGCACTACTGGGAAAAAACCGAACACGGCAAGGTCGGGCGTACCCATGCCCAGTTCAGCGAGATTGCCCAGCCCGCACCTCGGTCAGTTCACAAATAGCGTTTCAGCTCTGTCGCCGCCGCGTCCGGGGCGCGCTTCAGGTTGAACGGCGACACGAACTTGCCGTCGCGGTCCATCAGATAGATCAGCGCGGTGTGGTCCATGGTGTAATCACCATCCTTGAGTGGCACCTTCTTGGCATAGACCCGGAAGCTGGAAATCACCTTGGCGACCGCCTCCGCATTGCCGGTGAGGCCCTGCAGGTGCGGATCGAAACTCGACAGATATTCCTTCATGGCGGCGGCCGTGTCGCGCTCGGGATCCACCGAGACGAAATAGGCGTTGACGCGACCGGCATCCTTGCCCATCGCGCGGAGCACCTCGGAAATCTCGAACAGAGAGGTCGGGCAGACGTCGGGGCAATGGGTGAAGCCAAAGAAGATCAGCGACGGCTTGCCCTTCAGATTCTGCTCGGTGACCGCCCGGCCGGCCTGGTCGGTGAGTTGGAACGCGCCGCCGATCGAGGCCGGCGCGGTGACGCTGCGAAAGCCACCCGTCAGCCACAGCACGATCAGCAAACCCGCCGCGAGGCTGCCTGCAAACGCGGCAATGATGACCAGCGGCCTGGTGGTGCGATCCGTCATGCGATGTCCCTTGAATGGCTCAGATGCAGGCGGCGATGCCCGACTTGATGATTTCGAAGAATACCGCCGTGCCGTAATGCACCCACAGCGCCACCGCGCCGGTCAACGCGACGACGGTGAAAACCGCCGCCGCCGAGACAATGGCCATCGCCACCCGTGATGGACGCCCGGGCACAGCGACGGTGGTTTGCGGAACATTGGGCTGCGGCATCCGACAATCCCGACCGGGCACGGGCGAACCACCCGCCTACCCCGTCCAGATAGAGCCTGCCGCCGCGACCGGCAAGCGCCGGGCGCGGCGCATGCATCACTTCATACTGAAGGCGGTGACGTTAATGGTGCGCTGAGGCCTGGGCATCCAGATAACAAGGCTTGTACATGCCGGTGAGTTGCCGGCCGCGCAGAAAGATCATCCGCGGCGTCAATCCGCCGCGGTTCGCGATCCAGCGCCGGACTGGCGATGGATACATCGAATACAGCATTTGCGTGGCTTCAGGATTGGTAACCGCGCGGCCATTGGCGCCGAAATCCCAGGCCGCATGAAACCCCAGATTGGCGTTCGAGGTCACGCAGATCTTGTCATGGGGAACTGCGCCCAGCACGATCGTGCAGGCCGAGGCGCACAGGCCGTCGATGATCACCGTCTCGCCGGAACTGCGCAGGCCCTGATACTTGTCGACATAGGTCCCGATCCGTCCGCCGCGATCATCCGCGATGCGGACCACTGCGTGACTGGCCCCCATCCCCGCGAACAGCAACGCCGCCGCGAGCAACCCCGTAACGAACTTCATGACCTGCCCCAGTTTGAACCGAAGTCGACGGACAATCGAATCTGCCCTGATGTCGCAGGACTTGATCAGCGTGTTGCCTGAGGGCGTTTTTGTCCAGACACGCATGAGGCCTCGCACGCGATTCAAATCGAGTGTTGCAAGCGAGATGCAGTCGCGCCGGCGGCGCCGAACTGGAACAGCGGTGATGTCGCACGACGATTCCGATTGCCAGCATGAAGTCCTCGCGCTTCAATCGTTGTTAACAAAATTGGGGGAAGCGAATGACGCAGGACGCGGACGTCATTGTGGTCGGCGGCGGGCTCGCTGGCCTGGTCGCCGCCACCGAAATCGCCGATGCCGGCAAGCGCGTCATCGTGCTGGATCAAGAAGGCGAGCAGAATATCGGCGGCCAGGCGTTCTGGTCGTTCGGCGGCCTGTTTCTGGTGGACTCACCGGAGCAGCGCCGGCTTGGCATCCGGGATTCCATCGAACTGGCGATGCAAGACTGGAACGGATCGGCCGGCTTCGATCGCGACGACGATCACTGGCCGCGGCGCTGGGCGGAAGCCTATGTCGCCTTCGCCGCGGGCGAAAAGCGCGACTGGCTGCGCGCGATGGGACACCGCATCTTTCCCGTGGTCGGCTGGGCGGAGCGCGGCGGTTATGACGCGATGGGCCACGGTAATTCGGTGCCGCGCTTCCATGTCACATGGGGCACTGGCCCCGGCATTGTCGAACCGTTCGAGCGCCGCGCCCGCGAGGCGCAGAAGGACGGCCGTCTGACATTCAAATTCAGACACCGCGTCGATGCTCTCGACATCACCCATGGCACCGTCGATGGCGTCAGCGGCACCATCCTCGCGCCCAGTACCGTGGCGCGCGGCGAGAGCAGTTCGCGTGAGGTGACCGGCGAATTTTCGCTGCGCGCGCAGGCGGTCATCATTGCGTCAGGCGGCATCGGCGGCAACCACGAGTTGGTGCGGCAAAACTGGCCCGCGCGGCTAGGGCCGCCGCCCCGACGGATGATTTCCGGCGTGCCCGAACATGTCGACGGCCGCATGATCGGCATCACCGAGGCCGCCGGCGCGCGGCTGATCAATCGCGACCGGATGTGGCATTATGTCGAGGGCCTGCAGAACTGGAATCCGATCTGGCCGAAGCACGGCATCCGCATCCTGCCGGGGCCGTCATCGCTGTGGTTCGACGCCACCGGCAAGCGGTTGCCGGCGCCGCTATTTCCCGGCTCCGACACGCTGGGGCAACTGCACTACATCCAGTCAACCGGCTACGACTATTCCTGGTTCATCCTGACACAGGCGATCATCAAGAAAGAGTTTGCGCTGTCAGGCTCGGAGCAGAACCCCGACCTTACCGGCAGGAGCTGGCTGATGACCGCGCGCCGCGCCATCAACAAGCGCGCGCCGGCGCCGGTCGAGGCGTTCAAGGACCACGGCGTCGATTTTATCGTGCGCGACAATCTCGATGATCTCGTCGTCGCTATGAATGCGCTATCCGGCGACAATCTTCTGCGGCTCGATCACATCCAGACCCAGATCGAGGCGCGCGACCGCGCCATCGCCAATCCTTACGTCAAGGACGCGCAGGTAATGAACCTCCACAACGCGCGAAAATATATCGGCGACCGCCTGATCCGCACCGCGAAACCGCACCGCATTCTCGATCCCGCGCACGGCCCGCTGATCGCGGTGCGGCTCAATATCCTGACGCGAAAAACGCTGGGCGGTTTCGAAACCGACCTTGATGGCCGCGTATTCGGCCAGAACGGCGAGATCATGCCCGGCCTCTACGCGGCTGGCGAAGCCGCCGGCTTCGGCGGCGGCGGCATGCATGGCTACCGCTCGCTGGAAGGCACGTTTCTCGGCGGCTGCCTGTTCTCCGGCCGCGTCGCCGGGCGCGCGGCGGCAAAGGCTTTGGCGTAGGCCCGCGCGCCCTACGCGGCGCGGGCCTGCTCCTCCAGCGCGATGGCGTGCATGATCTCGAAGACGCGTTCGCCTTGCATGCGCCGGGCGTCAAAGCCAGTTATCGCCGCGATGCCACTGAACAGTTCGACGTCCTCGCGCGAATCACCGACATAGCCCATCGACCATGACGGAAAGCCGCGGCACGGCGCCGGCTCAAACGCCAGAATCTGGACCTCGCCGTGGCGCGGATCGCGCTGGATCCGCTCGAAAGTGGCTTCGACATCCGGCAGTTCGCCTTCAAGCACCTGCGCAAAGATCCCGTGGTTGAAAATCAGCGCGCCGGTGATGTCGGCGCGCGCATTATTGACGCGCGACGTCGCCAGGATCGAGGCGATCGCGTCGGCGACTTCCGGCGGTTTCCCGATGACGTGATTATTGCTGTAGTAGACGAGACGATAGAGATGGGGCATGTCCGGACTCCGGTCGAGATGATTCAAGGCGAGACATTCACGACGCGCTGTCGAGGTCCTGTTTGCTCTGATGCGACCGCAGGAAATCGACGATCCGGTCCGGCGGCAGCGGCCGGCTAATCAGGTAGCCCTGCACATCGGTGCAGCCATCAGCGACGATCCGAGCCATCTGCTCCTCAGTCTCCACGCCTTCAGCGGTGGTGGTCATGCCAAGGCTTTGACCGAGCGCCGCGATCGCCCGCACGATCGCCATGCTGTTGGGATCGTCGATGCTGGCGCGGACAAAGGACTGGTCGATCTTGATCTTGTCGAACGGAAAGCTGCGCAGATAGCTCAGCGACGAATAGCCGGTACCGAAATCATCCATCGAAACGCGC
>JACMOT010000597.1 GCA_014377915.1 Tardiphaga sp.
CCGAACGGCGGCATAACTCTCCACGCCAAACATCCCCGGCCGCTCCCAAAAGAAGCAGCCTTACCAACGGCCGGATTTTACTCCGCCACGCTCAGCACCGCGCCGGCGTTCCGATGGCCTGCTTTGTCACCGGCGCATCCACCACCGGGCGATCGTCCAGGCAAAGCAATATGACCAATCGGCCTTTGAAGCCTATCCCGCCGCCTTCGCATCCCGGCGCAACTATGACGTGATCGCGGGAACGGATTTCCGAGGTTTGCGTCGTTCGGGCGTTCTTGAACAATCCTGGCGGATCGGTGGTTCCAGCGGGGCCGAGATCGCGGCATTTGAAGCATTCACGAGGGAGCCGAAGTTGGCCCATGTACGAAGCTCCACGGTGGAAATCTTTGGAGAAAGCAGTCCGCCGCCGGTGCATGCCACGGTTTATTACCGGGGCACCGATCCCGTCGCGGGGCTCGTCACGAAATATGCGACGATCCTGCCATGAAACATGACGCTCGCCTCAGCATCAAGGTCGCGGATCAGACGATCCAGGGGACTCTGCTTGCGCCTGAGAAACTGATCCCTGGGATCTTGTTCATCCATGGCTGGGGTGGCTCGCAGGAGCAGGATCTGAAGAAGGCGGAGGAGATAGCCCAACTGGGATGTCTCTGTTTCACCTTCGATCTGCGCGGCCATGCCGCGACCGAGCCGCAACGGCTCGAGGTAACACGTTCCGACGGTCTGGCAGATGTCGTCGCAGCCTATGACTTCCTCGTGAACCAGGAAATGGTCGACCGGTCGGCGATCGCCGTTGTGGGAACAAGTTATGGCGGCTAAGCTGTTATCAAACACGTGTTCCTCTATGCTATGAGCGTGTTTCGGAAATGGTGACGCAGGAAATCGGATCCCGACCGGGCCTCGCGCGACCGCGCTTGGCTTGCGTGTATCGCAGGGCAGAAAAAGCGTTTCCTTCAAGCAAGAGCTCTCGCCGCCACGGGACGGGTCGAGCATCCAAGGGACAAGGGTGATGAAATCAAAGCCACCGAAAAACTTCGAGGTCGAGAATGAAAATCTCCGCGTACCCGCGCACGAGGGCGAGGCGCCAAAGCCTGCCACCGAGCCGCCCAGAAAATCATCCGCGCGAATCACGAAGACGGCGAGAGGGACGAAGGCCGACCAATAATCAGGCAAGTGCGCTTCCAACGCTTGGCGGCTGATGCGCCCGAATGACTTCGACGCCTCGACGGAACTGAGGGATTGGGGCATGGCGATTCTCCTATCCGGAAAATATGGAGTTTCCGGAGAAATTTCAGGGTGTGTTAGCGCGACACCGTGAATCGAGGAAGTCGTCCCGCCATCTGGATCGCTGCAGCCATCATCTTCTGGCTCCATCTTGAGCCTCGTATCGAACGTTGGGAGCAGGTAGACAAAGCGTTGGCGAAGCCGAGCCAGGACGTCAGACCCGCCCCCCACCGTTCCGGTGACGATCGGGCGTTTGGATCCGGAGAGGCTCCGAGCCGTCAGCCGCAATCAGTCGCGGGAGACAGGTTTGGACTGGAGGGAAGCGTCCAGCGCCGTCGCAAAGAAGCCAGGCGGGCAGCGGCCGAAGAGGAAGCTCGCCGATTTGCCGATCGTGCGCAGATCGTGACCGACCCAGTCGAACGCGTTGAGTTCGCCGGGCACGAGGCTCGATCCGGCTCCGGCGTCGAGGCCCATCGCCTTGACGACGGGCTCTGGAATCGCAAGAGCAGTATCAGACGCGCGCTCGCCCTTAGTGGTCAGCGGCATGACGGTGACCCGGTGGCCGACGACGGCCATGACCATTACCGGGCGGGCTTTGACGCCTTCGTCGCGGCCCGCGTCGGCGTCACGCTTGAATAGGTAGACGTAGTTTAGAACGTCGCCCAGCCTCGGTAATGGGGTCGCGCTCGTCGTCCCACTTGTCGGCGGCGATTTCTTCGGCGCTAGGCCGGGCAGCTTCAAGGTGGGCCTTTTGCTCATCAGTCATCGTCTCGGTGGTTATGACCTCGCGATAACCGTGCAGCGCTTCCAGCGCATGCTCCAGAAATTCCATGCTGACGATCGCGGCGCGGGGCCGCTGATGCTTCTGCAGAATGACGGGCTCACGCTGGCAGTCATCGACGATCTGGCCGAGGCGGTTGTGGGCGTCGGTCAGCTTGACCGCGGTGAACTGGTCAAAGTTCCTTTCAGGTACGGCAGATGCCATATGCTGTCTCCGGGCTGATCGAGTCGCCTGCTGCCTCGCGCTTTCGCATGGGCTCATCCAGGTCGTCGCAGCCAATAATGGTCAAAATAGCTATTTTCTATAAAATGGCAAGAACTTTGCGGAAAGAGCCCGAGGGTGATGATGCCCAGCGGCGAAGCCAGCTAAACAAAGACAGGACCCGCTTCGCGAAAGTGCGAAGCGAGCCCTGTGAGGTTCGGCGGAAAAGTGGGTGCCGATCAGTCGGCCATCTCGGGGGTGCGCCGGCGCCGACCGGCGGGAGCAGGCTCACCACCGAACGCGCCATCGGCCGAGGATTCGCCCAGACCGTCCACGCCAGCCGGAGCAGCGGGCTCGTCGGCACCCGGCAGCGGCGGCAGACCATCATCGGCCGGGACCGTGTCAGTCGGGGCGTCACGGCGACGGGTCGGACGCGACCAGACGATGTTGTACGAACCGTCTTCCTGGCGGAAAGCCGAAATGTAGAGCGGCTTGTCGAGGCTCGGATCCTCGATCTTGCCGTTGAGGAAGCTCTCCCCGGTTGAGTTCGAGGACAGTTCGAAAAGTGCGCCGACCTGGACCCACTGGCGGGCGGCGGATGCGCGACGCGAGGAAATCGTCGGATAGCGTCGTCTTGCCGGGGCGTCGCGCCTCGTAACCGCCACCGCTATGCTCGCTGGTACAGGCGCTTCGGCCGCCCCTGTCGGGCACGGCCTCAAGGGTGCAAGCCTCGCGCCTATGGCGAAAGTGACGCTGGCGACTGCAAGGACCACGGCCCTTGCGGCGCGTCCCGGGGTCATCACCGACCAGGAACTGGAGAAGGAAAAGGGCGGCACCGGCCTGCGCTATTCCTTCGACATCAAGAGCAACGGCAAGACCTTTGAGGTCGGTGTCTGTTCCCCGTCAGCACCAATGGCACAGATTTGAGGTTGTGATTTAAGGAGGGTTGGGGCTTCGTCGCAGTGACGAAGGAACGAAGATGAAGCCCCAACCCTCCTTGAAAAAATTGCCGTTGAAGGCCTCTGCTGAGCGGGTGGTAAAGGATATCCGGCGGCAGACCCGGCGGCATTTTTCGGCGGAAGACAAGATCCG
>JACMOT010000598.1 GCA_014377915.1 Tardiphaga sp.
ACGGCCGATCGCGGCCTCGTAGTCCGGCACGGCGCGATCCACCGTGGTCGAATCCTTGGGGTCGTGGCCGGCCATCGATCGCAGCAGAATCGCGGCGTCGCGCACCGTGCGCGTGATCGGGCCAGCCTGGTCGAGCGACGACGCAAACGCCACGTCGCCCCAGCGTGAGCAGCGACCGTAGGTCGGCTTGATCCCCACCGTGCCGGTGAAGGCCGCGGGCTGGCGGATCGAGCCGCCGGTATCCGTCGCGGTCGCGCCAAGGCAGAGGCCGGCGGCCACGGCAGAGGCCGAGCCGCCCGACGAGCCGCCCGGGACGAGCTTGGCGTCGGAGCCTTCGCGCCGCCACGGATTGACCACCGGGCCGAACGCCGAGGTCTCGTTCGCCGAGCCCATCGCGAACTCGTCATTGTTCAGCTTGCCGAGCATCACCGCGCCATCGCGCCACAGCTGCGAGGTCACCGTGGATTCATAGGGCGGAATGAAATTACCGAGGATCTTCGAGCACGCGGTGGTGCGCACGTCCCTGGTGGCGAACAGGTCCTTGATGCCGAGCGGAATGCCGCCGAGCGGCCCGGCCTCACCCTTGGCGATCGCCGCATCGGCTGCCGCGGCCATCGCGCGGGCATGGACCGGCGTCTCCAGCACATAGGCGTTCAGCACCCGCGCGTTCTCGATCGCCACGATATGCGCATCGGTCAGTTCGACCGACGTGAAGGATTTTTTCGCGAGGCCGTCGCGGGCCTCGGCGAGCGTCAGCGACGTCAGATTTGTCATCTATTTATTGACCGGGCTGCAGAAGAACGGAGAGAGCGTCTTGTCGTTTTCCGGCGCGTCGCGGCGGAGCTTTTCGGAAGCCAGATCGGCGGCCTGGAGTTGATCGAGCACGGCGTCGAGGGCCTTGTCGGCATCGACGATCTTGCCCTGTTTCTCCATGGCATCCATGTAGTCCATATAAAGCTGATAGGACTTTTCATCGTCGCAAAGCATGCACATGGAATGTTCCGTGTCGCTATTCGAGGACCTTGGGGACCAGGAAAAAATGGTCCTGGGCGTCCGGCGCATTCGCCGTCACGGCGTCGACGATGTCGCCGTCATTGACCACGTCTTCACGCTTCTTCATCTGCATCGGCATCACCGAGGTCATCGGCTCGACACCCTCGACGTTGACTTCCTGCAATTGCTCAACAAACGCCAACATCGCATTGAGTTCGCCCTGCAAATGCGGAACCTCGGCGTCGGTAACCGCGATCCGCGCAAGATGCGCGATACGGCGAACGGTGGCAGCATCGACAGACATAAGGAAGCCTCGGGGCGGATTGCAGCCCGCCATATAGCAGACGGAGGTTTCGCGCCGCAACCACGCCAGGGGCGGTACCGACGACCGCGCTCACCGGGCCAATTGTCCCATTCGCTCCAGCGCGGAGGCCGCCAACTCACGGGTCAGTTCCGCGGCGGGCCGCTCGGTGCCCATATGCACCGCCTGCCCGGCCCACAGATTGGTGAAATCCACCCGGCCGAGCTTTTCGGCTGCCGCCTTCAGCGGCCCGAGCGCGACCGCGGCATACGGGAAAGCCGGCGCATCCGCCGAGACCGGGCCAACCTCGCGCATGACCCGATTGATCACCCCCCGTGCCGGTCGCCCGGTCATGACGTTGGTGATGACGGTGCCGTCATCGGCCGATTCGGCCAGCGCTGCCTTGGCCGGCCCGCTGACCCTGGATTCCGGCGTGCGCAGGAAAGCGGTACCGAGCTGAACCCCGGCGGCGCCAAGCGCGAAGGCCGCGGCAATGCCGCGTCCGTCGCCGATCCCGCCAGCGGCGATTACCGGTACTTTGACCGCATCGACCACCTGCGGCAGCAGCGCGAACAGGCCGGGCTGGGTGGTGATGTCGTCGGTCAGGAACATGCCGCGATGGCCACCGGCTTCCGCGCCCTGCGCGATGATGACGTCGGCGCCGTTCTGTTCGAGCCAGACGGCCTCGCGAACAATGGTCGCCGACGACATCACGAGGCAGCCAGCCGCCTTGACCCGGGCCAGCAGCGCTGGTGCCGGCAGGCCGAAATGGAAGCTGACCACTTCCGGCTTCAACTCCTCCACCAGCGCGCACATTTCTTCGCCGAACGGAGCCCGATTGGCGACCGTGCGGGGAGCACCGAGATCGAGCCCCAACTCGTCAAAATATGCCGATAGCCGCCTCCGCCACCCGGCCTCGCGCCGCGGGTCGGCCTCGACGCCGATATGGCAGAAGAAATTCATGTTGAGCGGCGCCGACACCCGCTGCCGGACGATGCTGACCTGCTCGCGCGCCTTCTCCACCGAGACGGCGGCGCAGGGCAGCGAACCCAGCCCGCCGCCTTGGGCCACCGCGATCACCATGTCGGTATCGACCGGGCCGATCATCGGCGCCTGGACGATCGGAAATTCGATCTGCAACAGATCGATCAGCCTGCGATTGGGCCACATCGGTACGCTCATTCAATGATGAAAGGAATCGGCGCGCGCATCGTTGCCCGGCCACCTGCAAGGTAGCACGGTGCCCATAGGCCGAGCTATGCGCTGGCGCGCGGGATCAGCAGCCATTTTCGCAATGCAACCCCGGCCCAGATCGCCTCCACCAGCCCGAACGGCCAGGCGCCCTGCAGGAAGCCGTACAGCGATCCCAGCCCGCAGGCCCCGGCAAAGGCCAGCACATACCAAGGGCTGCGCGCCTCCAGCGCGTAACAGACCAGCATGGCGCTGACCGCGAACAGTCCGAACAGGGTAAGCGCGTCCATACCGGGGATTTTCCTATTGGCGGGCAAGCATGGTATGCGGGGCCATGTCAGCACCCATTCTACCATTGATCGACGCCGCCGCGCACTGGCCAGCGCGGGGCGCGCTGGTCGGTCTCGACCTTGGCACCAAGACCATCGGCGTCGCAGTGTCCGATCCTGATCGCCGCCTCGCCACCGGCGTCGAGACCGTCGAGCGCACGGCCTTCAAGGCGGATGCGGCCCGCCTCATCAAATTGGCCGGCGAGCGCGCCATCTGCGGCTTCGTGCTCGGCCTGCCGATCAACATGGACGGCAGCGAGGGCCCGCGCGCGCAATCGACCCGCGCCTTCGCCCGCAATTTTTCCAAGCTTACCGAACTGCCGATCGGATTCTGGGACGAGCGGCTATCGACCTCCGCGGTGGAGCGCGAGCTGATCGCCAATGATGTCAGCCGCGCCAAGCGCGCCAAGGTCATCGACGAACACGCCGCGATCTTCATCCTGCAGGGCGCGCTCGACCGACTTGCCGCCCTGCTGCGCTCGCCGGACATTCGCTGACGATGCTGACAGTGTTGGGTGCCCTCGTCCCGGTTTTCCTGCTGATCGTGCTTGGCCACATGTTGCGCAGAAGGCTGCTGCAACAGGAGGTCGTCTGGATCGGGATCGAACATCTTGTCTATTACGTCCTGTTTCCAGCTCTCCTTATTGATACGCTGTCGCGCGCCAATCTGGCTTCGGTGCCGATCGCCGGCGTCGGCGGCGCGCTGCTGCTCGCCGTGCTGCTGATGTCGGCGCTGTGTCTGGCGCTGCGGCCGCTGCTGACGCGCTGGCTCGGCATTGATGGCCCGGCCTTCTCGTCGGTATTTCAGGGCGCGACGCGCTGGCAGACCTTCGTAGCTCTTTCGGTCGCCGGCAATCTGTGGGGTGACCTCGGCATCACGCTGGCGTCGGTCGCAATGGTTGCGATGATCCCGCTGCTCAACATTCTCTCGGTGTGGGTGCTGGCGCATTATGCGTCGCCACAGCGACTATCCTGGCCGGCGCTAATGATGACGATCGCCAAAAGTCCGCTGATCTGGGCCTGCATCGTCGGCCTTGCCATCAACCAGCTTGGCCTGCCGATCCCCAGGCCAGTGCACGAATTCGCCGATGCGCTCGGCCGCTGCTCGCTGGCGATGGGCCTGCTGGTCATCGGCGCCGGGCTGCAACTCGAAGGTTTGCGTCGACCAGGTGGTGCGACAATGCTCACCGTGATGCTGAAGCTCGCCGTCATGCCCGCCATCGCGATCGGACTTGGCATGGCGTTCGGGCTGTCGGGGCCCAGCCTTGCGGTAGTGGCCTGTTGCGCCTCAGTGCCCTCGGCCTCGAACGGTTACATCCTCGCCCGGCAAATGGGCGGCGATGCGCCGCTACTGGCGCAAATCCTGACGTTGGAGACCCTGCTCGCGGTGCTCACCATGCCGATCTTCATCGCGCTGGTTGACTAGTTGCCGGGCTGACCGGCCAGCCACAGCGTCTGCACCGTCGCAGCGAGATTGTTGAGGCCATGCAGAAAGATCGTCAGCCAGGTCGACTGGCTACGGTAGCGGAAATAACCGAACAGCAGTCCGATCGAGAAAATCTCGCCGAAGAAAAACCAGTCATATTGCAGATGTACGGCGGTCCACACCGCCGATGACAGCACGATGGCGCCGACCGGCCGCAGGAACGATTCCGACCAGCCGCGATAGAGGAAGCCGCGCGCAAAAAACTCCTCGGTCATCGGCGCGCCGACGCAGAAAGCAAGCACCAACAGCCACAGCGCGCCGTCGGCGCGCGCGGATTTCAGCACGTCCAGCATAAAGCCCGGCGACGGATCACGGCCGAGCGCCCGCGACAGCAGGTCCCAGCAGCCGACCAGCAGCACCAGGCACACCGTGCCCCAGACAAAATTCTGCCAGGAGGTCCCGCGCAGTGCCAGGTAATCGGCGAAGCGCATGCGCGCCAGCCAAATGGCCAGCCACAGCGCCAGGCACACCGCCGGCAACCCCATGATCACCGACATCGCAATGGTGGTGCCGCTGCTCAGCGTCGTCGTCAGCAACAAGGCATCTAACGGCGCATCCTTGATCAGCACGTAATAGGCCACGACCGTCAATTGGCCGAGGAATATCGCGGCAAAGGCGAACAGGCCCCACAGGCTGGTGCCGATGAATTTCCATACCCGCGGCGGTTTGGCGACCGGCCGTTCGGCCGGCACCATCGGCGTGTCGAGCAGCGTCATTGCGGCAGCGCCCGCCCGAGCAGGCCGCGGCTTTGCGCTTCGGTCAGTTCGGCGCCGCCGTACATGGTGCTGCGCGCGCTATCGAGCCGGGTCTTGGCGAAAGCTTCGGCGTGCGGCGGATGCACCAGATTGAGCGCCGCGGCGGCGGCCAGCATCGCCAGCGATTCCACCGCCTGCCGCGCCACGCGCTCGCTGTCCGGCCGCAACAAGGTGCGTGCCACGAACGACGCGGCATCGGGCGCGCCGGGCAATCCCCTGGTCTCATCGACCAGTTCCTGAAGCACGGCGATCGAGGCCTCGCCATCCCGCCCCAGCGCACGCAGCACGTCGAGACACATCACGTTGCCGGAGCCCTCCCAGATCGCGTTGACCGGCGCCTCGCGATAATGCCGCGCCAGAATGCTTTCCTCGACATAGCCATTGCCGCCCATGCACTCCATCGCCTCATACAGAAAACCGGGCGCGGTTTTGCACACCCAGTATTTCACCACGGGCGTCAGAAGTCGCAGATAGGCGGCTTCGGCCGGATCTTCCGGCGCGCGATCAAACGCCCGGCACAGCCGCATCACCAGCGCGGTACAGGCCTCCACATGCAGCGCCATGTCGGCCAGCACGCTCTGCATCATCGGCTGGTCGGCGAGGTGTTTCTGGAACACGCCGCGGTGACGCGCATGGTGCAGCGCGTGGACAAGCCCGGACCTCATCAGGCCCGCGCAGGCAATCGCGCAATCTTGCCGCGTCAGCTGCACCATCTGGATGATGGTGCGGATGCCCTTGCCTTCCTCGCCGACGCGCAGCGCATAGGCGTCCTTGAACTCCACCTCGGACGACGCGTTGGAGCGGTTGCCGACCTTGTTCTTCAGGCGCTGCAATTCAATCGCATTGACCGAACCATCCGGCCGAAACCGCGGCATGAAGAAACAGCTCAGCCCGTCATCGGCCTGCGCCAGCACCAGAAACGCGTCGCACATTGGCGCCGACATGAACCATTTATGGCCGCTGATGCGGTAGGCCTCGCCGTCGCGGGTGGCCGCGGTGATGTTGCTGCGAACATCGGTGCCGCCCTGCTTCTCGGTCATCCCCATGCCGAGCGTCATGCCGCGCTTGGCAGACCACGGCACGAAACGGGAATCATAATCGCGCGAGGCGATCACCGGCATCACCTGCGCCAGTACTTCCGGCTGCGCCGCCAGCGCCGCCACCGAGGCGCGGGTCATGGTAATCGGGCACAGATGCCCGGTCTCGACCTGCGCCGCCATGTAGAATTTAGCGGCGCGTGTCACTTCACTGGCGCGCCCCGCCGGCGCGCCCGTCTTGGTCCATGTCGAATTGTGGATTCCGGCCGCAACGCTGTGCCCCATCAACTCGTGATAGGCCGGATGAAACTCGACCTCGTCGCGGCGGTTGCCGCGCGCATCGAAGGTTTTCAGTTGCGGCGGGTTCTCGTTGGCGAGTCGGCCGCGCTCGGTCATGGCGGCCGAGCCCCAGAGCTGGCCGAAGTCGGAATGCTCGACGTAGGCTGATGACGCCTCGTTCAGCGCCACGGCTTCCACCAGCGGACGATCCGACGCGAACAGGTCAACGTCCTCGTAGGGCGGCGACTGGTTGAGCACGGCGGGGTTTGCTGAAATGCGGTTGGTCATGAAACGGTTCCGGCTGAAGGCATCGTGCGAGTCGTTCTACGCGGGATTCGCCGCGAATTCACGCCCCTATCGCGCCACGCGGGCGATCGGGAAATCATACGCCCCGGACGCGACGCCGGGCAGCGAAAAGTGCCACCACTCCTTGGCAAAGTTGACAAATCCCTGCCGGCGCATCGCTGAAACCAGGATTTGGCGCCAGCGCCTTTGCGCCGGTGTAATGGCTGCCGACGCCGTATGCGCCTTGCGGTCCGAGCAGTCGTAACCGGTGCCCATGTCGACGCTGGCCTCCGGTGCGCGACGCGATTCCGGCGCGGTGCAGTCAGCATAAGTCCGGTACGGATCGAACCGCGGCGACTGCGCGGCGCGCAGATCCACCAGCGTGAGATCGACCGCCGCGCCGGTGGAGTGGCCGGAATACTCCGCGATATAGCCGAGCCGGAACAGGTCCTGTTTGCTGAAGGCCGGATTGTAGAGCTTTTGCGCCGGCGTCTCGTTGCCGTCTCGCGCCCACGCCACCATGTCACGCGACGCCCGCGCCGGGCGGTAGCAATCCAGCATTTTCAGTGACAGGTTTTGTGCCGCCAGGTCGCGCTGGACTTTTTGCAGCGCGAGCCCCACCGCACGCTTGACCACGCAATCGGCGCTCTCATAACCGCTCAGCCGGCGACCGACGAAATTGTTGACGCCGGCATAACGGATATCCTGCTGGATGCCCGGCTCGAGATCGCGCAGAAACACGAAATTATCGGGCAGGCTTTGCGCGGGTGCGGCCGAAGTTCCCAGCGCGATTCCAACAGCCAGAAATGCAACGCCGCCCAGTCTGACATGCTGCATCATGGTATGGCCTGATCCAATCGCGGCTGAGCTTGTAGCGGGACGTCGGCTGCCCAACAGACCGGGGGATAACCTGGAACCAGGCTATTCGCGCTTGCCCCGGTTTTGAACTCTGCCTATAGCTCTTGCTTTAATGACCCTTGCACCAAAATCGAGTTTTGTCCTCGCCCACCGGCATTTGCTGGGCATCGAGGGCCTTTCCGCCGCGGATATCACCGGCCTCCTCGACCTGTCCGAGGAATATGTCGAGCTGAACCGCCAGATCGACAAAAAGCGCACCAGCCTGCGCGGTCGTACCCAGATCAATCTGTTCTTCGAGGCCTCGACGCGAACACAGTCCTCGTTCGAACTGGCTGGCAAGCGACTCGGTGCCGACGTCATGAACATGTCGGTGTCATCGTCCTCCATCAAGAAGGGCGAGACGCTGATCGACACCGCGATGACGCTGAACGCCATGCATCCGGACATTCTGGTGATGCGGCATCACGCCTCCGGCGCGGTCGAACTGCTGGCGCGAAAGGTCGACGGCTCGGTGATCAATGCCGGCGATGGGACGCACGAGCACCCGACACAGGCACTGCTCGACGCACTGACCATCCGCCGCAACAAGGGCCGGCTCGAAGGCCTGATCGTCGCGATCTGCGGCGACGTGCTGCATTCGCGCGTCGCGCGCTCCAACATCCTGCTGCTCAACCGGATGGGCGCCCGTGTCCGCGTCGTGGCGCCCTCGACGCTGCTACCACCCGGCATCGAACGGATGGGCGTCGAGGTATTTCGCGATATGCGCGAAGGGCTCGAAGGCGCCGACATCGTGATGATGTTGCGGTTGCAACGCGAGCGCATGAATGGCTCTTTCGTGCCGTCCACGGCAGAATACTTCCAGTATTTCGGGCTCGACCAGAAAAAACTGAATTACGCCAAACCCGACGCGCTGGTGATGCATCCCGGCCCGATGAATCGCGGCGTCGAGATCGACTCCATCGTCGCCGACGGCGCGCAGTCGCTGATCCGCGAACAGGTCGAGATGGGCGTCGCCGTCCGTATGGCCGTACTCGAAGCGCTCGCGCGCAACCTCCCGAATGCGTGATCTCATGCTGACCGACCGCCGCCCCATCCTGCTCGCCAACGCCCGCCTGATCGATCCCAGCCGCAACATCGACGGTCCCGGCGACGTGCTGATCGTCGACGGCGTGATCCGCGACGCCCGCCGCGGCATCGGCGCGGCCGGCGTGCCGGAAGGCGCCGACATCATCAACTGCGCTGGCATGATCGTGGCACCCGGCCTGGTCGACATGCGCGCCTTTGTCGGCGAGCCCGGCGCCAATCACCGCGAGACCTTCGCCTCCGCCAGCCGCGCCGCCGCCGCCGGCGGCATCACCACCATCATCTGCCAGCCCGACACATCGCCGGTGATCGACAATTCCGCGACAGTCGATTTCGTGCTGCGCCGTGCCCGCGATACCGCCATCGTCAACATTCATCCGATGGCCGCGCTGACCAAGGGCATGAACGGCCAAGAGATGACCGAGATCGGTCTGCTCAAGGCTGCCGGCGCCGTTGCCTTCACCGACGGCGACCGGAGCATCACCAACGCGCAATTGATGCGGCGCGCGCTGACCTATGCGCGGGATTTCGACGCGCTGATCGTGCACCACACCGAGGATCCCGATCTGGTCGGTGAGGGCGTGATGAACGAGGGCGAACGCGCCTCGCGGCTTGGCCTGATCGGTATTCCCCGTGCCGCCGAAGCGATAATGCTGGAAAGGGATATGCGGCTTGTCGCCTTGACCGGCGGCCGCTACCACGCCGCGTCGTTGACCTGCGCCGAGTCGATCGAGGTGCTGCGGCGTGCCCGCGATGCGGGGCTGCGCGTCAGCGCGTCGGCCTCGATCAACCATCTGACATTGAACGAGATCGACATCGGTCCCTACCGCTCCTACCTGAAACTGTCGCCGCCACTGCGCGGCGAGGACGACCGCCAGGCGCTGGTCGCCGCTGTCGCCTCTGGCCTGATCGACGTCATCATGTCCGACCACAACCCGCAGGACGTCGAGACCAAGCGGCTGCCTTTTGCCGAGGCGGCGCCCGGCGCCATCGGGCTGGAAACCATGCTGTCCGCCGGGCTGCGTCTGGTGCACAGCGGCGAACTGGATTTCACGACACTGATCCGCGCGATGTCGACGCGCCCGGCCGAACTGCTCGGCCTGCCCGGCGGCACGCTGCGACCCGGCGCCGTGGCCGACATCATCATCATTGACGCCGACGTACCATGGGTGCTGGATCCCGCCGATCTGAAGTCGCAATGCAAGAATACGCCCTTCGATGAATCCCGCTTCACTGGCCGCGTCGCGCGCACTATCGTCGGCGGACGCACCGTTTATGAACATGTGTAGGTTCTGATGACCGTCGTTTATCTGTTTGCCGCCGCGCTCGGCTATTTCCTCGGCTCGGTGCCGTTCGGGCTGGTGCTGACCAAACTGGCCGGCACCCCGGATATCCGCACCATCGGCTCCGGCAATATCGGCGCCACCAATGTGCTGCGCACCGGGCGCAAGGGCCTCGCCGCGGCGACGCTGATCCTGGACGCCTTGAAGGGCACCGTCGCCGTCATCATCGCCGGCCATGTCGGCGGTCCGCTCGCGGCGATGATCGCCGGACTGTTTGCGTTCCTCGGCCACCTGTTCCCGGTCTGGCTCGGCTTCAAGGGCGGCAAGGGCGTGGCGGTCTATATCGGCATCATGCTCGGCCTGTTCTGGCCGGCGGCGCTGATCTTCTGCATGGCCTGGCTGGCCTGCGCCTTTGCCTCGCGCTACTCGTCATTTGCCGCCCTCACCGCCAGCGGCATCACGCCGATCTTCCTGTGGTGGGCGAAGGCGCCACAGCTCGCCGTGCTGGCGACCTTCCTGACCTTGCTGCTGTGGTTCATGCACCGTGAGGACATCAAGCGTCTGGTCGCCGGCACCGAAGGCAAGATCGGCGCGAAGTAATTGGCGCGGCAGCTTCAAAAATAGCGCTCATAGATGTAATCGTGATTGCCCACGATCACGATATCGAACGTCCGCGGCGCGGTTTCGCGAAGCCGTATGCGGATGGAACAGTTCGACCGGATCGTGAAATACCCCTCTTGCTCTTTACGCGCTCGAAGTTCAGCGATTTGGCGTGGGGATCAACGAGAAACAGTTCAAGCGCCGCAATGGTGTCATCCGCATCTGCTTTCGAGACCCGCTTGAGAGAGCGCAGAAACGAACCGGTCGGCGTCACCTGCATCGGCAGCTACGCGATTTGGCTGCGCAGGAAAGCTCCTAGTTTCTTAGCATCGTCGAAATTCTGCCGCTCTTCAGGGCTTTTATTCAGTTCAGACTTGAACGCCAACAAGCCGTAGTACATGTCGATAAAAAAGGCATGCTGTGCCACCCGACTTTTCTCGATCCCGCGCATCAGCTTTCGCACAAACTTTCCAGCGTTGGCGGATATGCTGCCTAGCTGATGAATTCGCTCGGCGACTGCCGGATCGCTCTGCAGCGGCTCACTGAATGCAGCAATTCCATCCTCGACAACTTTGATTGCGTCCGACACGGTCTCCTCGGCTTCCCGCCCAACAGGCAGCGTGCGCTTTATCTCTTCGAAAGCTGGCTCCAGTTTTGGAAGTAATGTTGCACGCCATCTAATCATCTCGATCTCAAACTGATCGACGCGCTTCTCAAGCTGCTTGAGATCGTCGCCCACAACCAGCATCGCAAAATCCAGCGATGGCGGTGCAGTGAATATGTTCGCAAACGTTTCAGCGACGGCTGGGCCGGTCACGAAAGAACCTCTTGACCGCATTATACATGGATGGATCGGTCACGTTTAAACCTGATTGAAGGTTTTTCCCTCTTAAGCGCGGTTGAACACATCTTTAAGTTGCGCAATGGTATCCTGCAAGGGGCTTTTGCGTGGACAACAACCAACCGACTACCATTCATCTCACCGACGCGCAGCGGATCGACTGGCTGCGGCTGATCCGGTCTGACCATGTCGGACCGCGCACCTTTCGCTCGCTGATCAATCGTTGCGGCAGTGCACGCGCGGCGCTGGAGCAGCTACCCGAACTGGCCAGGCGCGGCGGCGCCGCCGGCCCCGGCCGGATCTGCAGCGAACAGGACGCGCAGCGCGAGTTCGCGGCGAGCCGCAAGATCGGCGTCCGTCTGGTCGCGCCCGGCGAAGCCGGCTATCCGCCGCGACTGGCTGGCATCGACGACGCGCCGCCGCTGCTCGGCATGCGCGGCAACACCACCGCGTTAATGCAGCCGATGATCGCCATTGTCGGCTCGCGCAATGCGTCCGGCGCCGGATTAAGGTTCGCGGAAAAACTGGCGTACGATCTGGGTGATGCCGGCTTTGTGGTCGCCTCCGGCCTCGCCCGCGGTATCGATCAGGCGGCGCATCGCGCCAGCATCCACAGCGGCACACTGGCGGTGCTGGCGGGCGGCCATGACAGGATCTATCCGCCGGAGCATGAGGATCTGCTGTTTGCCGTCCTTGAAGCCGGCGGCGCGATTTCGGAAATGCCGCTCGGCCATGTGCCGCGCGCCCGCGATTTCCCACGCCGCAACCGGCTGATCTCCGGGGTCTCGCTCGGCGTCGTGGTGATCGAGGCGGCCCATCGTTCGGGGTCGCTGATCACCGCGCGCACCGCCGCCGAACAGGGCCGTGAAGTGTTCGCCGTGCCCGGCTCGCCGCTGGATCCGCGCGCCGCCGGCACCAATGACCTGATCAAGCAGGGTGCGGCGCTGGTCACCGAGGCCGCCGACGTGATCAATGCCGTCACGCCGATCATGGAGCGCCCGATCGAGCTGCCGAGCCGTGAGCCAGATGAGATCACGACATTCGACGACCCTGATCACGGCGACCGCGCCCGCATCATCGCCCTGCTCGGCCCGAGCCCGGTCGGCATCGACGATCTGATCCGCCTCAGCGCTACTTCGGCGGCCATCGTGCGCACCGTCCTGTTGGAGCTTGAGCTGGCCGGCCGGCTCGAGCGCCATGGCGGCGGGCTGGTATCGATGATCTAACGTCAGCTCGTCGAATTGCGCCCGTCGAAATTCTGCCGCGCGGTTTCGATGTCCGGCTGATGCGCATGCGCCCAGGCGCCCAGCGCCTTGACCGGCTCGCTCAGGCCGCGACCGAGATCGGTAAGTTCATAATCGACGCGCGGCGGCACCGTCGGAAACACCGTGCGGGTGACGAGGCCGTCGCGCTCCAGCCCGCGCAACGTGAGCGTCAGCATGCGCTGCGAGATGCCGCCGATCATCCGCTTCAGCTCGTTGAAGCGGCGCGGCCCGTCGCCGAGCAACATGATCACCAGTACGCTCCATTTGTCGCCGATCCGCGACAACACCGCCGCCACGCCGCGACAGTCGCTGCCAAGATGCGCGTTGGGCGGCAGGACGGGCACATCGATGTGCTCTGGTTTCAAAATTGTGCCTTCTTGTGCGGTTTTCGCCAGTCACTCAAATAGCGTCAGTTACAAACCTATACCAGGGATGACTGACATGAAACTCCTCCATATCGATTCCAGCGTGCTCGGCCCGAACTCTGTCAGCCGACAGGTCTCTGCCGCGATCGTCCAGCATCTTACCGCGACGAAGCCCGGCCTCGCCGTCACCTATCGGGATCTCGCCGCCGCGCCTTTAGCGCATTTCTCCGGTGAGCATCTCGCTGCCCGACAGGGCGTCGCTTCTGACGCCGCGCTCAGCGACGATGTGGCGGCCGGCACCACGGCGCTGGACGACTTCCTCGCCGCCGATACCGTGGTGATCGGTGCGCCGATGTACAACTTCACCATTCCGACCCAGTTGAAAGCCTGGATCGATCGCATTGCCGTGGCCGGCAAGACGTTCAGCTACGGCCCCGAGGGCGTCAAAGGCCTCGCCGGCGGCAAACGGATGATCATCGCGTTGTCGCGCGGCGGATTTTATAGCGCCGGCGCGCCGAGCGCAATTTATGAACACACCGAAACCTATCTTCGCGGCGTATTCGGCTTCCTCGGCGTTACTGACATCGAAGTGATTGTCGCCGAGGGCATCAATTTGGGACCCGAGCATCGCGAGAAAGCAATTTCCAGCGCCCTACAGGCAGCAACGAATCTGCGCGCCGCGTAACGCGATGTCATTCCGGGGCGGGAGCAGCGATAGCTGCGACCGAACCCGGAATCGCGAGATGGGGCGCTGAACATGTCGAGGTTCCGGGTTTGCAGCCGGCTAGCGCCGCCTGCCCCCGGAACGACAATAGGGACGTCAGCCGAGATAGATCGGCGCGCCGGAAGGGGATGCGGTAGCGCCGCCGTCGACGAACAGTTCCTGTCCCTGAATATGCGCCGCGTCGTCGGAGGCAAGAAACAGTACCGTCTTTGAAATATGCTCGGGTTCGCCGATCCGCTTCAGCGGCGTGGCGCGCTCGACGCTCGAGCTGCACGCCGCTGACGGGCGGCTGCTCGGCTTTGGCGACACGGCCGCCAAGCTGGTCGACTCAGCCGCCTGATGGCCGGCGCCGGCTGCCGCGCCGCAAGATCTCTTCAGTCTCCAGATGCGTCATGTCGATCAGATAGACCAGCATCTCGTGACGATGGCGTCGCGCCAGGCGTCCGAGATCCTCGAGCGCACGCATTATAAAGTGCGCGGCCTCCAGAGGGCCGCCGTCGCCCGGTGGTTCGTCATCCGGCGCGTGGAGGGCTCCATCCGATGACATTTCCGGTCCTTTCGACGCCACGCCAGCAATCTCCCATTGACGAAATTATCACAACTATTCGGTGTAAAATACAACCTTTAGTTGGTGTCATTTTATCCATCCCGCCCCCCATTCGCGTTGGGCGATTTGACACGGACCAGCTTCACACCCATGTTCGCGGCGAAACGGCCGACGCGACTCTCGCGGAACCGGCCCGAATTTCCCCTTAAGCCATTGGAATGACATGAATATCGTCATTGTCGAGTCGCCATCCAAGGCCAAGACGATCAACAAGTACCTCGGTTCCGACTACGAGGTGCTGGCATCGTTCGGCCATGTTCGTGACCTTCCTGCCAAGAATGGATCGGTCGATCCGGACGCCAATTTCCAGATGATCTGGGAGATCGATCCGAAGGCGGCCGGCCGCCTCAATGACATCGCCCGGGCGCTCAAGGGCGCCGACAAGCTGATCCTCGCAACCGATCCGGATCGCGAGGGGGAAGCGATTTCCTGGCACGTGCTCGAAGTGCTGAAGGAAAAGCGCGCGATCAAGGACCACAAGATCGAACGCGTCGTGTTCAACGCCATCACCAAGCAGGCGGTGACGGAAGCGATGAAGAATCCGCGCCAGATCGATGGTGCGCTGGTCGATGCCTATATGGCGCGCCGCGCGCTGGACTATCTGGTCGGCTTTACGCTCTCCCCCGTGCTGTGGCGAAAACTGCCCGGCGCCCGCTCCGCCGGCCGCGTGCAGTCGGTCGCGCTGCGGCTGGTCTGCGACCGCGAGCTCGAAATCGAAAAATTCATCCCGCGTGAATACTGGTCGCTGGTCACCACGCTGGCGACGCCGCGCGGTGACAGCTTTGAAGCGCGTTTGATCGGCGCCGACGGCAAGAAGATCCAGCGTCTCGACATCGGCACCGGCGACGAGGCCGAGGATTTCCGCCAGGCGATCGAAGCCGCCAAATTTGAAGTCACCACCGTCGAGGCCAAGCCGGCACGCCGCAATCCGCAGGCGCCGTTCACGACCTCGACGTTGCAACAGGAGGCCAGCCGCAAGCTCGGCTTCGCCCCGGCGCACACCATGCGCATCGCGCAGCGTCTCTATGAAGGCATCGACATCGGCGGCGAGACCACCGGTCTGATCACCTATATGCGAACCGACGGCGTGCAGATCGACGGCTCGGCCATCATTCAGGCCCGCGAAGTGATCGGCGAGGATTACGGCAAGCAGTACGTGCCCGACGTCGCGCGGCAATATTCGACCAAGGCCAAGAACGCCCAGGAGGCGCATGAAGCGATCCGCCCGACAGATCTGTCGCGCCGCCCCGCCTCGTTGCGCGGCCGGCTCGATAATGACCAGTCGCGGCTCTATGAGCTGATCTGGGTCCGCACCATCGCCAGCCAGATGGAATCCGCCGAGATGGAGCGGACGACGGTGGACATCTCCGCCAAGGCCGGCGCCCGCGTGCTGGAATTGCGCGCCACCGGCCAGGTGGTGAA
>JACMOT010000599.1 GCA_014377915.1 Tardiphaga sp.
CCGGACGCGGCGCAATGCGCCTCCGCAGGAGGCGTCATGCGCCGCAGAGCCGGGACCGCCAGAAACGCGGTCGCCTGATGCGGTCCCGGCTCTGCGGAGCGGCATAAGAATGCCGCACCGCGTCCGGGACACGAACCCTATCTTTCATATCTCAGGATCGGCCAAAAAAGGCCGGTGCCGAACTCGCAATGACGGGGAGGACGTTGCGAACCAACTTGAAACGATCCCGCTCTATCGCTTGCGGCCGATGCGGTCGGCGATCCAGTCGAAGATGAATTCATTGCCGATCGTCGGATTGTCGAACTGGGCGTGCGAGGCCGCGGTCTCCGACGCCGTGAAGATTTTCAGATCGATCTGTTGCCCACTCAAAGCCAGCGCGTCGCAGCACTGTGTGACATGGCCGGCATCCAGCCAGTCATGCTCCCCCAGCGCCACCAGAATCGGGCACTTGATCTTGCGGGCGATGCTGCCGCGGCAGAGCTTGTCGATGTCCTCGGCAAAATCGGTCGCCGCGCCGCCCGCCAGCCGGGCGGCGAGAAAAGCGCGTTCATGCAGATCCCAGATACCGGCGTCACAGACCGCGGCGGCGAAGCGGCCGTCGAACGCCGCGCCGCGCGTCGCAAACGACGCTCCCAGCCCGTCGCCGAAAATCGCCACCTTGCGCGGATCGACGTCACCGCGCTCGGCCAGATAATCCATCCAGTTGCTGATCGCGGTTTCGATGTCATAGCGCCCGAACGCGCGATCGACGCCGCGGCGATATCCCTGGCCGGGCAGGTCTATCAGCAGCAGCGACAGGCCGCGCTCATGGGCGTAGCGCGGCAGCCGGTAGAGGTGCTCCTCCTTGTACTGGTCCGGCGCGCAGACGCAGATCACGACCGGCGCGCGGCGGGTGCGCGGCGCCGGCAGGAAATAGCCCTGCAACGTCCGATCCTCCGACCAGGCGATGCTGACGATCTCGCCGGCCGGCGTCACATGTTTGAGATAGAGCTGCGAACAGGCGAACATCTGCTCGAGGGCGACGCCCTGCCGGGCGTCGGACGCCGCCATGAAGATCTGCGCGGTCCGATAATAGTTCGCCGCACGCAGCCAGTTGCTCAGTGCGGTTTTGAGGTGTCCGCTGGCCGCGGCCAGATCGCCGCGTTTTTTATTGAGATCGGCGGCCTTGTTCCACTGCAGATACCAGCTTTCCTCCGAAGAAGGATCGATCGCGCTGGCCGCCAGCAGGCATTCCGACACCGTGCTGCCGCCCTCCTGCGCCGCCCCAAGCACCCGCATGAACTGGAACGAATAATCCTCGTTCGCCGGCCACTGCATCCAGCCCCGCGCATCAAAGACAGGAGCTGTCCTTTCAATGTCGATGATCGTCACATCCCCAACTCTTGTTTGGTTTCGTTGTGTCATTCGCATGGACAAGCGAGGCCGGCCAAAAACCGACAACGAAGCAACGCTGGTCTTCGCCAGCTAGAAATTTAATTACATGTGTAGCTCAGTTTTCTAACTGAGCAACCGCTATTGTTATAAAAAGTTGCAGATTTATTTATACTCGCTCTCAAAAGTCGTCCAGATGACAATTGCGCGGCAGGCCCCCCTCAGCGACGCGGCGGCAGCGCGCGGGTATCGATCCAGATTTGGCCCTGATCGGCGCGGATTGGATAAAGCCGCAGCGGCCGGCTCGGCCAGCCCGGGGAAATCGCGCCGTCGCCAAGGCTGAACCAGGCGAGGTGCCGGGGGCAATGCAGCCGGCCGTCCGCCACACGGCCGAGGCCGAGATCGGCCTGTTCGTGCGGACACGCCCGCTCACAGGCATGGAACCGGTCGCCGTCCCGGATCAGCAGCAGGTCAATGCCGGCGACCGTCACGCAGAGGATGGCCCGCTCGGACATGCGGTCGCGAGGGCACACGACCATCCAGCGGGCGGGATCGTCATCCGCCAAGATAGGCCCGTCGGACATGGGCGTTCTCGATCAGTTCGGCGCCGGCGCCGGACAGCACCACGCGGCCGGCTTCCAGCAGATAGGCATGGTCGCACATGTCCAGCGCCGCATAGGCATTCTGCTCCACCAGCAGCACGGTCGTTCCGGCATCGCGGATCGCCTGGATGATGGCGAAGGTGCGCTCGACGATATTGGGTGCCAGCCCCAGCGACGGCTCGTCGAACATCACCAGCCGCGGCCGCGACATCAGCGCCCGGCCGATCGCCAGCATCTGCTGCTCGCCGCCGGACAAGGTCCCGGCCGCCTGCTTCTTGCGATCGGCGAGCCGCGGGAATTCGCCATAGATGCGGTCGCGGTCGACGGCGATTTCCGACGTATCGGAACGCAGATAGGCGCCCATGTCGAGATTCTCCGCCACCGTCATATGCGGAAAGACCCGGCGGCCTTCCGGGCAATGCGCGATACCCTTTGTCAGCACCTGCCGCGGACTGGCGCCGGTGATGTCCTCGCCCTCGAACCACAGGCTGCCGGAACGCGGTGGCACCAGCCCGGAAATCGCGCGCAGCGTGGTGCTCTTGCCCGCGCCGTTGGCGCCGATCAGCGCCACCAGCTGGCCGGCCTTGACGCGCAGCGTGACGCCCTTCAGCGCGGTGATCTGGCCGTAGCCGCAGACCATGTCCCGGATCTCAAGCATGTTTCGCGACCTCCTTGGCGCCCTGGCCGAGATAGGCCTCGATCACCGCCGGATCGTTGCGAATGGTCTCGGGCGGCCCCTCCGCGATGATGCGGCCGTAGTTCAGCACCACGATGCGATCGGACACGCTCATCACCATCGGCATGTCGTGCTCGACCAGCAGGATGGTCACGCCGCGATCCCTGATGTCGCGGATCAGTTGCACGAAAGTATGCGTCTCGGACGCATTCATGCCGGAGACCGGCTCGTCCAGCAGCAGCATCGAGGGCTGCGCCGCCAACGCCAGCGCGACCCCCACCAGCCGCTGCTCGCCATAGGACAGCGAGCCGGCGAGATCATTGGCGCGCGCTTCCAGCCCGATCCAGCGCACCAGCTCGGCCGCGCGCTGGCGCTGCGCACGCTCCGACGCCCGCGCTCGCGGCAGGCCAAGGATGGCATCGAGCAGGCCGACCTTGCCTTGACGGTGCAGGCCGATCAGCACGTTGTCGAACACCGTATCGCGCGCAAAGACGCTGGTGCGCTGAAAGGTGCGGATCAGTCCGAGATCGGCGATCTGATGCGATTTCAGGCCCTTCAGCGGAGTGCCGCGATACTTCACCTCGCCCTTGCTGGGGGTCAGGAAGCCGGTCATCAAATTGAAGGCCGTGGTCTTGCCGGCGCCGTTCGGCCCGATCAGGCTGAGGATCTCGCCCTCGCCGACGGTGAAATTCAGATCCGACAGCGCGACCAGGCCGCCGAACTGCATCGCGACATTCTCGACGCTGAGCACCGTGGCGCGGGGAGGACTGGTCATGCCCGGTCCTCCGCGACTTCGACCGTTCGAGGGGCCTTGTTGCCGGTGGCGCGCGACAGCCCGAGCAGTGGCGCCAGCGTCGGCACGATGCCACGCGGCAGCACGAACAGGATCGCGACCAGCACGCCGCCATAGGTGATCCATTGCGCTTCCGGCGGCATGATCGGCCGCAGGAACACCGGCAGCAGGCCGAAGATGACGCCGCCGATCACCGGACCCGCCAGCGAGCCCTTGCCGCCGGACACCACCATGATGACCATCGTCACCGTCGAGATGAAGGCGAACACGTCGGGATCGATGATCCGGATGTAGTGCGCATAGAGGCTGCCGGCGGCGCCGGCGATGCCGGCGGAAATCACCGCCGCCAGCGTCAGGGTTTTGGTGACGTCGATGCCGACGGCGACCGCCAGCGTCTCGTTCTCCATCAGCCCGCGCATCGCGCGGCCATGATGCGAGTGTACCAGCCGGGAGATCAGCCAATACGACGCCGCCGCGACCGCGAGCACCAGATAATAGTTCTGCAGTTTCGTCTTCAACACCCAATAGCCGAGCCCCGGCAGGCCGATGCTGATCGACGGGATGTTGGTGAGCGCCAGCGGGCCCTGCGTCAGATCCACCCAGTTCAGCGCCACCAGCCGCACCACTTCGGCGAAGGAAATGGTGACAATGACGAAATAGGCGCCGCGCACCCGGAACGATAGCCGGCCGACCAGATAGCCGCACAAGGCAGCCACAATGATCGCCAGCCCGAAGCCGGCGATCGGCGGCCATGGCACGTGCACGATGTGGAAGTCGCCAACAATCGGGACGTCGAAGCCGAGCGAGGTCAGCGCGCTGACATAGGCGCCGATGCCGAAGAAGGCGATGTGGCCGAGGCTGAGCTGCCCGGTGAAGCCGAGCAGCAGGTTGAGGCTCATCGCGCCGATGATGAAGATGCCGGTGGTGATCAGCGCATTGAGCAGATAGGGATCCCGCAGCCACAGCGGCACGGAGATGAAGGCGGCGAGACAGATCAGCGTGGCGAGCCGGTTCATCCGACCCGCTCCGCGCGGGCGAACAGCCCGGTGGGTTTGAAGATCAGCACCGCGATGATGATCAGGAAGCCCATCGCGTCACGATAGCCCGACGACACATAGCCCGCGCCGAGTTCCTCGGCGAGCGCCAGGATGAAGCCGCCGATCACGGCGCCGGTGATGTTGCCGAGCCCGCCAAGGATGACGATGGCAAAGGCCTTCACCGCGGCGAGGTCGCCCATCTGCGGGAAGATCACATAGACCGGACCGAGCAACGCGCCGGCGGCGGCGGCGAGGCTGGAGCCGATCGCGAAGGTCGAGGTATAGACCCAGCTCACATTGACGCCCATCAGCGCCGCGGTGTCATGGTCCTGGAAGGTGGCGCGCATCGCGCGGCCGAGCCTGGTGCGGTTGATCAGCAGATAGGCGATCACGATCAGCAGCGCCGCGGCGGCCAGCACGAACAGCCGCAGCCACGAGACCGAGACCGGCCCCAGCACCAGCGGCGCATCGGGGAACGGATTGCTGACCGACTTCGCCACGCCGCCCCAGATCCACAGCGCGCCTGACTGCATCCCGATCCAGGCCCCGATCATCACCAGCATGGGGGTACCGATATCAGAGCCGCGCAGCGACCGCAGCAGCACGATCTCGATGGCTGCCCCGAGCAGCCAGCCGGCCACGATCGACAGCGGCAGCGCGAGAAAGAAGTTC
>JACMOT010000600.1 GCA_014377915.1 Tardiphaga sp.
CCGTGGCGCAGCCAGTGCTCCTCGTTGACGATCTTGCGGTCGAGCTTGTGCTGGCCGCGCTCTTCTTCGGCGAGGGTATCGTCGCGCCATTGTTCGGAGGCGGAGGAGCCGCGGTCGATCTGCTTGATCTGGCCGCGGTCGAGCCAGGCGGTGGCGCGCGACAGGTTCGACAGGAAGCGGCGGTCATGGCTGATCAGCACCAGCGCGCAGCGCCGCGAGGCCAGTTCGCCTTCCAGCCATTCGATGGTGGTGAGATCGAGATGGTTGGTCGGCTCGTCGAGCAGCAGAATGTCGGGTTCGGGCGCCAGCACGCGGGCCAGCGCGGTGCGGCGGGCCTCGCCGCCGGACAGGTTGTTGGGGTCTTCCTCGCCGGTGAGGCCGAGCTGCTCCAGCAGATACAGCGCCTGGTAGTGATCGTCGCCCGGTCCCATGCCGGCCTCGACATAGGCCAGAGTCGTCGCGAAGCCGGAGAAATCCGGCTCCTGCGGCAGATATTGCACGGTCGAGCCGGGCTGCACGAAGCGGCTGCCCTTGTCGCAATCGACCAGGCCGGCGACGATCTTCAGCAGCGTCGACTTGCCGGAGCCGTTGCGACCGATCAGGCAGACGCGTTCGCCCTGCGACACCGACAATTCGACGCCGTTCAGCAGCGGCGTGCCGCCGAAGGTGAGCGTGATGTCTTTCAACTGGATCAGCGGAGGAGCCATGGTCTTGCTTCAATCTGGTTTCGGCGCGGGCGCGGAGGCCTGCGCGCGCTGGATGCGGCGGATCGTCTGATCCAGCGCGGAGAGGAACGCCGAGCGATCGCGCGGCGCGAATGATTTGGGTCCGCCGGTGACTTCGCCGGAGGACCGCAGGTCGGTCATCAGGTTGCGCACCGCGAGGGTCATGCCGATCGACGCTTCCGAAAACGGCTTGCCGTTCGGCGCGATCACGTCGGCGCCGGCCTTGACGCAGCGGCTGGCCAAGGGCACGTCGGAGGTGATCACGATATCGCCCTTTCCGGCGCGTTCCGCAATCCAGTCGTCGGCGGCGTCCATTCCGGAACCGGCGGCGATTCGCTCGATCGAGGGATCCGCGGGCACCCGGATGAACTGACCGGCGACCACGCTGACCGGTAGCGCAAAGCGCGCAGCCACGCGATAAATCTCGTCCTTGACCGGGCAGGCGTCGGCGTCGATGTAGATTCGGGTGCTCACGGGGTGGTGGTGCTCGGGTCCGGCAGTGGTTCATGGGGGCTGGCACAAGGCGAGTGGCCTTGCGCCGATTGGGGCGAGGCGTACCATCTTGTGCAACTGCGAACACTAGATATCGCAGATTTCGGGAGGAATCATGACCAAACGGCTCGAACCGTACCGTGTGGCGGCGTTCAACACCGCCAAAGCGTCCGAAAACAAGATGCATGACGATTCTGTGGCCAGAAACTTTGGCTTCAGCGGTGGCCTGGTGCCGGGCGTCGACGTGCTCGCTTACATGGTCCATCCTGCGGTGGCCCAATGGGGAAGGGCGTTTCTGGAGCGCGGCCTGATCGAGGCCCGTTTCACCCGGCCGGTCTATGACGGCGAGACGGTGCTGGTGACGGCGGAACCGGCCGGCGACGGGCTGACGCTGGGCGTGACCGGCGGCGAGCTTCGCGCCAGCGGCAGCGCCTCGCTGACCGCGGAACTGCCCACCTTCTCGCTGGAAGACTTTCCCGACACCGCCGCCGTCTCGCGGCGGCTGCCGGTCGATGCCGACTCCTACCGGCAGGACAAATGGCTGGGCAGCGCGCCGCGCTGCTGGCCGCCGGATGCGGCGGCGGAATATCTCGCCGAGGTGCGCGAGGCCGACCCGATCTATGCGCGCGAAGGCCTGATGCATCCCGGCGTGCTGCAGCGGGTGATGAACAAGGTGCTGGTCGACAACGCCATCATGGGTCCATGGATTCATGTCGGCAGCCGGATGCAATTGCTGGCGGCGGCGGTGCCCGATGACGAGCTGGTGGCGCGGGCGCGGGTCACCGCGAATTACGAGAAGAAGGGCCACCGCTTCGTCGAACTCGACGCGCTGATCGTGGCCAATGGCATCACGCCGGTGGCGCATTGCCAGCACGTCGCGTTCTACCAGCCGCGCGAGGTCGTGGCGGCGTAACGAAAAGTCCGATGCAACTGTCAAACAGCCAAGCGCTGATGGTCTC
>JACMOT010000059.1 GCA_014377915.1 Tardiphaga sp.
ATATCGGCGGTTCGCGGTCCCCGCCCGGGCCGCCCCTGCATACGGGCTTCGGCGGCGCGAAGGAACGCGCGCAGCGAAGCGTCGGGTTCGACGGGAGCGATCGTGCCATTCACGAAGAAGAAGCTGATCCGATTCCACCTCTGCGACCCCGCGGGAATCGTCTTCTACCCGCAGTACTTCTATCTGCTGTCCGAGGCGATGGAAGACTTCATGGCCGCCGCGGGCAAGCCGCAGCACGAGCAGATCAACGTGCTGCGCCGCCGCTGGCCGAAATGATCCGGCTGAATCCTGCTGTGGGCGGCGTCGCTATCGGCGGCTTCGGCACCCGGGCGGCGGCGAGTGTGGCCTGCAGCTTAGGCTCAAGCGCGACGTCGTCGGCCTCGACAAAGGCGGACAGGCCGACACCGCTGCGGCGGTCGGCGAAGGCGACGATAGCGACGTCGCGCACAGCCGGATTTAGCCGGATCATTTCGGTCAGCGGCGGCGCATCATTGACGAGGCGACGGCCGCCGCCTTCGCGGTCGGTGAAATTGAAGATGCCGCGGGTGATGCCGCGATAGACCTTCTTGCCGGTCATCAGCCAGATCCGCGCGAACAGCGACTTCTTGGCAAGGATCTGCTTCTCCTTCGGCGTCAGCAGTTCCGGTGCGTAGGAGCGCTTGTGCTTCAGGAGATGGCGGAGGTCTTCGTAAGCCGCGATGCGAAACAGCCGGCTGCGGCTCTTGAAGCAGACGGCGAGCTGGAAATCGGTGACATAAGCGAGGCCATCGGTGCCGCGTAGCCAGTTCTGTTCTTTCGCCAGATCATTGTGGCAGACGCCCATGCGATGCAGTTTGCGCAATGCGAGTTTGGCGGAATAAAAGTAGCTGCGGTCATTGAATGGCTTGGCGAGATGCAATGCCACGCCGTCGATGAAGCCGCGCACCAGTGCCTGCTCGCCGGCCCACAGCAATTCCGGCCCGACATGAAGATCACGCGCCAGCGTCAAAGCACGGCGTTCGCGGGTGAAGAGATGTTGCGCGACGACATAGGACCACCACGGCACCTGGTCGAGCCGGCGCAGCACGGCATCGACCTCGCCGCCCTGATTGCGAAAGCGGCCGCGCTCGACGGTCGAGAACACGTCGCGTTTCAGCAGCACGCCTTCGGTCCATTGGGCGGACAGCATGGCTGTGTCCTGTTTCGGCAAACTCATGACGGTTTCCTGAAATACAACGCCGCTAATATCACGCGGCAACAGCGGCGGCGGGCAGGTGGGCGGCGATCCAGCCATCCATGCCCGCCAGCGCGCGGGCGCTCATCGCCTGCTTCTTGGCGACGGTCTTTTCGTTGCCGCGCAGCCGGCCGCCTTCGGCGTTCTTGGTCGGCGCCTGCGCCAGCGGCGGAAACAGTCCGAAATTGATGTTCATCGGCTGAAACGAGCGCGGGCCGGCGTCGATTGTCTCGATATGGCCACCGGTGATGTGGCCGAGCAGCGAGCCCAGCGCCGTGGTCACCGGCGGCGGCGCCAAATGCTCGCCTTTGGCGTCGGCGGCGGCGTAGAGCCCGGCCATCAGCCCGACGCTGGCGGATTCGACATAGCCTTCGCAGCCGGTCATCTGGCCGGCGAAACGCAGCCGCGGCTGCGCGCGCAGCCGCAGCTGCTCGTCGAGCAGTTTTGGCGAGTTGAGGAACGTGTTGCGATGCAGGCCGCCGAGCCGCGCGAATTCGGCATTCTGCAACCCCGGAATCATCCGCAGCACGCCCATCTGCGCGCCATATTTGAGCTTGGTCTGGAAACCGACGATGTTGTAGAGCGTGCCGAGCTTGTTGTCCTGGCGCAGCTGCACGATGGCGTAAGCCTTCACCGTGGGGTCCCGGGGGTTGGTGAGGCCGACCGGCTTCATCGGCCCGTGGCGCAGCGTCTCGCGGCCGCGCTCGGCCATCACCTCGATCGGCAGGCAGCCGTCGAAATAGGGCGTGTTCTGCTCCCATTCCTTGAAGTCGGTCTTTTCACCGGACAGCAGCGCGTCGATGAAGGCCTCGTACTGGTCCTTGGTCATCGGGCAGTTGATATAATCGGCACCGGTGCCGCCAGGCCCGACCTTGTCGTAGCGCGACTGGAACCAGGCGGTGTCCATATCGATGGAATCCTTGTGCACGATCGGCGCGATCGCGTCGAAGAACGCCAGCGCATCCTGGTCGGTGACGCCGCGTATGGCTTCGGCCAGTGGCGACGAGGTTAGCGGGCCGGTGGCGACAATGACATTGCCCCATTCGGCCGGGGGCAGGCCGGCGATCTCGTGGCGGTCGATGGTAATCAGGGGGTGGTCGGTGAGCGCCCGGGTGACGGAATCCGAAAAGGCATTGCGGTCCACTGCCAGTGCGCCGCCGGCGGGCACCTGGTTGGAATCGGCGCAGCGCATGATCAGCGAGCCCAGCCGTCGCATTTCGGCGTGCAGCAGGCCTACCGCATTGTTCAGCGCGTCGTCGGAACGGAAGGAGTTCGAACAGACCAGTTCTGCCAGGCCCTCGGTGAGGTGGGCCTCGGTCATCCGGTGCGGCCGCATCTCGTGCAGCACAACGGGGATACCTGCGCGGGCAACCTGCCAGGCGGCCTCCGAGCCTGCGAGGCCGGCGCCGATGATGTGAACGTAGTCAGTCAATAAAGGGGCTGTTGTCATGGCCCCGCATGTAGCGCGTTTTGCCGAGAAGTGGAATTCGCTTCGCAGCGTTGTTCGATCGTTGCCGCAGTTTCTTGCGCTCCACGAGAGCGTCCGCTGAAAGCGGACGCTATCCGTGATTCATCAAGACAGACGGATCAACCGTTGTAGGCGCCGGAAGCAACGCGCGGAATGTCCGAACGGTCGAGGCCGATATCGGAAAGCTCGCGGTCGCTGAGCTGGGAGAGTTCGGCAACGTTGCGCTGGTAATCGCGGAACGCCTGGATCATGCGGATGAAGGAAACGAGCATTGTAATTCTCCTGAGTTTGACGGTTCATCTCTTGGAGAAGCAACCGCCGTTGAAATGAATATAGATGGCTATATCGCGGTGCGGCACTGTAAATGTTGCGATGCAGCTAGGCGCTCACCGCATGGCTACAGAAAGGAATGATTAAGGTTCTGGCAACCTGCCTTTTTATTGGTATCGGGCTCGGGTTCTTTGTCGCAAAAACCAAGGTTTCGTTGTTAATTAGTCAGTTAAAACATGCTGTTGCAAAATAATAGAGGTTTCTAAATACCGACGCTCAGGGGGCCGGGCTGGCGCTAGTGAGACGTCACTTGCGTGGGTAATTCGCAAATTTCCTGAATAATCGCCCGATGGATCGATATGCGTGATTCGCATGGCGTAGGCGAAAATGAATTCAAATTCATATTTTAGATTTTGCGTTAGGGCTGCCCCTTTTCAGGGCCACCGCACGTTGCGGATGCCGGCACGCCAATTCTCACGCTGTCGCATGGCATGTCGCCGGTCGTGGATACCGGTGCATTGTCGCCGTGACCGCCGCGCGATAATTCGGCAGGCCAGAAGGGCAGCGCCCGTGCCTATTGCAGCGGTGGAGCAGCGCAAGCCCGGTCATACCCGTGATTTTGTGGCCGGCTTCGTCGCTCCGGCCATGCCGGCGCAGGCGCTATGGCGCTTTCGCCAATTGGCTGGCGAAAGCGGCGATCGTCCGGGCGTAGACGTCGCTCTTGTTCCATTGCTGGATGACCGCGAAGTTCGCCGTGCCGGGCGCAAAATCCTGGTCGCGCTTCCAGCCATAGCTGGCAAGATAGTTCGCCGTGGAAGCCAGGACGTCGGGGGCGCTATGGAGCAGGTCTCGACGGCCGTTGGCGTCGAAATCGACCGCGAATTTCAAATAGGAGGATGGCATGAACTGGGTCTGGCCGAGTTCGCCCGCCCAGGCACCGCGCATCTCCGTCGGCGTCAAGTCGCCGCGATCGACGATCCGCAGCGCGTCCAGCAATTCACCGCGAAACATGTCGGCACGACGGCAATCATAGGCCAAAGTGACCAGCGATCGGATGGTGGGGAACTTGCCGGTGTTGACGCCGTAATCCGTTTCCAGCCCCCAGATGGCTACCAGCACCGGTCCAGGTACGCCATATTGCGCTTCGATACGCCCCAGCACCGAGCCGTAACGCTTCAGCATGTCGCTGCCGCGCAGCAGGCGCGGTGGCACCATGCGGCCGGAGAATTGTTCGAAACTCTGCTGGAACACTTGCTGACCGCGGTCGCGCGCCAGCACCGTATTGTCCAGCGTCACGCCATTCAGCGCGGCGTCGATCGCACGCTGCGAAATGCCCTTGCCGGCGGCCTCGGTTCTGACGTCGCCGAACCAGTTTTCGAAGCTGGCACTGCCACAGGTGGCGGCCGCGTAGCTGGACGAGGGCGCCAGCAGCAAGGCGCTGACAAGCAGCGTTCGGAGCAGGGGGCTGATGATCATCGGGGCTCGTTATGCCGTGGACCGCGGCGCGAATGATACTTCGCACCGCGAAAGGTTTACGGCTAACCGCGGCTAAAACAAGTCCCCTGTCGTGAGTTATTGGCAACGTCGGGGCCGGCGTCGAAACACGACGGCCCCGACGGGTTTAAGGAAATATTACTTGTCGTTGCGCCACTGGAATAGCGAGACCGGGAAGTCCGCCGCCGAGCGCTTGATCTTGTTGCGGGGCGGCAGCGACGGCGGGTTCGGATTGCGCTCCACCAGCTTGCGGTAGAGATGCCAGGTGGCATGGCCCAGCAGCGGAATGGCGACCGCGAGGCCAAGAAACAGCGGCAGCGAGGCGAGCACCAGCACGGTGGCTACGATCAGGCCCCACATTGCCATCGGCAACGGGTTGCGTGCCACGGCACGCATCGAGGTCGTGACCGAGTCAATGACATTGGCATGACGATCCAGCATCAGCGGAAACGAGACGACGCTAATGCATAGCGCGACCACGGCGAACAGGAAGCCGACACCGCAGCCGACCACGATCAATTCCCAGCCTTGCGGCGTGGTCAGGACGCGGGAGACGAAGTTCGGAATTTCGGCCGCCGGCTCGTGGCCGAAGGCGGCAACATAGATCGCCTGCGCGGTGGCGATCCAGGTTACGAACAGCACCAGCAGCGCCGCACCGAGCCCGATCATCGCGCCGAGCGAGGGCGAACGCAACACGTCGACGGCGTGCCAGGCGGAGGCCTCGTCGCCCAGTTCGCGGCGGCGGCTGAGTTCATAAAGACCGAGGGCGGCGAATGGGCCGAGCAGGGCAAAGCCGGCGGCCAGCGGAAACAGCAGCGGCAGGATCGAATAGCCGAGCACGGTGCGCGCCAGCATCAGGCCAACGATCGGGTAGATCAGGCACAGCATAATGGCATGACTTGGTACCGCCTTGAAGTCCTCCCAGCCGAGCCGTAGAGAATCTGTCAGGTCAGCAAAGGTAATGGCGCGGACGGCCGGCAGATCGGCCGCGGTCGCCTGTGGCGCGAAGTGCGAGACATTTCCGGGGTATGGCGTGGCCATCGTGATCTCCCTTTTTGTGGCAGCCTTCATCGTGCTTTTCGAGAGCGCGCGGAGCTGCTTGAAGCGATCACGAACAGACCAGACGCGAGAGCAATGAACCGGCCTTGCCGCAACCTGTCTCATCATCCTACGCTCATTGCGCGAAGTCGCGTCTCACGCTTCGGTGAGGTTGCGCCGGGCATTGGCTTCCGGCGAAAGCCCGCGTAGATTTTCCGTGCCGGATCACGCACGATGACTCCGGAACGCATCCGCTACGAGATACTTTCACCTCTTCATCAGATCCATTGGGAGCGACATTATGAGCATTTTCGGAAAAATCATGGGCGCGATTTTCGGTACCAGCGCGACGGCTGCCACCCCGGACGCCGCCCCCGCTGCCGGCGGCGCTGCGACCCCCGCCGCCAGCGGCTCGCCGGTTGCGACGGTGGATGTGGCGCCGATCCTCGACAAGGCGGTTGCCGCCAAGGGCGAGAAGCTGGAGTGGAAGACCTCGATCGTCGATCTGATGAAGGCGCTGGATATCGATTCCAGCCTGACCGCGCGCAAGGAGCTGGCCAAGGAACTGGGTTACACCGGCGACAGCAGCGATTCAGCGACCATGAACGTCTGGCTGCACAAGCAGGTGATGACCAAGCTGGCGGCCAATGGCGGCAAGCTGCCGGCGGATATCAAACACTGATCCCGCGGAAGGACGATCAAAGGCCCGCTTAGCGGGCCTTTTTTTCGCAGTGACCGTTCAGCGTTTTGGATTTAAGAGGTATTAAAGTAGCTCGACCATCAACGGGACAGGCGTCATGATCATCCTTCCGAGATTGTTTACAATGGCTTTGGTGGCATTGCTGCCGTTCGGCGCTGCCGCGCGCGCCGATAGCCTGAAAGTGCTCAGCGCGGGCGCCTTCAAACAGGTGTTGACGGCGACGCTGCCGACCTTCGAGGCGGCTGGCCACGCGGTGACGGTCGATTCAGACACGGTCGGTGGCCTGGTCAAGCGGGTCGAAGCCGGTGAAAGCTTCGACCTGATCATCGCGTCGCCGGCGGCGCTGGCGACCCTGCGCAAGGCGGGCAAGCTCGCTGGCGCCGATACCGATCTGGTTCGCGTCGGCGTTGGTGTCGCGGTGAAGGAGGGCGCAGCCCGCCCCGATATCAGCACGGTCGAAGGCTTCAAGCAGACGCTACTCGCCGCGACGCGCGTGGCCTATATCAATCCCGCGTCCGGCGGCAGCAGCGGCATCTATCTCGACGGGCTGATCGACCGGCTCGGCATCGGCGCCGAGATTCGCGCCAAATCAGTGCTGGTCAATGGCGGCTATTCGGCGGAACGTATCACTAGCGGCGAGGCGGATGTCGCGGTGCAACAGATCAGCGAGTTGCTGCCGGTGAAAGGCGTCGTGCTGGTCGGCGCGCTGCCGGCAGAGATCCAGAACTACACGATCTACGCCGCGGGCCTGGCCGCCGATCCGGCGCACCGACCGGCGGCGCAGGCGCTGATCGCATGGCTGCGGAGCCCGCTGGCGCGCGATGCCGCCACTGCCAAGGGAATGGAGCCGATAAGTCCGCCCCCGTCGATCAAATAATCAAAACCAAAAACAGGAGGATAGCCATGGAAAACACCGACCGCAGGACGATCCTGACCACGGCCGCGCTGGCGTTCGTCGGCGCGGTTGCGACAGGGAACCCGGCCCGGGCGCAGGCCGGATCGAAAACTATTTTCGTGGTACCAGCAACCACGATTCCCATCGTCGGCGAGAGCGACGTGTTTCCGGTGCGCCGGATCTATTGCATCGGCCGCAATTATGCCGCGCATGCGATCGAGCGCGGTTCCGACCCGACCCGCGAGCCGCCGTTCTTTTTTCAGAAACCGACCGATGCGATCCAGAACGTCGCGATCGGCACCGTGGTCGATCATGCCTATCCGTCGCTGACCAGGAATTATCACCACGAGGTCGAGTTGGTGGCGGCGTTGAAATCCGGCGGCACCAATATTCCCGCCGAGAAGGCGCTGGAGCACGTCTATGGCTATGCGCTGGGCCTCGACATGACGCGCCGCGATCTGCAGAACGCGCAAGCCGCCGAGAAGAAGCCGTGGGAGATCGGCAAGAGCTTTGATCATGGCGCCGTGATCGGACCGATCCATCCGGTCAGCAAGACCGGGCATTTCACCAAGGGGTCGATCTCGCTGGCGGTGAACGGTAGCGTTCGGCAGAACTCCGACCTCGACAAGATGATCTGGAGCGTCGCCGAGCAGATCGCCAAGCTCTCGGAAGCGTTTGAACTGAAGGCCGGCGATATCATCTATTCCGGCACGCCGGAAAATGTCGGCCCGGTGGTCAAGGGCGACGTGCTGCTGTGCAAGCTTCAGGGCCTGCCGGACATGTCGATCAAGATCGTCTGAGGCGAGGGCGTCATCGCGGCAAAGTTCATTCCGGGGCGGGAGCAGCACAGGCTGCGACCGAACCCGGAATCCCGACGTGGCTGAACATTTCGAGGTTCCGGATTCGCACGTTGCTGGCGCAACGCGCGCCCCGGAACGACGGTGTTCAGCCCACCATGTCCGCCACTTCCGGATGCTGGTCGAGATAATCCGACACGAACGAGCAGCCGGCGATCACCTTGTGGCCATCGGCCCGGATCAGTTCCAGCGCGCCCGCCACCAGCCTTGATGCGATGCCCTGGCCGCGCAGCGCCGGCGGCGTCTCGGTATGGGTGATGATGACGCGATCGCCGGCCAGCCGGTAATTGGCGAAAGCCACGGTGCCACCGACGTCGAGCACGAATCGGTCATTGGCCTTGTCGTCATGGACCACGGATGCGGCGAGAGCGTCTGTCATGGCTATTCCTTGAGACGGGGCCGGGGCTAAGGGCACTGGTTTGGTCCCGAACAGTCGACGATCACCCGCCCGGTTGCAAGATTACCCGCTCGGTGTCTCGCCGTGCTAGGGTGAATCATCGCGCGCCGGCCCACCGGCGCGTTTTCATTTGAGGCAGGCTTCAGCCGCCAATCACGCCGTCAGGACAGACCATGAGCAATCCGCCCAACCAAAAAGGCCCCAACACCAAGAAGAAGCAAAAGTGCAAGAATTGCGAGGGCAAGGGCCTGCTGAAGAAGGGCGACAAGGTCGTGACCTGCCAGCGCTGCAAGGGGACAGGATTGCGATAGTACACTTGTCGTTTTTTACCGTCTGACGTAGCATGTTTTTGCCATGATCCGTTCTTGGCGAAATTCGGCGACACGCAAGGTCTGGGAATGCGGATCGTCGAACCAGTTTCGCCGGCTCGATGTCGAGACCGCGATGGATCTTGTACTGGCGTTGAACGCGGCCCATTCGCTTCGCGATCTGAGTCCGCTGAAAAGCGTCGGCCTTCACAAGCTGAAGGGGGACCGCGGCGGGCAGTGGGCGATGACCGTCAACGAACGCTGGCGGATCTGCTTCGAGTTTCGCAAGGGCGATGCCTACGAGGTCGCATTCGCTCATCCGGGCTACACTGGCTGCATCGGCTCAGCCTCTCGGCGTGGTCAGCGCGACGATGACGTCGTCCATGCGCGATAGCATGAAGTTCGGGGCACGTGCCTTCAGGGCAGCGGCGCTGGTATAGCCCCACGACACCGCCGCAAAGTCGATGCCGGCCTCGCGCGCCGCGTCGATGTCGCGAATTTCGTCGCCGATCGAAATCGCTTGGTCCACCGAGATTCCGGTGAGGTCGAGGACGCGCTGAAATTTCGCCTTCTTGCCGAACAGCCCGGCGCCGCAGGCGAAATAGGCGACATGCTGATCGAGATCGCCAAGCACCGTGCGCACATTGTCTTCGCTGTCGGAACTGACAATGGCGATGGTGACGCCGCGCGCCTTCAATTCGCGGAACATGCGATCGACGCCCGGAAACAGTGCGATGCGGTCGATCTGTTTGGATTTCAGCTTGCGCATATCGCGCGCGATCAGCGGGATGCGCCATTTGCTGACGCCAAGCAGTCGGATCAGCTCGCCGGCGCCGACGTTGCGCAACTGGTCAATGCGGTCATTCTCGACGCGCTGAAATTTGTGCTTGTCGGCGACCGCGTTGATGACGCTGAGAAACCAGGGAAAGCTGTCGGACAGCGTGCCGTCCATGTCGAATATCGCGAGTTTATAGGGCATGGTGCTGGGAAGCAGGGATCCTGACCGGTTGCCGGTGCAAGCCGGTCTCGTCGGAGATGGCCGCAGTGTCTATTGAACCGATGATGGGCCCATCGGCGGCATAGATCAA
>JACMOT010000601.1 GCA_014377915.1 Tardiphaga sp.
CCAAGGCCGATGTATTCGACTACATCGAATGCTTCTACAATCCGAAGCGTCGTCACTCGACCATCGGATATCTAAGCCCTATGGAGTTCGAGCAAAGGGCCAGATTAGTTTAAGCCGGTGTCAACAGAACCGGGTGCAGCTGAGTCCCGCCATTTGCTTGCAGATTTGGCACGGGATAAATTTGGAGATTCCGATGGGAATGACATCAAGTCTATCGGACGGTTTGTTCGCAAAACCATACGTCCGTTTTTAAGCATTCGGTCGTGACATGCGCAGCCTCTGATCCGCAACCACCGCTGATGTTCGATTACTGACACCATACTTTTGCATAATGTTAGTCATATAGTATTTGACTGTCTTTTCACTGATTTTCAGCTTCTCCGCAACCATTCTGTTGGTAAGTCCAGCTTCAACTTCACGTAGTATCTGAACTTCACGGAAATTCAGTTGGCTGCCAGCCTGTGTTAAAGCTACTTTCTCCCTCTGGGCAGCGATGACGAGTTTGGCCGCGAAATCAGGAGAAACGAACGACTCGTTGTTTAAAACGGTCCTGATTGCCGCTTTGAGGTCCTTGCCGGCGATACCTTTAAGGATGTATCCTTGGGCGCCGGAATTGAGCGCGTTGATCGCGGTATCTGCGTTATCACACACGGTCAATATGATGCAGCGGGTCGAAGGGACTTGAACGCATATTTCCTTGAGAGCCTCGATACCATTGCCCGGAATGCCCAAGTCCAGCAGCATAATATTCGGACGATGCATGTTGGCAATTTGCAACGCTTCAGTCGAGCATCCTCCCTCGGCGACCACTTTAAATCCGGGCTCGCTGCGGAGAACAGCGGCCAGTCCGTGACGCAAGATTGGATGATCATCTATGATGGCAATTGAAATCTGCAAAATATCTGATTTCATTGAAATTCCCCCGGACTGACGATACAAACGGGTCAAAACGGTTGACTTTAATGGCAAGATCCTGCCGTAATTCTTGCAAGTTATCAACAAGTTTGATTCGGCTTGGTGAATTGATCATAAAATCAGAAAACAGCGGTCCGGCGGCGGCCTTTATATGATGCGCTCATCGGCGATTTAGTTCGATTAGTGCGTCGGCGCCCTGGTATTTAGGTTCAATATTATTCAGAGGAATTTTGCACTTTACCTCTGTGCCTTCTGATGGCGCGGACTTTAATTCCAACGTGCCACCGACGGACTCGACGCGATACTTCATCCCAAGCAACCCCAGGCGATCGTTTCGCGCTGCAGCAACATCTGCAATCTTTGAAAAATCGATTCCCGGCCCGGAATCACGAATCGAAAGATGCAATTCGGCATCATCAACGTTGAGAGAAACGTCTTGAGCGTCTCCGCCACCGTGCTTATGAGCGTTGGTTAGCGCCTCCTGAGTGATGCCCCCAACGCAGTGGATGATGTCTCTCGATAGCCGCTTTGGTACATTAACTGCTTTAAAATCGACCCGAGAGCCTGTGTGGCGCTCATGTCGACTAATGATTGACTGTAGGACGCCCACGATGTCTTCGTTGTCTTCGATGTAAGGAAGCAGCAGGCCGCTCGAAATCGAACGAAGATCAGCCAAGGCGTCAGATGCCGCGCCGCGAACTTCATCGATGAGATTGCTCGAGTTCTCGTTCGCGTCCCTGGGTGCTTTCAGCGCGGTCCCGATCTCGCTGAGCCGCAACAATACGAAGCTCAAAAGTTGGGCTGGGCCGTCATGCAGTTGTGAGCCAATTCGCTTCTGGATTGTGCGATCGATTCGGTTGCTCTCTCGCATGGCCTTCTGCATCTTTTCCTTAAGAAGATCATTGATGTGGTGAAGTCTGGATTGCTCTCGCAGCCTTAATTTCAACGCCCGTTTTTGCTGATCGATTATGGCGCTGCCACGATGGACGATCGCGAAGAGAGTAAGCAGCATGCCGATTGCCGCCGCGCCGATCACGAGCCAGTCTTGGACGGCGGCGAAGATCTCCTTGTGCAGGCGTTCGGCGTTCTCATAGAATTCGCCTACGGCAATGATCTGATCTGTCCCGGACTTATGTAGGGGCGCATAGATTTCATAGAGCGAAAGCCCAAGCTTGCGCTCAAATTCATTTTCCTCGTCGTCATTGTCTGCGAAGTTTCCCCTGATCTCGCCTCTAAAGCCGGGACGTATCTTTGTGGGGTCAAATTTCTTTCCGATGAGGTCCTTCTGAGAACTGAAGGCGATTGTGCCGTCAGGTAGCCATACCTTGATTGACAGAACGTGACGTCGCAAAGCAAGGCTGGCACTGATTTCTTCAAGTTTGGCAAGGCTTTCGGGCGGGAGCGATGTGCCAAACTGCAGCGATTGAATATGAGGCTCGAGGAAGCCCTCGAGGTACAGCGCCGCAGAATCTGAACTGCTGCGCAATACCCCATCGACTATTCGCGCACTAATCCACGTACCGACGGCGATCATCATGAAGCCAAGGACCACCGTCGCCGCAATGGTAAATTGCTGAAACAGCGTGAGCCGGGCTGCCCGACGCCGAATCGGCGCGGCCCAACGCGATCCAAATATGGACTTAAGTCCAATCAAGATCTTGGCCTTTTGGCAGGGTGAATACGACCTTCATCCATTCTTTTTCGCTCGACTTCAGGCCCTTCCCAAATCATCGGCGCATGCCATGCTTAAAAAATCGTTACGGGCCCGGTGCAAAACGTACCGACTTTAGCAGCATTGGTGGGAGTAGAATCAATGGCCAATTATCTCAAGCCGTTCGTAATCGACCAGAGCGATATCGACTTCATCCTCAGCCAGGTGAATTTCCGACCGCTTTTCGATGTGAACGGAAACGCCATCATCCTGTGGGACGGCACCGGTAGCGTCTACGACGCCAAAGGAACGCTGATCGGGCAAGGCGGCGCCACGGCGAGCGACCCGCTCGCTCTGTCTGCAGTCGCGACCTACGGTCAGTCCTACATCTCGGAATTCGACCTCGCCGGCCTGCGCGATCCGAGCGGCCTCAACAACAACCTGTCGCTGATCAACGCCACGTATGGTGCGACGGATCAGATCTTCACCCGCTCGGCCGCCGCCGATTATGCCAATTATTCTCCGGTCATGCAGGCCGTGGCGGACCGGGCCTATGCTGCCGCCAAACAATACTACTCCTCGTACAGCATCGCGGACGGCACCTTCAAAGCCAATCTCAGCGACTATACCATCAAGGTCGATACCACCCCCGGTCAGCCGGGAGACCATACCGCCGCCAATGGCGCGCCGATCGATATCCAGAACGTCGTCGACTACACGCCGCGCATGATCAGCCTGACGACCACCACGGCCGGCGTCACCTTCGACACCTGGGCCAACCATTCGGGCGATCCGCTCGCCGGCTCCCATCAGCCCAACGAAATCTACTACGACGCCAGCGGCGTCGCCAAGGTCCTCGACTGGGGTCAGCTCAAGACAGTGGCCAACGGCGGCCTCGGCCAGGTCGACACCCAGGCGCGGCTCGCCGCCTCGGCCGGCCAGGACGATCATTTCATCGGCGGCCTCAATCCCGGCGTTTCGCCGTCGAACGGCTTCTTCGTGCTGTTCGGGCAGTTTTTCGATCACGGCCTCGACTTCATCGGCAAGGCGTCCGGTCAGACCGTCAAGATCGCGCTGGCGAGCGACGACCCGCTCTACGGCATGCTGGGCCAGGATGGCCAGCCGGTGCACGAAATCACCATCAACCGCGCCACCGTCGCCAAGTTGGATGCCAACGGCGCTGAATACGTTAACCACACCTCGCCGTTCATCGACCAGAGCCAGACCTACGGCTCGCACGAGCAGCTGACCAATCTGCTGCGCGAGTGGGTCCCGGATACGACAACGGCCTCTACCACGGACTTCCACGCCGGCATGAACCTGTTCGACGGGCACACGCTGGACACTCCGTGGATGAAAGCGGACGGCGTCACCCTGACGACGCAGACGCTGCCGACGCTGGACGAATTGCGCGCGCATATCGAGGCCACCGGCCGCGACGCGCTGACCTGGGAGGACGTCAACGACCTGCGGAACCGCGACGCCAGCGGCCATGTCGTCGCCGGCACCAGCGGCTCGGCGCTGCTGCTCGACATGAACCCGCGCTTCGACGCGGGGCACATGGCGGGCTTCTACGACAAGAACGGCAGCGGCACCCAGGACGCCGGCGAGGCGAGCTACGGCACCGCGGCCCAGACAGCGAAGGTCACCGCGGCAATCGCCACCATCGACGCTAGCGTCAAGTCGACGTTCGGAGCGGCGTCGAGCTTCGGCATCGACCCGGTCACCCACAAGCTGACCCTGTTCATGGAGAACTTGCCCGCCGGTTCGCCGGCCGGGACGCCGCACATGCTGAGCGGCGCCAGCGCACTCTACCCGTTTGTCAATTTTGCGGACTTCAGCATCACCACCCCGGCCGGTGCGCTGCACGACGCGGTGGGCGAGATCCTGATGGCGTCGGTCGGCGACCACTACGTCGCTGGCGACGGGCGCGTGAACGAGAATTTTGGTCTCACCTCGATCCACCATGTGTTCCACGAGGAGCACAACTACCAGGTCGACAACATCATCGACGCCCTGCATCGGCAGGACATCGTGTCCGGAGACGCTACCCACGCCTCGCTGCATGGCTTCCAGGTCGACACCGGGCACGGCATGAACGCGGCCGGCGACTATCTCAACGGCGACGGCAGCATCGCCTGGGACCAGGACAAGATGTTCAACGCGGCCAAGCTGGTCGTGGAAATGGAATACCAGCATGCCGCGGTCGACCAGTACGCCCGCAACGTCACGCCGAACATCCAGGAGTTCGGCGCCTATTCGACCAACGTCAATTCGGCGATCTCGCTCGAATACTCGCAGGTTGCCTTCCGCTTCGGCCATTCCACGCTGCGCGAGACCATCGACACCATCGATCCGACCGGCGGTCTGACCGGCAAGATCATGGGCTACGCGCTCAAGGAGGCCTTCCTGGCGCCGGAGAAATTCGCCGACGTCGGTGCTTCGGGGATCATCCTGGGCATGACGCACCAGCAGATGAACGAGGTCGACGAATTCGTAACTCCGGCGCTCAACCAGGGCCTGCTCGGCCAGCCGCTCGATCTGGCGGCCATCAACATCGCGCGCGGCCGCGACCTCGGCATTCCGACCCTCAACGAGTTCCGCCACGCCGTCGGGTTGAACCAGTACACCAGCTGGAACGACTTCGGCCAGAACATGCAGCACCCGAGTTCGCTGGCGAACTTCATCGCAGCCTACGCCTTCGACGGAAATCTGACGAAGGCTCAGCATCTCGTCGGCATCGTTGACGGCACGGTCGCAGCGGGTACCGACGGCATTTCCCTGGATCAGGCCTACGGCTTCCTCAACGGCGACGAGGCTGTCGGGGGCGCAGGCACCCTCGCCTTCAACAGCATCGACACCTGGCTCGGCGGTCTCGCCGAAGTCCATCAGCCGGGTGGCCTGCTGGGAGAGACCTTCGACAAGGTCTTCGTCGACCAGATCGAGAAACTGATGGACGGCGACCGGTTCTACTACCTGTACCGGCTGTTCGGCACCCAGTTCGGCAACGAGGTCGGCAACGGCCAGCTCAAGGATATCGTCGAACGCAACACCGGTCTGACGCATCTCAACGGCAACATCTTCGGTTATGCCGACCAGAACATCGACCTTAGCGCCCACAAGGAGGTTTTGGTTGGTAGCCAGACCGAGTTCCTGACGACCGCCAACGAGCATAAATACGGTGGGGTGACCGCCGACATCGGCACCGGACCGACGGCGACCCACGTCTCGGTGGACGACGGCACGATCGGGATCTATTCCAACGGCGGCCACGGCAATCTCAACGATGGCCACGTCGTCACCATCGGCGGCGTGCACTACATCCAGGACACCCGACTGGCCGACTCCGATCCGACCAGCGCCTACAATCAAAACGGAGGCGTCAATCTCGACGGCACCCCGAACTCGGGCGCCGAATCCAACGAAATCATCGTCGGCTCGAAGGGCGCCGATCTGATCTACGGCCAGGGCGGCGACGACACCGTCTACGGCGACGCCGGCAACGACACCATCTACGGCGGCTACGGCATCGACCGTCTCTACGGCGGCGACGGCTCCGACACCATCTACGGCGGCGACAACCCCGACCTGATCGACGGCGGCGCCGGCGACGACTTCCTGTATGGCGAATCCAGCGGATCGGACATCAACGGCAACGACCAGGTCATCGGCGGCGCCGGCAACGATTACATCTCGGGTGGCATCGGCATCGACAAGCTGTTCGGCGGCACCGGCGACGACAGGATCTTCGGGGATCAGGATACCGACCCGTTCACCCATGGCGACGACGGCAACGACTTCATCGACGGCGGTTCGGGCACCGACGTGCTCTACGGCGACAACGGCGACGACATGATCCTCGACGGCGCCGACGTTGACATCTCGTTCGGCGGCGCCGGCGACGACATCATGAAGGTCGGTGACATCGCCCAGGCGCTCGGCACCGGACCCGACGAAGTCCTGGGCGGCGACGGGGTCACAGACGACGGCAACACGCCCGGCACCACCGGCTTCGACATCATGGACTTCAGCCTGCAGCATCTCCGCCCGGTCGGGGTCTCCTACGACCTCGACCAGCAGGCCAACCCCCTGACCGCGGTTAACAGCCAGCAGTCGGTTCCGGCGGCGTTCCAGATCGAAGGCTTGGTCGGCAGCGTCTCCAACGACACCTTGGGCGGCGACGCCGGCAACAACTGGATCGTCGGCGGCTCCGGCAGCGATATCCTGACCGGCGACATCGGCGACGACGTCATCGTCGGTGGCTCGATCCGGCTCGACACCCTGATCGGCCGCTACGAATCCGCGCCCGGCTTGGCGTCCACCTACGACCACAACAACAATAATTCCGGATCGACCGAAGCGGATCGCCTTCAGGACGCCCGTTACAACGGCGCTTCCCACCGCGTCGGATACCAGGACACGCTCGGCGCGGGCCTGCTCGGCAACAGCGCGCTGGGGACGCAGGGCTTCGAAAAGCATTTCACCGAAATGCTGCGTTCCGACCAGTTCAAGAACGTCGTCCTGGGCGACGACGGCACCGCTGCCGCGCCCGGGGCCTCTTCCGACACCGCAGCCTATACCGGCAACGTAGCGGACTACGAGGTCACCCTGATCCAGTTCGACAGCGCCAACCAAGGCCATGTCCTAGCCTACAAGATCGTGGACCACGGCCACACGCCGACCGGACCGACCGACCCGCTTCCGGCGCGTGCACCGACCGACGGCACTGACATTCTGGTCGGCATCCAGAAGCTTCAATTTGCTGACGGTACCGTCGACATCACCCAGCTGGTCGAGATCCCGGCCACCGGCGCTCCCGTCATCTCCGATCTGACGCCGACCGAAGGCCAGCCGCTGACGCTGAACATCAGCTCGATCCAGGACGCCAACGGCTTCAACCCGGCGGCCTTGCACTACCAGTGGCAGTCCTCGGCCAACGGCACCGCGTGGACCAATATTGCAGGCGCGACCGCGGCAACCTTCACACCGCAGGACAACTTCAATGCCTTGGGTTTCAGCGGCTTAGATGCCCAGGCCGGCCTGCAGCTTCGGGTCGTTGCGACGTTCACGGATGCGGGAGGACACGCGGAGATCGTGACCTCGGCGCCGACCGGTCCGGTAGGTGCCCATGCGGTGAACTGGGCGAGCCAAAACTTCTTCGGGGGCAACTTGCTCGGCGCCTTCCCCGGGACGGCGGGCGACGACATCGCTTCGGGGGCCAACCCGTTTTTTCTGGTCACGAACGGCAACGATACGCTCAACGGCTTGGCCGGCAACGATAGCCTGAGCGGCTTTGGCGGCAACGACATCCTCAACGGTGGCGCCGGAAACGACGCGCTAGACGGAGGCACCGGCAACGACACCGCCGTCTACGCAGGGGCTGTCGCTAACTTCACCCTCGCGGCCACCACGGCGGCTATCACCGTCACCGACAACACCGGGGCGGAGGGCACCGATACCGTCACTGGCACCGAACAACTCCGCTTCAACGGCGTGAACTACGGTGTCGTTACGGGTACCAATGCCAACAACGCCAACCTCAACGGCGCGGCGGGCGCAAATGGATCGCAGGCCATCTTCGGTCTCGACGGCAACGACACCATCAACGGCGGCGCCGGCGACGACTATATCAATGGTGGCTCCGGCGCAGACACCGTGACCCAGACCGGATCGACCGGCGGCCACGATTTCGTGGATGGCGGCACGACGGCGCTCGACATCAACGGCCGCGACACCACGCCGGATACCTACGTGTTGAACGGAGTAGCCGGTGCCGAGACCTTCAGGATCTATTCCAATACCGACGACTGGGACGGCGCTGGGCCGGGGACCGGCAGCAGCGCGGCACATGCAGGCTTCACCGGCCTGAACGCGAATACGGAGATCGTTGTCGCTCGCAACGGCGTGCTGATCGCCGAACTCGACAACATCGAGGAGATCGTCGTCAATGCGGCCACGATTACGTCGCCGGGCGGCGTCCTCCCGGGCGGCACCGGCACCATCGGCGGCGACACCGTTCAGGTGATCGGCAACTTCACCGGAACCAGCTTGAACTACAGCACGATCACGGTGAACGGCGGATCGGGCGCCGACACGGTCGACATCTCCGGACTGACCTCCGACCATCGCATCGTGTTCCACGGCGGCGGAGGCAACGACCAGGTGATCGGAACGCTGCGGCCGCAGGACGTGGTCGATACCCAGAACATGCTGCCATCCGATCCGGGCGGGCCGACGGGCGGCAGCGGCCAGGATGGCTCCGGCGACGGCAGCGGCCAGGATGGCTCCGGCGAGGGCAGCCAGGGTGGCTCCGGCGACGGCAGCCAGGGTGGCGGTCAGGGCGGATCCGGCGATGATCAGCATTGTTCGGGAGACGATCACGACGACGGCCATGACGGCGCCGGCACGCCGGCGATCAATCCCGGCATGGCGGAAGTCAACATCGGAACCTCCGGGGCCGACGTGATGGTCGGCGCGGCGGGCGACGACGTCCTCAGCGGGCTCGACGGCGACGACGTGATCCTCGGAAATGACGGCGCCGACACGATCAAGGCCGGCGCCGGGGACGACCTGGTGAAGGCAGGTGCAGGCGACGACGTGGTGTTCGGCAACGAGGGCGACGACGTCCTGTTCGGAGGCGCCGGGCGCGACCTGATCGCCGGCGACAAGGGCGACGATCGCATCTTTGGCGATGCGGGCGACGACGCCCTCGAAGGCGGCCTCGGCAACGACGTGGTCTACGGCGGTGCCGGTAACGACCGGATCATCGCGACGGTGAGCGATGGCAATGATACCTACTTTGGCGACATGGGGGAGGACACCCTCGACTACTCGGCGATATCTGCCGCCATCACGGCGGATCTCGGCAACGGGATCGGTCAGCACGGCAGCGTTGCCAGCGCTCAGAGCGGCACCGACCAGGTCTTCGGTTTCGAGAACTTCATCGGCGGCTCCGGCAACGACACCATCGTGGCAAGCTCGGTGGCGAACGTGATGGACGGCGGCGGGGGCAACGACACCTTCGTGTTCAACTCCGCAGTCGATGCCGACGGCGACACGATCAAGGGCTTCCAGCCCGGCGACAGGATCGACCTGTCGGCAATCGACGCCAACACGGGGGCGAGCGGCAACCAGTCCTTCGTGCTGTTCGCCGGCAACGTCTTCACGTCCGCCGGGCAGGTCATCGTCACCCACGAAACAAGGGATGGCCTTGAGCACACGATCGTTGCGGGCAACACCAACAATGACACGGTCGCCGACTTCAAGATCGACATCGCCGGCAACCACTCCCTGACTTCCGCCGACTTTAACGGCGTGCACTGAGCGCAATAGACGACGATCCGGAGCGACGGGGGTCCCGCCGCTCCGGATAGGTAGAACAACCGCTTCGCGCAACACGCCAGGGCAGGGGAAGTACACAATGAGCAAGAATGCCAAGCGTAAGAATTCGGCCTATCCGAACGGAGAAAACACGATCGGCAATTATCGCAGGATCGGCTTCTTCCTGCTGGGGCTGTCCGGGATCATTAACGTGCTCGCCCTGACCGGCTCCTTCTACATGCTGCAAATCTACGATAGGGCGCTGACCAGCCACAGCATTCCGACCCTCGTCGCGCTTTCCGCTTTGGCTATCGGCCTCTATTTATTCCAAGGGATGTTTGACATCCTGCGTTCCCAGATCCTGGTCCGCCTAGGCGCCCGGCTTGACGCCAAGTTAGCGCCATTGACCCACCACGTCGTGATCGAAATGGCTCGCTACGGCTACTCCACCTCCGAGGCGCTCGAAAGGGGCCGGGACGTTGATGTCGTCCGCGGCTTCCTCGGCAGCCAAGCGCCCGTCGCCTTCTTCGATTTGCCGTGGATGCCGCTGTTCCTCGGTTTCGTCTATCTGCTTCATCCCGTCTTGGGGCTCGTCACGCTGGCCGGGGCGGTGGTGCTGATCTCGCTCACGGTGGCGACCGAACTGATGACCCGCCGCGCGGGCAGCGAAACGCACCAGGCAGCCGTGCTGCGCAGCACGCTGGCGGATTCGCACGCGCGCAACGCCGACATCCTCCGCGCTATGGGATTCGGCGGCCGCGCTGTGGCCCGCTTTGAGAAGGCTAATTTGCGGCACCTCGAGCTGCAGACCTGGACCAGTGATGTCAGCGGCAGCTTCGGCGGGATTGCCAAAGTATTGCGCATGATGCTGCAATCCGCACTTCTTGGGCTAGGCGCCTTCCTCACAATCAAGGGCGAGCTCTCGGCAGGGGCGATCATCGCCTGTTCAGTGGCCTCTTCACGGGCGCTCGCGCCAATCGATTCTGCTATCGGCAACTGGAAGCTCATCGCCGCCGCGCGAAGGAGCTTCCGTCGTCTGAAGCAGACGCTGGCCGCGGCCGAGGATGGTTCCCACATCATGCCGCTTCCTAGGCCTGCGGCAGCGCTAAAGGTCGAAAACATCACGGTCGTGGCCCCTGGTAGCGGCACTGTGCTGGTAGGCGAGGTTAGTTTCGAACTGAAGGCCGGCGAGGCGCTGGGCCTGATAGGCCCAAGCGGCGGCGGAAAGACCTCGCTGGCCAAGGGTCTCGTCGGCGTCTGGCCGCTGCTGAGAGGAAAGGTGCGCCTGGACGACGCGGATCTCGATCAGTGGCGCGCAGACGTGCTCGGCGAGTACATCGGATACCTGCCTCAGGACGTTTCCTTGCTCGACGGCAGCATCGCCGAGAACATTTCGAGGTTCGAAGCCGAGCCGGACGCCCGCAAGATCGTGGCCGCTGCGAAGGCCGCTGGCGTCTACGAGATGATCGCGCGGCTGCCCGAAGGTTATCAAACCGAACTGGGCCCCTCGGGCACGTCCCTTTCAGCCGGACAGCGGCAGCGCATCGGGTTGGCACGGGCACTGTATGGCGATCCCTTCCTCGTCGTTCTCGACGAGCCAAATTCCAATCTCGACTCGCAGGGTGAGGCCGCGCTCAGCGATGCCATCGAAGCCGTCAAGGCTCGTGGAGGCGTGGTGATCGTGATCGCGCACCGCCCGAAGGCTCTCGCGGCTGTGGACTACGTCGGCGTGGTTCAAGGCGGCAAGCTGATCGCGTTCGGTCCGAAGGACAAGGTCGTCGGCGCCCCGTCGGCACCGATACCATTTCCGGCCGCCGCGACGGCCTGATTCGAGCTGAATGGGAGGTCGCTATGGAAGATCGGATATCGTTGGGAATTCCGGACCGCACCGCGCTCGACGCGCCGTCGAGGCGGTTCAAGCTACTCGACGAGAGGACCAGGGTCAGTTCCATCGTGTCGGCGCTCCTTGTGGCGAGCTGGGGGCTTGTGCTGAAGCAGATGTTCGGCAGCGACAAGGAAGAGGCGCCGCATCAGCCGAAGCCGGATTTGCAGAGTCTGGACGGGCCGGAGCGCGAGACCGAGGCAGCGGTCGCGCCTTCCTCCACGGGGCCAACCGCCGGATCTTCGGAGCTCGTTCGCGCCGTCGGTCTGGCATCGGTCTCGATGAACGAGGCTTTTGCGGCAGCGGTGAGTCTCGACAGCCTGTCTTTCGCCAGGACCGAGAGCCCACGGCTTTCGTTGGTCCCAGCCAACCAGAATGCTCCGGCAGTGCCGCGTCCGCAAACATCGGCCGGCGAGCCCAAACCGGCCGGCGGCGTTGGAGGCGGTGGCGGGGGCGGCAGCGATGGCAGTCGGACGGGTGGAAACGACCCGCACATCTCCGACGGCCGTAGCAAGCTCGCTGACAAGGTCGAGAAGCCGCCGGTTGCCAAGGGTTCGCAGGACCCGCCCATTGACCGCAGCAAGCCCCCCGGCGATGTCGGGACGTCCCCGCCTGCCAAGACCCCGCCGGATCCTCCTAAGAGCGCGAACCGTTCGCCTGTAAGTAACGGGGCAGTGGACCTCGGAAGCGG
>JACMOT010000602.1 GCA_014377915.1 Tardiphaga sp.
ACGCGAACCGTGCGCCTGTCGAGACATGGGTGCCGCTGGCGACTGTGCGCGCCGGCATCGTCACGGCCTCGACCGAAGAGTTTATTCGTGGTCGCGGTGCGGCTTCCGAAACCTCGATCGTATTCCGTATCCGGTTCGTCGATGATTTGACCCTTGCCGATCGCGTAATTTATTACGGCGAAGCTTACAATTTGAAAGACATGCGGGAGTTAGGCCGCGCTCGTGGCCTCGATATTCGCGTTGAACGGGCCGGCCCATGAGGGGCGTGAAGCCTGCAATTGTCATTGTGGGAACCATTTACCAGACGCCAGCGGCGCCGGCATGGCTGTCACGGCTAGGCCGCGCCGAATGGAAAAAGGTCGCGACCATTCTGGTTGAACGCCGGCACCTGACCGATGCTGACCTTGGCACCCTTGCAGCTTATGCCGACGCCGTTGGACAGCTGGCGGAATCCACCCAGATTGTGAACCGGGAGGGCATGGTCATTGAAACTAAGGCCGGCCTGCGGAAGCATCCGGCTATCTCAATCCAGATGAATGCCCGAAACCAGGTTCGCCAGCTCGCCGCTGAGCTGGGTTTGACGCCAGTGTCGCGGTCGCGCCCCTCCATTCGAGACGATGGAGGCGACGATGCAGGATACATTTCCCCGATGGATCTATGATGGCTCGGAAATTCCCGATCCAATTGGACGCGGGCAGCTTGCCGTCGACTTTTTCCGTTCGCTCAAACACCCAAAAAGCCAGCTGCGTAATAAGGCGTTCCAGCTCGATTTCTGGCAAGAGCGAATTGTCCGGCGAATTTACGGACCTCGGAAGGCGGACGGGTCCCGCGTCGTCAACACGGTGCTGCTCTTGCTACCAAGAGGCAACCGCAAGTCGTCCTTTGCGGCAGCGCTCGCACTTCTCCATACCATCGGGCCGGAGCGGGTCATGAACGGCGAAGCTATCTTTGCAGCCAGTGACCGGCAGCAGGCAGGCATTGGATTTAAGGAAGCGCTCGGCGTCGTTAAGGCCGATCCGAAAGTCTTTGGAAAGCTCAAGGTTTACGACGCCCATAACTCGGCGAAGAAAATTGTGTATCCGAGAGATGGATCGACCCTGGAGGTAATCGCATCGGAAGCCGGCGGTCAGCACGGGCGCACTCCGGCCTTTGTGCTTGCCGACGAACTTCACGTCTGGTCCGGTAAGTGGCTATGGGAAGCACTAACGACGGGCTTGGATAAGCTTGATGACTCGCTGCTGATTGTCGCGACGACGGCTGGTCGCGGGCAGGAAAACATCGCGTGGGAAATCGTTGACCGGGCGCGCAAGGTTGCGCGCGGCGAAATTGACGACCCGTCAATTCTTCCCGTTATATTCGAAGCCGACCCTAAGTGTGATTACACCGATGAAGACGTCTGGCGCCGCGTGAACCCCGGAAGTGCGCACGGCTACCCAAGCATTGAAGGGTTTCGCCGACACGTTAGACGGGCCGAAACAAGCCCCAGCGAACGTGACAGCCTTCGTCAGTTGAAGTTGAATATCTGGCTGGAAAACAGCACAAGCCCGTTTGTCGATATGGGCATCTATGACGAAGGCAACGCGCCGGTTGATGCGGAAGCGTTGTGCGGTCAGCCGTGCTGGATAGGCGTCGACGTTTCTAAGACGACCGACCTGACCGCCGTTGTCGCCTGTTTCAGGAAAGATGACGGCTTCGTTGTCCTTCCGCAATTCTTCTGCCCGGAAGACAATATCCTCGCTCGCTCTGAGCGCGATGGCGTCAACTATGTCGAGTGGGGCAAAGAGAAGCTGATCACGCCGACTCCGGGGAACGTGGTTGATTACGCCATGGTGGCTGATGCCATCATTGCTCTTTGCGAATTGTATGAAGTTCGCGAGATCGGGATCGATGTCACCTATGCGCAAGCGATCATTGCCATCCTGACCGAACGCGGCTTGCCGGTTGTTATCTTACAGCAGGGCTGGAAAACTCAGTCGCCGGCCCTGAGCGAGCTTGAGCGCGCGATCATCGGCCGAAAGTTCCAGCATGGCGGTCACAAGGTGCTGCGCTGGAATTTCTCGAACGTCGTCATCTATACCGACAGCAACGAGAACCGCACCATTCACAAGGGCAAGAGCACAGATAGGGTAGATGGGGCAAGCGCGACGTGGATGGCCGTTAGCCGTGCCGCTGCCGGCAACAGCAATCTGTCGTTCCTCAATGACCCCAGCGTCACGGCGGAAGACATGGTGCTCCCATGACGGCCGACGAACTCCGGACCTATCTTGCGAGCATTCCCGACAAGGTGCTCAGCGAAATTGCCGACGTGCTGCAAGAGCAGGCGAAGCGGTTGTCGGACGCTCAACGCGCAGCTTTGCAGGGCCAGGAAGCCGCACCCGCTGAAACGGGAAACCTCGAACAGAGCTGCCGCGTCGAAACGGGAGAAGATCCTCTCGACGTGCATGTCGTCGCCGGTGGCGACCTAACCGAAACGGAAATCCGGACCGGCAGCGGCGAACCCTATGACTATTCGCTCGGCTTCGAGTTCGGAAACAGCCGGCAAGCCGCGCGACCTTTTTTCTATTCGACTTACAGAGCAATGAAATCAGAAATAGACACCGCGATCGCGGAAGCAACCCAGAAAGCCCTAGATGACTGAAAATAGCACTACGCCTAAACCGATGATCTGGTCCGGGGGCGAACACGTCTTCAACCTTAATCACCCGTGGGTGCGATCCGTGATCAGCATTCGCGGAATGCCCGTTTCAGGCAGCACGCCGACGGCTTGCTACCAGCGTTTCGTGAACGACCTCTACAGCAGCGAGGATATCGATCGTGTTATCTTTCTCGGTCTTGTAGGAGGCGGTTTGTCACTCAAAGAAGCTGACGATCTAGTTGGGCGTTTCGTTCGGGACCGTCCTGTATTGGAGAACGTCAAAATTGCGTTCTACGCCCTTCGGACATACTTCGACGGCGGCACAGACGTTGAGCAGGAGGCCGCATAATGGCGAAGCGCCCTTCATTAGATATCGGCTTGGGTTCTCCGGACATAGACGCTTTTAAGTCAAAAATGTCTGAGGCTTCCAACCATGTCGGCACAGTTGCGCGACAGGTCGCGAAACGGTTTCTGGATATGAATGACGAAATCAAGGCCGGTATGCTGGCATCCGCGTCCAGCATGGCAATCGGCATGGTTGGAAGAGTTGCCGTCGCCGTCGGAGCCTTTAAACTGTTAAGTGATGCCATCGGCGCCACGCGCGATCAGCTCAAGGAAATGGTGAGCATCGCCAATAGCTCTCAAAATGTTGGCGTATCACCCGCGTTTTTCCAGTCCTTCATGACCGAATCTCAGAAGCTCAAGGTCGAAGCTGGCGAGCTGGAAGCGGCGCTGTCGCACGCATTCGGCGCGACGAAGGAAAAGTCGCCGATCGATGTCTCCAAATGGGAGACCGGAAAGGAAGAGGTCAACGGCGTCGAGAAGGCGTAGCGGGTGTTCAACGCGACGGTCGCAAAAGCTGCCAGCGTGCAGCTCGACGGCCTCGTCATGTTCCGCGATGCCGATACGCAGGAAAAGAAGATCCTCGCGGTCCTCGCCGCAATGGTCCAACTGGAAAGCATCGGTCAGAAGGCGGCGGCGCTCGACCTTGGCGAGAAAATGTTCGGTTCGCAGTTTGTCGACCGCATCCGGCAAGGCAAGACATCGGCGGAAAGTATGCTGTCGAGCATGAATGCCGCTGCCGCCGCATCTGACTCGATTTTCTCGAACGATCTGGTCGTTCGTGCCAAGGCGGTGGACGAACAGCTTCAGCTCGCCGAAGGCCGGCTGACCCGTTCGCTGAAGCCCACCTTCGAAGATTTGGCCGGCACCATTTTGACGATCAAGGGGCATTGGTCCGACATCGTTGATTTGATCGGCAAAGCCGTCGAGGTCACAAACAGGCTCGGCATCACCAGCGAGACAGCACGCAAGAAAGACGAACTCGCGGCGGTCAACACCGCGATCAAAAATGGCACCGGCATATGGGGCGTTCCGCAGGTGCCGGAAGCCGTGACCGGCGCGCTCGGCATGATCTCGCCGCAGGAGCGGCTGAGGCAGCG
>JACMOT010000603.1 GCA_014377915.1 Tardiphaga sp.
GAGCAGGGCGAACCCCAGCGCCGGGTCGACCCAGCGCTCGGGGCCCGCGAGGGTGTCGTCGAGGAACTCCGGGTAGGCGGTCAGGCGTGGAGCGAGCGTGAACCCGCGCTCCTCGGTGACGCTGCGGAGGCGGTCGAGGACAGGCCACGGCCATGGGTACCGCCCACAAAATCGTCGGTGCGGTCGCCGCGCCAGCGGATCTTGCGACCGAGCTTGACGGCGGCATAGGCGACGATGCCATCTTCGGGATACAGGCTGGTTTTCTGGCCGAAACCGCCGCCGATATCGCCGACCACCACGCGGATGCTGTCCTTCGGACGCTTCAGGATCGCGTCGGCCAGAATATCGCGGGTCGAGGCCGGCGTCTGCGACTGCACATGCAGCGTCAGACGGCCGGATTTCGGGTCGACCTCGGCGATGGTGCTGCGCGGCTCCAGCGCCGACGGCATCAGGCGCTGACTGACAAGGTCGAGCGAGACGACATGCTTGGCGGCGGCGAAGGCGGCTTCCACCTTGTCGGCATCGCCATAGCTGGTAGCCGCCACGATATTGTCCGGCGCGGCCGGCCACACCACCGGTGCCCCAGGCTGCATTGCCGCGGCGAGATCCACCACCGCCGGCATAACATCATAGATAATCTCGATCGCCTCGGCGGCGAGTTGCGCCGCGCTCCGCGAATTGGCGACGATGGCCGCTACCGACTCGCCGGCGTAGCGCACGATCTCGTGGGCCAGCAGCCGACGCGGCGGAAAGGTCGCCGCCGAGCCGTCCGGCCGCTTGAAGATCGGGAGCGTCGGCAGCGTGCCGACATCGTCGGCGACCAGATCGGCGCCGGAGTAGATTGCCTCGACGCCCGGCATCGCCCGCGCGGCCGTTATGTCCATCGAGACGATTCGGGCATGCGCATGCGGCGAGCGCAGCACATAGAGCCACAATGCGCCGTCTTCCGGCTTGTCGTCGATGAAGAGACCCTGCCCGGTCAGAAGTCGCTGGTCCTCGAGGCGCTTGGGCGAGAGACCCGCGCCAAAGCGCATGTTGCCGGGCAAAATGTTCATGAAAGGATCCTATGGCGCGGAGATCGAGCGTGATTGGACCGGTTCTACCCCATAACCGCGGCAGCAGCCAACAGCACCACGGACAATGCAGAAAAGCCGGATGGCATGGAAGGTTGAGACCGGTTCTTGACCCACGGGATACGCCGTATCGAGGTCACGCCATGTCGCTCAGCAACACCTCGATCACCTCGCGTTCGTTCGAAGTAAGAGCCGCCTGCGGCGAGAGGGGATCACCGACCTCATAGCCCTGGATCGCCAGTCCGGTGTTGATGCAGGCGGCGAGGTTGTAGCGGGTAAACGCTTCGTTGAGCTGCCACATCCGGCGCTGCAGCGCCATCGCTTCGTCCCAACGCTGCGAGCGGCACAGATTGTACAGTTCGACGCTCTGTCGCGGCACCACACAGGCTGATCCCGACATCCAGCCAACGCCGCCGACCAGCATCACCGCCGCCGGGATGTGCGCCGAAGCCGAGAACACCTTCAGGTCGGCACCGCAGCGGTTGATGATCGACAGCAGGCGGCCGGTATTGGTGGAGGCATCCTTGATATACTGAATCCGCGGATGCTGCGCGAGCCGGGCCACCACGTCGATCGCAAGGTCGGCCCGCTGGAACTGCGGGTTGGAGTAGATCACCACCGGAATGTCGACGGCATCGGCGATGGCACGAAAATACGACTCGACCTGCGCGTCTTTGAGCGGGAAATACGCCTTCATGATCGCCAGAATGCCATCGGCGCCGGCCTTCTGATAAAACATGGCCTGCGCCACGGCGTCGACCGTCGACGTCGAGGCCACGCCAGCCACCACCGGCACACGCCCTGCGACCGCCTCGATAGTGGTGAGCACCACGGTCCGCCGTTGCTCGCGGTTCAGATAGGCAAATTCGCCGGTTGAACCGAGCGGCGCCAGTCCATGCACGCCCGACGCCACCAGATGATCGCACAGCCGACCCAGCACGTCGGTGCGAATCCGGCCGTCGCCATCGACCGGCGACACCGGATAGGGAAACACGCCGTGAAAACCGCCTGCGTGCGGGATCACTTTTTCTCTGCCAGCGTCACGCCAGCGAGCTGCTCGCTGAGCCTGGCGATGGCGGTGTGATCCTCGCCCTTGCCAAGCATCGTTCCGGCGCTGGCCCACATCTCGCGGCACAGCGCCGCGAACGGGGTCGGCGCGGCATGGTCACGGCCAACCTCGAGCGCGATCGAGAGATCCTTGACCATCAGGTCGAGTCCGAAGCCACTGTCGAATTTGCGCGACAGAACAAACTGTTTGAGCTTCTTCTGCGTGCTGTTGTTCATGCCGGTGGAGGCATTGAGCACGTCGGTCATGACAGCCGGATCGAGCCCGAACTGCTGGCCGATCACCAGCGCTTCGACGGCGATCAAGAATCCGCCGGCGGATACCAGATTGTTGAGCGCCTTCATCGCCTGCCCCGCGCCGACCGGTCCGATGCGATGAATGGTCGTGCCCATTGCCCGCAGCACGGCCTCGACACGATCCAGCGCCGCCGCCTCGCCGCCGCTCATGATCGCCAGTTCGCCGGTGATTGCTCGTGAAACGCCGCCAGACACCGGTGCGTCCAGCACAACCACGCCAATCGATTCCAGATCTTTCGCGATCTTCTGCGTCGCAGCCGGCGCGCCCGAACTCATGTCGATCAGAATCTGTCCGGCTCGCAGACCGCCACGAATCTGCTCCACCACCGTCGCCACATGCGCCGAGGTGGGCAGCATGGTGATGATGACATCTGCCTCCCGTGCCGACTCCGCCAAATCCCTCGCGGCGGTGCCTCCAACGGTCGCGACGAATTCCACCGCGCGGCCTGCCACCGCGTCGCTGACGGCAACCTCAAAACCCGCTTTCAGCAGCTGAGCGGCCATCGGCCAGCCCATATTGCCGATGCCAATAAAGCAGACGCGCTTCACAATGTTCATTCGGCAGCACCGGCGGTCTTGTCGAGCGCGCCTTCAGCCTTCAGCACATCATGCGCGGCCTTGAACGCCTCGAGGCCGGCAGGGATGCCGCAATAGACGGTGGCGTGCAGCAGGATTTCCTTGATCTCATCCACGGTGACGCCATTGGCCAGCGCCCCCTTGACATGCAGCTTGATTTCGTTGGGCGCCTTCAGCGCGGTCAGCATCGCCAGATTCAGCATGCTGCGGGTCTTGCGATCGAGGCCCGGTCGGGTCCAGGCATAGCCCCAACACCATTCGGTGGTGATGTCCTGGAACGCCATCATGAAATCATCGGCTTTGGCGATGCTGCCATCGACATAATCCTTGCCCAACACGTCACGGCGGACTTCGAGACCTTCTTTGAACATCTTGCTATCGCTCATGGCTTCCATCCCGACTCGTGGTCTTGTTTCAGCTCGTTGCTTCAACCTTCGGAATCCAGTGGAGTTTTGTCAACAACCCTTAGAGCCGCCGAACGACAACCTGAGTAAGGCGACGCGCAAGGGAGGTGAGCGACATCAGCCTTTCGGGGCGAAGTTTTCGATCATGCGCAGCAGCACCCGCGCGCCGATATCGGCATCTGGGGCCTCGACATGTTCGGCCGGATTATGGCTCACGCCGCCGCGGCAGCGCACGAACAGCATCGCAACATCGGTGATATCGATCATCGCCATGCCGTCATGGCCGGCGCCACTCGGCAGTTCGAACACCGGGCAGCCTTCCGCCATCACGGCGGCGGCGATCTGCTGTTGCAGCCATGGCGCGCAAGGCACCGTGCGGTTCTCGTGGGTGACGTTGATGTCCAGCTGCAGGCCACGCCGCTTCACGATCTCCTCGATCTGGCGGACGATGTCGGCGATGGCCAGCTTGCGGAACGGGTCACGCGGGCTGCGAATGTCGATGGTGAAAGACACCATGCCGGGAATGACGTTGGTGGCGCCAGGCATCGCGTTGATATAACCGACGGTGCCGACCAGACCATCACGATCGGTGGCGCAGAATTCCTCGATCGCCACGATACATTCGGCCGCGCCCGCCAGCGCGTCGCGGCGCAACGCCATCGGCACCGTGCCGGCATGGCCCGCGATGCCGCGCAGTTCGACCGCCAGCCGGGTCGCACCGGCGATCGCGGTGACGACACCGACCGGCAAGTGCTTTGCTTCCAGCACCGGGCCTTGCTCGATATGCAACTCGACATAGGCCAGCACCTCGGCAGGCGCCCGCGCCGCGGCGCCGATATGGTCGGGGTCAAGCCCGAAGGTCTGCATCGCCTGCCGCATCGTTACGCCCCGCCGGTCCTTGCTGCCGAGCGCGCTTTCGTCAAAGGTGCCGGCGATGGCACGACTGCCGAGCAGCGTGGAGGCAAAGCGCACGCCCTCTTCGTCGGCAAAACCGGTGACCTCGATAGCGAATGGCAAGCGCACGCCGCGCGCATGCAGATCGGCGACGCAGGCAATGGCCGTGATGACGCCGAGCGGGCCGTCCCAGCGACCGGCATCGCGCACGGTATCATAATGCGAGCCCAGCATCAGGCACGGCAGGCCGGGCCGTTCGCCCTCATAGCGACCGCAGACATTGCCGATGGCATCGAGATGCGCCGCCATTCCGGCCTCCCGCATCCAGGCCATGATCATCTCGGCAGCCGCGCGATGTTCCGGCGTCAGGAATATCCGGGTCAACTGCCCAGGCGCTTCGGTAATCGCCGCCAGCGCATCGATGCGCCCCGCGATCTGTTCGCCGAACAACAGGCCAGCCAGCCCGGTGACTTTCGCTTCCATCGCAATCATGCTTTTTATTGCGCCACGCATTGTCGCGGCATGAGATCACTATCGCGCCACGATCCTAATTGGACGGACCGGTTCTGGCGAATCCGGCCGATTCCGGCAAGCTGGAGACCAGACAGCCATGGACGATCCAACCAAGTTGACCGCCGCGGAGCGCGACGCGTTGTTTCTGCGCCGCTCGTTCGACGCCGGGCGCCGCGCCGTGGCGCAGGGCAATCATCCGTTCGGCGCCGTGCTGGTCGACCAAAATTATCGGCTGTTGCTCGAGGCAGGCAACGCCTTCATGCCATCGCATGACGGCACCGCCCATGCCGAGCGACTGCTCTGCACCGAGGCCGCGACCCGCTTCAGCCCCGATATTCTCAAGGGGGCGACGCTGTATTCATCGGCAGAGCCCTGCGCGATGTGCGCCGGCGCGATCTACTGGACCGGCATCGGCCGCGTGGTGTTTGGTCTCGGCGAGGCCCGGCTGAAGGCGATCACCGGCAATCATCCGGAAAACCCGACGCTGGATATGCCCTGCCGCACGGTGTTTGCGAGCGGCCAGAAGAGTATCGAGGTGGTCGGCCCCATACTAGAAGACGAGGCCGCGGCGCTGCACGAGAATTTCTGGGCAGAGAAGAATTGATCCGAAGAATCGCACCGGCCGCTGGCGCAGTCAAGGAAATGGCGCCGTGGATCTCCCCCGGCGCCATTTTTCGTCCGTCGCCAGTCTATATCAGAACTTGACGGTGATACCCGAGTACAATGACTTCTCGGTGCAAGCTCCAGCCACGACACCAATGCAGGCACCGCTGGCGTTATGGTCGAGGCCGAACTTGTTTTCCCAGTAACGGTACGCAACCCAGACATCGACATTGTGCGTGTACTTCGGACCCCAGACGGCCTTGCTGGCGTCAAAGGTCAGACGGATCGGCTCGCTGTTGATCTCGGTCTTGGTCTTGGTGTTCGTGACGGCGTTGAAGGCCAGCGGATTGGCTTCGTTGCCCTTCGGGCCGTAGAAGCCGGCGCGACCACTGATCGCAAAATACGACAGGCTCGGCGGCAGGAAGCCGAGGTCCATGTAGTAATTCATTTCGACCGCCCAGGTGCCCTTGAACTCGGTATTGCCGTCCGAATTACAGGTCACGCCGGGGACTCCGGGTCCGAACAGGCCGCACTGCGAATAGGCGTTGTGGTTGATTTCCTTGTAGTACAGCGGATTGACGTTGAAGAAGCCCTTGTAAGGCAGGTCAAACGCGAACTGCACACCGGTGACGATGTCTCGCTTGGCAGCGCCGAAATAGCGGTCTTCCGTGTTGGCATCGGCGCCGATCACGAACGACACGTTGCGCAGCGGGCCGTAGCTGAACGCCTTGGTGTTAAAGATTTCGTTGAAACCGAAGGTGCTGCGGATAAGGCCGTAGATTTCGGTGGCGCCGGCGCAGCCCGTCGGGCCGCCCGGGGCGAGGCACGGACCAGCCGGATCAGCATGGTCGGACTTCAACAGATCGATGTTGAAAAAGTTGGTGCCGTAGGCCCAGATGTCGAAATGGGTAAAGGCATAGACCTGCTTCGCCGTCTTGCTGGCACTGCCGGGCTGGGTCGCGGTGAACTGGTAGGCGAAGGTGACGCGGTTGTCGTTCAGCAAAAAGAACGGCAGGTCGACGATCGGCTTGGCCTTGACCGGAAACGGCGCCAGATCGGCGGCACTGGCCGCGCCCATCGGCGCCAGTGTTGCAAGCGACAACATCGTCGCGGCTGCCATGGATCGATACATGGATCGATAGTTGAATTCCATTTGTTGGTACCCCACCCGGTTGACATGATTGGTAACGAACTTGTTCCAACCCTCGCCGCAATTCCGGATGGCGCGAAGCCTCAACTTTTTCCAGAGGGTGCATCATGTTTCATCAACAACTCCAGTATGTTCCGGGTTTCAGTTGAAATCCCGCGCGCCACCGGAGGGTGCCATGACACCGAAATCGTCGGCCCTTGGAGCAAGTTACGGTTTGTAAAGATTGGACTTTTTGCGACGTTCTGCCGCACCATTTCGCCGCATTACGGCTTCAATTGATCGTTTGCCAAGGCGGCTCGAAGCGCTGCTCATGTTCTCGGCAGGTGAGAAGGCGGGCGCTGCGATTTCCAACCCTCCGTCACAATTGTGCAACACATTTGCCGCCATGCGGACTTTAAACCCGCACCATCGGCCTTCACGGCGCGGCAAAAACATCAGCCTTGGACAGGTTGTGTCCAGAATCGCTGGCATTCGCAATCTTGCCAAATCACTGGGCAAATTGTGGCGCTTTTTCGAGATTTACGTTGCATCCTGGTTCGGCACACACTTCAAGGAAGCCTCCTCTCACGCGTGGTAGCGAATGCCGGACCCCAGCCCCATCGACCCGCATGCCGGCCAGGCGCCGCTGTTGCAGACGCGGGGTCTGACCAAGCGTTACGGCAGTTTCGTCGCCAACGATGCCATCGACATCGATATCTGGCCGCGCGAGATCCATGCGCTGCTGGGCGAGAACGGCGCCGGCAAGTCGACGCTGGTGAAAACCATCTACGGATTGATTCAGCCCAGCGACGGCGAGATGCGGTGGCAGGGTGAAAAGATGGTGCTGTCCGGTCCGCATGATGCGCGCGCCCGCGGCATCGGCATGGTGTTCCAGCACTTCTCGCTGTTCGACAATCTCACGGTGGCGGAAAACGTCGCCCTTGGCCTCGACGGCAAGGAGTCCTTCAAGGACATGTCGGCGCGACTCGAGGAAGTTTCGCGAGTCTACGGCCTGCCGCTCGATCCAAAGCGCGAGGTCTGGCAGTTGTCGGTCGGCGAGCGGCAGCGCATCGAGATCGTCCGCGTGCTGATGCAGAATCCGAAATTCCTGATCCTCGACGAGCCGACCGCGGTGCTGACGCCGCAGGAGGCCGACCAATTGTTCGTCGTGTTGCACCGACTGAAGTCGGAAGGCCGCTCGATCCTCTACATCAGCCACAAGCTCGACGAGGTGAAGCGACTCTGCGACACCGCCACCATCCTGCGCGGCGGCAAGAAGATCTCGACCTGCGTGCCGCGCGACGAGACCGCCGCCTCGCTGGCGCGGATGATGGTCGGCGCCGAGATCAAGCAGGTGAAAGCCGTGCTCGGACGCCAGACGACCATCCCGCGGCTGCTCGTCAACGACCTCCATTTGTCGCCGGATGAGCCACACGGCGTGCATCTGCGGAACATTTCGCTGGAGTTGAAGGGTGGCGAGATTCTAGGGATCGCGGGCGTTGCCGGCAACGGTCAGGATGAATTGTTTGCCGCCTTGTCCGGCGAGCGGCTGTCGAAAGACCCGGGCACAATCGTGATCGACGGACACGCCGCCGGTCACCTGTCGATCACCGCGCGCCGCAAGCTCGGCGCGGCCTTCGTGCCGGAAGAGCGGCTCGGCCACGGCACCGCGCCGCGGATGCGGCTATCGGAGAATGCGCTGCTGACCGGGCACGCCGCGTCCGGCATGGTGCAACACGGCTTCATCAACACCGCGGCGACACTGTCGACCGTCGATCGCGCGACCAAGGCCTTCGATGTCCGCAAGGCCAAGCGCGATCCGGAAGCAGCCTCGCTGTCAGGCGGCAATTTGCAGAAATTCATCGTCGGTCGCGAGATCCTGCGAAAGCCGGTCGTGCTGATCGTCAGCCAGCCGACCTGGGGCGTCGATGCCGGCGCGGCCGCGGTCATTCGCCAGGCTTTGCTCGACCTCGCTGCCGAGGGCTGCGCCGTTCTGGTGACCAGCCAGGATCTCGACGAACTCGCCGAGATCGCCGATCGCATCGCGGTGATGTTTCATGGCCAGCTCTCCGCGCCGCTGGCGACCGCCGACGCCAGCCGCGAAACGCTCGGCCTGTTGATGGGCGGCAGCAGCCTGACGCCGAAGGAGCCGCTCGATGCAGCTGGTACTTGAAAAACGCGTCGAGCGATCGACCGCCATCGCGCTGGTCTCGCCTGTCATCGCCATCGGCCTGACTATCATCACCATGAGCATCCTGTTTCTGATGCTCGGCAAGAACCCGGCCGCTGCGCTGGCGGTGTATTTTATCACCCCGCTCACCGACAGCTATTCGCTGCAGGAGATCGCGGTGAAGGCCGCGCCCCTGGTGATGATCGCGATCGGCCTGTCGATGTGCTATCTCGCCAATGTCTGGAACATTGGCGCCGAGGGTCAGTTTCTGGTCGGCGCCGTGGCCGGCAGTTGGCTGGCCGTCAAGACCCAGGGCACCGACGCCGGCGTATGGGTATTACCCGCCATGCTGTTGATGGGCGCCGTCGCCGGCGCGCTCTATGCGCTGATCCCGGCGATCTGCAAGGTACGGTTCGGCGCCAGCGAAATCCTCGTCAGCCTGATGCTGGTCTATGTGGCTGAACTGTTTCTCGACTATCTGGTGCGCGGCCCGTGGCGCGATCCGGCCGGCTTCAACTTTCCGACCACGGCGGAGTTCGATCCCGTCGCCACCGTGCCGCTACTCATCGAGGGCGGACGACTGCATCTCGGCGTCGTCATCACGCTGGTCGTGGTCGCCGCGGCCGCGGTGCTGCTCGGCCGCACCATCAAGGGATTTGAAATCCGCGTCGTCGGCGCCGCGCCGCGCGCCGCGCGGTTCGGTGGCTTCCGGTCGAACCGGCTGATCCTGCTGACATTTGCAATCTCCGGCGCGCTCGCCGGCCTTGCGGGAATTATCGAGGTGGCCGGTCCGATCGGCCATCTGCAACCCGGCATTTCGCCAGGCTACGGCTTCACTGCGATCATCGTTGCATTTCTCGGAAGGCTCAACCCGGTTGGAATATTAATTGCAGGGCTTTTTCTGGCGCTGACGTTCATCGGCGGCGAGCAGGCGCAGATCGCAATGAAGATCCCACTCGACATGACCAAGGTGTTCCAGGGCATCCTGCTGTTCTACGTGCTGGCCTGCGACTCGCTGATCCTATACCGCATCCGGCTGATCACAGCGCAGCGAAAGGCCGCCGATGGAATTGCTTGAAGCCATCATCCTGGCGGTGCTGGCGGCGTCGACGCCGCTGCTGATCGCCGCCACCGGCGAGCTGATCACCGAGCGCGCCGGCGTGCTCAATCTCGGCGTCGAGGGCATGATGATCATGGGCGCGGCCTGCGGCTTTGGCGGCGCGCTCTACAGCGGCTCGGTCTTCGTCGGGGCGCTGTGCGGCATTGCCGCCGGGGTGGCTCTGTCGCTGGTGTTCGCGCTGATGACGCTGGGCCTCGCGGTCAACCAGGTCGCCACCGGCCTCGCGCTGACCATCCTCGGGATCGGCCTGTCCGGCCTTATCGGCGCCGGCTTCGTCGGCGAGCGCATCACGCCGGCCGCGCATCTCTACATCCCGGGCCTCACCGACATTCCCTTGATCGGCCGCATTCTGTTCGGCGAGGACGGCTTCGTCTATCTGTCGCTGCTGCTGGTGATCGCGGTCTGGCTGTTCCTGTACCGCTCCCGCGCCGGGCTGATCCTGCGCGCCGCCGGCGACAACCACGCCTCCGCCCATGCGCTGGGCTATCCCGTGCTGCGCATCCGGCTTTACGCCGTAATGTTCGGCGGCGGCTGTGCGGGTCTGGCCGGCGCCTATCTGCCGCTGGCCTATACGCCGTTCTTCATTCCCGGGATGACGGCCGGCCGCGGCTGGATCGCACTGGCGCTGGTGGTGTTCGCATCCTGGCGGCCGGGGCGACTGGTGATCGGCGCCTATCTGTTCGGCGCGGTGACCATCCTGCAGCTGCATGCGCAGGGCTGGGGCGTCGGCGTGCCGTCGCAACTGATGTCGGCACTGCCCTATCTGGCCACCATCATCGTGCTGGTCGTGATCTCTCGCGCGCGAACCGGTGGTTCAACCGCGCCCGCGGCGTTGGGGACGGTGTTCGTTCCCGATCGATAGAAATCCGCGGCACGCGCGACGGGGCGCGCGGGCGGCGGGATCAACAGGCAACCCCTTGGTCATTGGAGATACGCATGAGAAAGCTTGTTCTTGCGGCGACGGCGGCGCTGTTCACCGCCGCGATCAGCGTCAGCGGCGCCCAGGCTGCCGACAAACTGAAAGTCGGATTTATCTATCTGGGCCCGATCGGCGATCTCGGCTGGACCTATCAGCATGACCTCGCCCGGCTCGCCATGCTCAAGGAATTCGGCGACAAGGTCGAGACCACCTTTCTCGAAAACGTCAGCGAAGGCCCGGACTCCGAGCGCTCGATCGAACAGCTGGCGCGCGCCGGCAACAAGCTGATCTTCACCACCTCGTTCGGCTACATGGAGCCGACGCTGAAGGTGGCGAAAAAATATCCCAACGTGCATTTCGAGCACGCCACCGGCTACAAGCGCGACAAGAACGTCTCGACCTATTCCGGCCGGTTCTATGAAGGTCGCTACATCCAGGGCATCATCGCCGGCAAGATGTCGAAGTCGGGCGTGCTCGGCTATATCGGCTCGTTCCCGATCCCGGAAGTGATCTCCGGCATCAACGCCACCATTCTGGGCGCGCAGACCGTCAATCCGAACATCAAGGTCAAGATCATCTGGGCCAACACCTGGTTCGACCCGGGCAAGGAAGCCGACGCCGCCAAGGCGCTGCTCGACCAGGGCGCCGACATCATCATGCAGCACACCGACAGCCCGGCGCCGATGCAGATCACCTCGGAGCGCGGCAAGCTGGCGTTCGGCCAGGATTCCGAAATGATCAAGTTCGGACCCAAGACCCAGCTCACTTCGATCATGGACAATTGGGCGCCGTATTACATCCAGCGCGTCAAGGCCGAACTCGACGGCACGTGGAAGTCGGAAGATACTTGGGACGGCCTGAAGGAAAAGATCGTGGTGATGGCGCCCTATACCAACATGCCCGACGACGTGAAGAAACTGGCGATGGACACAGAAGCTGGCATCATCGCCGGCGCCATCAAGCCGTTCAAATGCCCGGTGCTCGGCCAGGACGGCAAGGAAGTCGAATGCAAGGGCGGAGACCCCCTCGCCGACGGCCAGGTGCTCGGCATGAATTTCTACGTCAAGGGCATCGACGACAAGGTGCCGGGGAAGTAACGGCGGCGCTTTCTTCCCTCTCCCCCTGTGGGAGAGGGGGGCCGCGCGCAGCGCGGACGGGTGAGGGGTAATGTCCCACTCCGAAGGCCCCCTCATCCGTCGCGGACTTCGTCCGCGCCACCTTCTCCCACAAGGGGAGAAGGAAACAGCAATGAGTTCCGCCCTACCCCGCCTGCATCGCCCTCGCCGCCGCGCCATGCCGCCGGATCAGATCGCCGACATCCAGCCCCGGAATCACGCCGTCGATCACCCGCCACTGGCCGCCGACCATGACGCGGTCGGCACGGTGCGCGCCGCACAGAACCAGCGCCGCGAGCGGATCGCCGTGACCGGAGAAGCGCAGCTCATCCAGCTTGAACAGCGCGAAATCCGCCATCCGGCCGACCGCGATTTCACCCAACTCCGGCCGACCAACGCAGGCCGCGGAGCCCCTGGTCGCCCAGCGCAGCGCGTCTAGATGACTGACGCGGCCGACACCATAGCGTGCCCGCTGCAGCAGGAACGCGGTCCGCACTTCCTGCATCATATTGGAGCCGTCATTCGATGCCGAGCCATCGACGCCGAGCCCGATCGAAACCCCGGCATCCTCCATGTCGCAGACCGGGCAGCAGCCTGAAGCGAGCAACTGGTTACTGCAGGCGCAGTGGCTGATGCTGATGCCGGCGCGGCCCAGCCGGGCCATCTCGCCGGCGTTAAAATGAATCCCGTGCGCGAGCCACGTCCGCTGGTGCAGCCAGCCGGTCTGTTCGAGATAATCCAGCGGCCGGCAGCCATAGATCTCCTCGCAATAGCGGTTCTCGTCCTCGGTCTCGCCAAGATGGGTATGCAGCCGGACATTGAGTTTCTCGGCCAGCACGGCGGTGGACGCCATCAGCGACGTCGTCACCGAAAACGGTGAGCAAGGCGCCAGCGCGATCTGCACCATGGCGTCCATGCCGCGCTCGTGGAATTTTTCCACCACGCGCTGGCTGTCGGCCAGGATCGTATCCTCGTCCTGCACCACGCTGTCCGGCGGCAACCCGCCATCCTTGACCGAGCGGTTCATCGAGCCCCTTGTCAGCAGCACCCGCATGCCGAGCCGCCGGGCCACCCCGACCTCGATATCGACGGATTCTTCGAGCCCGGCGGGAAACACGTAATGATGGTCGGTGGTGGTGGTGCAGCCCGACAGCAACAGCTCGGACATTGCCACGGTGACGCCGAGTTCCAGCGATTCCGGCGTCAGCCGCGCCCATACCGGATACAGCGCCTGCAGCCAGGGAAACAGCTCGCGACCCAGCGCCGCCGGCAGCGCGCGGGTCAGCGTCTGATAGAAATGATGATGGGTGTTGATCAGTCCCGGCAGCACCACATGCGCCGAGGCATCATAGGCGGAGACATCCGCCGTGATCGGTTGACCGCCGGTCGGCACCAGTTCCACAATGCGGCCATCCTTGACAACGACGCCGCGCTCGGCGCCCTCGGCGAAGATCGCCAGCGGGTCCTTGATCCAGGTAGCGGGCATCTTGCATCTCCCTTGGCGCGTCACAGCCGTCTTGCATTGGTCTTGCAATTCATGAACCAGCCGCGATACTTCGAGTTGGCGTTGGTCTTGCAAGACGATTTCAACAGACTGCATACAGGATCGACAGCGAGTTGAAAGCACAAGCGCCCACATGGATCTGAATACGGTCACCTCCATCGCCCGCCCGCGGAGCTGCGGTCAGCTGCCGCGCTGGAACAGCGGCGATGCGTGGCTCGCAGGCGGGACCTGGCTGTTTTCGGAGCCGCAGGCGCATCTCACACGGTTGATCGACCTCGCCGATCTGCGATGGCCGGCGCTGACCGTCACCGACAGCGAGCTGCTGATCGCCGCTACCTGCACCGTGGCCGAGCTCGATGCGCTGCCCTGCCCGCCCGACTGGATCGCCGCGCCGCTGATCAATTCGTGTTGCCGCGCCTTCCTCGCCTCGTTCAAGATCTGGAAGACCGCCACCGTGGGTGGCAATTTATGTTTGTCGCTGCCGGCCGGGCCGATGATTTCGCTGACCGCGGCACTTGAGGGGATCTGTACGATCTGGCAGCCCGATGGCCAGCGGGCTTCGGTCAGCGTCGCGGACTTCATCACCGGCGACCAGCGCAACGTCCTGGCGGAAGGTGATCTGCTGCGCGGCATCGCGATTCCGCTCGCCGCGCTAAGGCGCCGCTCCGCGTTCCGACAGATTTCGCTGACCCCGGTCGGCCGCTCCGCGGCGCTCCTGATCGGCGCCGTGAAGGATGATGGCCTGCTGCTCACCGTGACCGCCGCGACGGTGCGGCCGATCCAGCTTCGCTTCACCGCGATGCCCGACGCCAGCGGCTTGCGCGACGCCATCCTGAAGGCCATTCCGGAAAGCCTTTATCACGACGATCTTCATGGCAAGCCGGCATGGCGCCAGCAGATGACACTGCGCCTCGCCGAGGAAATCCGCGCCGAACTCAGCGTGGTCCGGCCATGAGCTATCAGATCAATGGTGAGGAATTTTCCGACCAGCCGCGACCGGGCCAGTGCCTGCGCACCTTCCTGCGCGAACTCGGCCATTTCGGCGTCAAGAAAGGCTGCGACGCCGGCGATTGCGGGGCCTGCACGATATGGCTCGACGGCGAGCCGGTGCATAGCTGCATCATTCCGGCATTCCGGGCCGAAGGCCATGCCATCACGACCATCGAGGGCCTCGCGTCGCCGGGCCAGCTCCATCCGATGCAGCAGGCCTTCCTGGATGCGCAGGCATTTCAATGCGGCTTCTGCACCTCCGGCATGATCATGACCTGCGCGGCGCTGAACCAGGCCCAGCGCCAGGATCTCGGCGCCTCGCTGAAGGGAAATCTGTGCCGCTGCACCGGCTATCGCACCATCCAGGACGCGATCGATGGCAACACCAATGTGGAAACCGCCGCCGCCGGCACCGCCTTTGGCCGCAGCCTGCCGGCACCGGCAGGTCCACAGGTCGTGACCGGCGCGGCGCGCTACACATTCGACGTGCCGACGCAGGACGCGCTGCACATCAAGATGCTGCGCTCGCCGCATGCCCACGCCAGCATCGTCTGGATCGATACCTCGGCTGCACTGGCGGTGCCCGGCGTGCATGCAGTGCTGACCCATGAGGACGCGCCGCCAACGTTGTTCTCCACGGCACGGCACGAAATCGACGCGATGGACCCGGTGGACACAAGGGTGCTCGATCAGGTGATGCGCTTCATCGGCCAGAAGGTCGCCGC
>JACMOT010000604.1 GCA_014377915.1 Tardiphaga sp.
ATGCGCTTCGGCATCGGCATGAACACCGACCACACGCTGGAAGAAGTCGGCCAGCAGTTCTCGGTGACCCGCGAGCGCATCCGCCAGATCGAAGCCAAGGCGCTGCGCAAGCTGAAGCATCCGTCAAGGTCGCGGAAGCTCAGGTCGTTCCTGGATAACTGATCTCCACAGGATCGCTGATATCAAATGCCCGGCTCGCGCCGGGCATTTTTGTTGGTGGGGGCCGCGCGCTCAGCCGCCGTGATGTTCACCTTGCTTTCCGCTGGTCGTCCCCGCCTTCGCGGGGACAACTCGTGGAGAGAACGGCTGGCGGATGACGCGACGTTCATCCGCGTTACGCACTGAAATTGATCGCGATAAATGATTGAAAATTGCAACGGCGGGCCGCGGGGCCCGCCGTTTGCGTGTCGGCTTGCATTTTCATCCGTATCGCTCACGGTCCTGTCCAACAAGCTGGTCGCTGATGGTGCGCGGCACGGGAAAGCCGTAACCCTCGCCTTGCCCCAGCCAGACTAATTGGTTGTTGGCGTGCTATTCGCCGCGGTAGAGTTCCGTTCCAACCATGCGAAGCGCTAGCTCAAGCGCGTCAATCGCGTCGATTCCCGAGACGTCGCGACTCCATGATTTGTCGGGCCATCCGATTTCAACGTGGCAAGACCAGTCGATCTTTGCAGGAATGGGTGAATGGACACGCACTGGAATTGAGATATCCGGCGTATCGGTCAAATGCAGGACGCGGAGCATGATAATCATGCGCATGCCTCGGAAGCCAAGTGGTGCGATGGGGCGCCCGGATCGACAGGCCGCCTATCGTTCCAGTGCTTGGCTGCTACACATCGCGCGAGCCGCGGCTCGCAACTCGTTGTGGCGCGGATGCGATCGTCGTAGGCCACATCGCGGCCGGCGCGGGCTGCAACACCACGCCGTTCACGCGGCTGATGCTTCCTGGTATCGAAAGACAAACTCCGCCTCGGTGATGAACAAATGTCGGTGCGCATGGCGGTCCCAGATCGTCGCGTCGGAGGCGCCCATCTCGGTGGGGCCGACCTTGATGGCCAGATCCGGCACGACGCGTCCGCTGCTGATTTGCGACCAGATATCGTCAAACATGGCTTCGGGCAGCGTCAGCGCCCCGCTCAGAAAGGCGTCCGCCTCGAACTCGCCGCTACGCTCGGCACTATAAAAACTCAGATATCCAATATATCCGACCGGGGCATGGGGAATGTTGAAATCGCTCGCGCCACGGATGAATGCCAGTTCGACGGTGGCGCCGCTGATATCGCCGGCCGGCGCAACCATGAAGCGTTTTCCGCCCCAGTCCATTCCGGCCCGTAGCCGCAGTGTCGCGGCGCGGTCCGTGCTCAGCAGCTGAAACCAGTCCTTTGCCACCAGGACGATCGCCTTCTCGAAGAAATCGTAGCTGGCCATCATACAAATTCCATATGGCCGTCGGCGACCGGATCATCTCAAATGCAAGCCAGGCACAGCATCCGCTGAAGCTGCCGCATCCAGTAACGCTATTGTGAGACTATCGCGATCTATGCGGTCGAGGGCAAGGGTTTGTTCCATGCTTTGTGACTGTCGGCGACAGACGCCGTGTCGCTGATCGGTACATTGATCCGTGCAAACGGCGCGGCCGGGCAGGTCGCATACCGCGGCTGCTACGGCGGAGCCGATGCCGTGTATCGGTGGATGAAGCGCGCAGGCGGGCGGAATGGCGGAAGCGTCATCCGCCGCCATGCCGAGATGCGGCGATACGCTGCGCTATTGCGCCCTGCGCTCGCTGATTGCGCAGAGCCGGGACCTTCGCGAACACCGGCGTCTGGCATGGGCCCGGCTCCTGCGAAGCACCACACCCAAGGGGTGCGATGCATCGCGTCCGGGACATGATTCAACGTTGACCAATCATGCTCTAAGGTCCGCGCGCGCTCGGTCGTTTAAGACTTCAACAACGGGCAGACGGACTCACTGACCGGGCGGAAGGCGTCGGCCGCCGCGATGCGGCCGGTGACCTTGAAGTAGTCCCAGGGTTTTTTCGATTCCTCCGGTGTTTTCACCTGCACCAGATAGATGTCGCGCATCAGTCGGCCATCGGCCCGGATCGAGGCGTTGCTGGTCAGCGCGTCATTGACCGGGGTGGCGCGCATCTTGGCGAGGACGGCCTTGGTTTCAGTCGATCCGACCGCCTGCACCGATTTCAGATAATGCAGCGTGGCGCTGTAATTCATCGCCTGGGTCTCGCTCGGCGGCCGTCCCATCCGCGCCGCGAATTTCTCGGAGAATTGTCGGGTGCCGTCGCTGGCGTCCCAGTAGAA
>JACMOT010000605.1 GCA_014377915.1 Tardiphaga sp.
CATCGCCATTCTCGGCATGGACGAACTGTCGGAAGAGGACAAGCTCGCCGTCGCTCGCGCCCGCAAGATCGAACGCTTCCTGTCGCAGCCGTTCTTCGTCGCCGAAATCTTCACTGGCTCGCCGGGCAAGTTCGTTGACCTCGCTGATACCATCAAGGGTTTCCGCGCGATCTGCGAAGGCAAGAACGACCACCTCCCGGAGGCCGCCTTCTACATGGTCGGCGCCATCGAAGAGGCCGTCGAAAAGGGCAAGAAGCTGGCTGCCGAAGCGGCTTAAGAAGCGAATTGGGAGTAGCGAATGGCGAATAGTCAAATACGCCTTCTCTGCTCCCTCGTTCTACTCGCTATTCGCCATTCACTATTCGCAGGTTTCTCATGCCCACCTTTCACTTCGATCTCGTCTCGCCGGAAAAGCTCGCCTTCGCGGGTGAAGTCGATCAGGTCGATGTCCCCGGCCTCGAGGGCGATTTCGGCGTGATGGCCGGCCACTCTCCGATGGTCGCAGCATTGCGCCCCGGCATCATGACCATCACCACCGGCACCACGAAGCAGATGATCATCGTGCTCGGCGGCCTCGCCGAAGTGAATGAAAAGGGCCTCACCGTGCTGGCCGACGTCGCCACCTCGATGCAGGATCTGGATCGCGCCGCGTTCGCCGACCAGATTGCCGCGATGGAAGCGAAGCTCGCCGAAAAGGAAGGCTCTGTGCTCGACCGCGCCATCGAGCGCCTCGACCACTTCAAGGTCATCCAGCAGCACGTCAATTCGACGGCGATGCACTGACGAACCTGTAGCCCGGATGAGGCGGAGCGGCGCTTGGCGTCGCGATGCCAATATCCGGGGCGGGACTTCAACAGATACGCCGATCCCCGAATATCGCTGCGCCGCCGCTCTGTGAGCCCCGGCTAGGCTTATCCGGGCTACATCACAGCTGGCACCAAGCCTTACGCGTACTTCGCAAAGCTCTCCGCCACCGCGCGATAGACGTCGCGCCGGAACGGCACGACAAGATCGGCGACGCGGTCGAGCCGTTCCCAGCGCCAGGCATCGAATTCCGCCGGCTGGTCATTGCGCGGCGTCAGCGGATCGACCTCCGAATCATCTCCGGTAAATCGCAGCGCGAACCATTTCTGGCGCTGGCCGCGGAACCGCGCGAAGCGATGCCCGGGCCCGTCAAACGGGATGAAATCGTAGGTCAGCCAATCGGTTTCATCGAGATAATCGGCGTGGCTGACGCCGGTCTCTTCCCACAATTCGCGCATCACGGCCGCGCGGGGATCTTCATGCGCATCGATCCCGCCCTGCGGCATCTGCCATTCCAGCCCGGGCAGGATGATCTCCGGGCCGTCATCCTTGAAGCGGCGGCCGATCAGAACCTTGCCGTCGGCATTGAACAACGCGACACCCACATTGGGGCGATAGGGCCGGTCATCCATGACGCGTCAATCGCCTGATAGTTTGAGGAATTCCCTCACCACCCGCTCATAGACCGGACGCTTGAACGGTACGATCAGGTCGGGCAGGTTCTTCATCGGCTCCCAGCGCCATTTGATGAATTCAGGCTTATGGCCACCGCCGGGCGCCACCACGTTGATCTCGTTATCGTCGCCGGTGAAGCGCACCGCGAACCATTTCTGGCGCTGGCCGCGGTAACGGCCCTTCCAGGTGCGCCCGGCCACCGTGCGCGGAATGTCGTAGATCAGCCAGTCCGGCACTTCGCCGAGCTTCTCGACCGATCGCACGCTGGTCTCTTCATAGAGCTCGCGCTTCGCCGCCTCCCAGGTGTCCTCGCCGGGATCGACACCGCCCTGCGGCATCTGCCAGACATGGGTTTCATCGACATGTTCGATGCCGCCGGCGCGGCGGCCGACAAACACGAGCCCTTGCGGGTTGATCAGCATCATTCCGACGCAGGTTCGATAGGGCAGATCTTCGTAGCGCGCCATTCCGTCAATGCCTCTCGCGTCGTTCCGAGCACAGTTTACGCAGCGATTCGGTTGTGCCGAATTCACCCTAGCCCAAACACGCTAGCCTGATTTTGATTTCAGCATCGCCGTTGTCAATGGCACCAGCAGCAGACCGCGGCCTTCGAGCAATTTCGCCCAGGCGCCGATGCGATCGATCGAAATCGGCAGCGCCGATGCCATCCCTACCGCCACACCGCGTTCCCGGGCGAGGCTTTCGAGCTGCGACAGCGCCTTGTCGATGTCCGCCAACGTCGGAACCACATCGATGATGACGTCGGCGCGCGCGAACGGCATCCCCTGCCCCTCGGCTGCGGCCGCAGCGACGCTGCGCGGCGACGCGCCGTCGTCGAAGAATGCCAATCCCCGTTTCCCGGCATCGCGCACCACCGGTTGCATCGCACCCTCAGTCGCGACGAAGCGACCGCCCATGAAATTGGCGACGCCGACATAGCCCTGAAAACGGCTCATATGCCATTGCATGCGGTCGAGGTTCTGCTCGGCGGTCGCGGTTGCCAGCAGCGTTTGCGGGCCGGGATCATTATCGGGATAATCGAACGGCTCCATCGGGATCTGCAACAGCACCTCATGGCGCTGCATGCGGGCGCGCTCCACCAGTTTGCCAGGGTCCGAGCCATAGGGCGTGAAGCCCAGCGTCACGGCGGCCGGCAGTTTCATGATGGCATCCGTGGTCCGGGCGGCGCCCACTCCCAGCCCGCCGATCACAATGGCAATGCTCGGCATCTTCATCGCCCTGGCGCGGTCGAGATCGCTGCCGGCGGCATAGGCGTTGACCGACTTCAAGCCGTCAGCGGCGATCGGGACCATGCCATGGCGGGTTTTCTCGAGCAGCTTCGGATTGATATTAGCCATCATCGGAGGTGGCGCATTGGCGTCGAGCGCCTCGGACGTATCTGCCGAGACCACGACGTCGCGGCGCGCTCCGCTGGAGCCATCGATGATGGTAATCGTCTTCTGACCGCCCACTTCCGGCGCCTTCGGCAGTTCGGCGGCGCGCTTGATCTCGACCGGCGGCGCAGCGGCCTTGTCATCGGCCGCCGGCGGCTTCAGCGCGACGCGGGCGACGGGTTCACCGCCCAGCGGATTGTCGTTGAAGACAGCAAAACCAAGGAAGCCGAGCAGAAACAGCCCGAGAATACCGACCAATGCCTGGGGCCCGGAAAATGGCAGCCGGAACCGGCGCTTGCGCGTCAGTTTTTGTCCAAGCGGGGTGCTCAGATCGTCCGTCGACACCGCCATTACCTCCGAATCAGCGGCCGAGGATACCACGCCGCGCAGCGGCGGATGCATGGTCTGGCCCAGTGACCGGGCGCAGATGAACCAAAGCACCAACAAAAAGGGCGGCCCGCAGGCCGCCCAATTCGCCAGGACTGTTATGGCCGGTCAGTTCGGCTTGGCTTCCGGCTTGTCGGCGGCCGGCTTCTCGGCGGTCTGCTTGTCATCCGCAGCCGGCGTAACGGTTGCGTTGGAGGTTACCTTGACGCCATGCAGCAGATCGGCGGCGGCCTTCAGGGCCTTGTCGTTCTTGGCGTCCGGCGGCACGTAGGACTGCGAGCCGGTCTTCTCGTCACCATCGTTCTTCAGATGACCGCGCAAGGAGGCTTCGCCCTTTGTGTCGGTGCGTGACTTTAGCTCATCCGGCACGTCCTGCAGGATCTCGATGTCCGGCACGATGCCCTTGGCCTGGATCGACTTGCCCGACGGCGTGAAGTAGCGCGCCGTGGTCAGCCGCAGCGCGCCGTTGCCGGAGCCGAGCGGGATGATGGTCTGCACCGAGCCCTTGCCGAACGACCGAGTGCCGATGGTGGTGGCGCGCTTGTGGTCCTGCAGCGCACCGGCGACGATTTCCGACGCCGAAGCCGAGCCGCCATTGATCAGCACGACCACCGGCTTGCCCTTGGTGAGATCTCCGGCATGCGCGGTGCGGCGCTGGGTTTCCTCGGCATTGCGGCCGCGGGTCGAAACGATCTCGCCGCGCTCCAGGAAGGCGTCGGACACCGTCACGGCTTCTTCCAGCAGACCGCCGGGATTGTTCCGCAGATCGATGATGAAGCCCTTGATCTTGTCGCTGCCGATCGCCGCGGTCTGCGCCGCGATCTCGCGCTTCAGGCCTTCGGTGGTCTGTTCGTTGAAGGTGGTGATGCGGATATAGGCGATGTCATCGCTTTCGACGCGCGCGCGCACCGAGCGGACGCGGATGTTGTCGCGCACCAAGGTGACGTCGAGCGGATCGTCCTTGCCCTTGCGGACGATCTTCAGCTTGATTTTGGTGTTGACCGGGCCGCGCATCTTCTCGACGGCCTGGTTCAGGGTCAGGCCCTGCACCGCTTCATCGTCGAGGCTGGTGATGATGTCGTTGGCCATGATGCCGGCCTTGGAGGCCGGGGTATCGTCGATCGGCGACACCACCTTGATCAGGCCGTCTTCCATGGTGACTTCGATGCCGAGGCCGCCGAACTCGCCGCGGGTCTGCACCTGCATATCGCGAAAACTCTTGGCATCCATGTAGCTGGAATGCGGATCGAGTCCGGTCAGCATTCCGGAGATCGCGGACTCCACCAGCTTGCTGTCGTCGGGCTTCTCGACATAGTCGCTGCGAACCCGCTCGAACACGTCGCCGAACAGGTTGAGCTGGCGATAGGTGTCCGAGGTCGCAGCGCGCGCGCTGGTCCCCATGAACACCGCGCGGGGTTGGGTGACGAACAGCGTCAAGGCCGCGCCGGTCGCAGCACTCAGCAGGATTATTGAAGTCTTGCGCATCATCCGCGAACCTTTTCGCCTTCGTTTGCGGCCCACCATGGGCCAGGATCAATGGGAGTGCCGTCCTTACGGAACTCGATATAGAGCACGGGCTGGCTGGCATTGGTCGCAATGACGGAAGCTACCCGGGATGTCGACCCCATGACAGCGACCGGCTCCCCCGTCAGGACGAACTGACCAATGTTCACCGATATGCGCTCCATCCCGGCGATCAACACATGATACCCGCCACCGGCGTTGAGGATCAAGAGTTGTCCATAGCTGCGGAACGGGCCTGAATAGACAACCCAGCCATCACACGGGGTTGTGACCTGGGCGCCGGCACGCGCGGCCAGGGAAATGCCCTTTTCGACGCCACCGACACCGTCGGAACCACCAAAGGTGCGGATTTTCACACCGTTAACCGGCAGAGCAAACAAACCCTTGGCCGAGGCGAACGCGATGGCCGGGCTCAACCGGCCGGGATCCTTCAGGCCGCCGACATTGGGACGACCATTGCTGAGCGCGGCCGGCACGCCCTTCAGGTCGGCGGTCGCCGCCGCCTTCGAGGCCACCTTGGAGTCCTGCTCCATCTTGGCGATCAACCCCTGCAGGCTGTCGACCTGGCGCGACAGCGCCAGCGCGCGCGCGGCTTCCGCTTCCATGTCCTTCTCGGCGGCGCTCTGCTTCTTCTGCCGCTCGTCCGTGAGGGCGGCGAGACGAGTCTGATCGTCTCTCAGCTTGTCGCGGTCGATCGCGAGCTGATCGCGTTCGACCGCGATGACCTTGCGCACGCTGAGCAGCTCATTGAGATTATCCACCAGCCGGGCCGCGCGGGCGCGCATGTCGGGGACGACGGAACCGAGCAGCATCGCGGTTCGCAGCGAGGTCAGCGCATCTTCCGGACGCACGAACAGAGCCGGCGGCGCGCGGCGGCCGGCGCGCTGCAGCGCCGACAGCACCTCGACGATCTCGGCGCGGCGCGATTCCAGTAGGCTACGGGCCTGTGCCTCGCGGGCGTCGAGCGGACGCAGGCGGGCCTCGGCATCGTCGATGCGGGTTTCGATGCCGCGCGCGCGGGCGGCGATATCGATCAGTTGCTGGCTGAGCTTGCCGCGATCCTGACCGAGCGCGGCGATATCCGCCTTGAGTTTTTCCTGCAGCTCGGCGGCGTTTTTCTGCTGCGCCCGCGCTGCCTGGAGGTCCTGTTCACGTTGCCGGATGATATCGGGAGACGTTGAATTAATTGGCTGCGCCGGAACGGTGACTTGGGCGCCAGCCGGGGACGTCACCGCGACGACCAGACCTATCGACCATACCGCCACCGCCAACGCCACCGCCACAGCCTGCGACGGTCCGCGGCGCACGGTATCGCGACAGGGAATATGGGGCCGCGGAGACTGCATCAGTCGATCGTCGCCTGTAATAGGTTTCAAACGCGGTGATACGGGTGGCCCGATAAAATTGTCGCCGCCCGGTAAATCTGTTCCAAAAGCATGACGCGAACCATTTGATGCGGCCAGGTCGCCGAGCCGAATGCAATACTCAGTCTGGCTGTGCGCCGCAATTCGGGCGAAAGTCCGTCCGCGCCGCCGATCAGAAAAATAGTCTGCGGCACCGACTCATCCCGCCACTTACCAAGATGCCGCGCAAAGCTGGCGCTGTCGATGCTGCTACCGCGCTCGTCCAGCGCAACGAGGACGGCCTTTTCCGGAACCAACGCCGACATCGCGGCGCCTTCCTCGGCGATGCGGGTGACCGCATCGCGGGCGCGGCTTTCCGAAATTTCATGAATCGCCAGACCGCGAAAACCGAGTTTGCGGCCGATATCGTCGAAGCGAATGCGATAGCGCTCCGCCAGCTCACGCTCCGGGCCCTGCTTGAGCTTGCCGATCGAGATCACAACGAGATGCATCGGCGAAAGATTCAGGTTGGAGGTTTTGGCGTCGTTAGATACCGGCGCTCCGGGCGCGATGCGCTACGCCGTCTTGCTTCGTCGCGCCGGGGCCGTAACAGACTTTGGTGCCTGACGCAGCCGCATTGATGCGCGGCAGCGTGAAGCACGCCGCGGCGCATCCGGGACAGGCAGCTGCTCAGACCGCCTTGAGTTCGATCTTCGCCTCGTCGGCAGCACCGGTCGTCCACAGCCGCTCGAGATTGTAGAACTCGCGCACTTCCGGCCGGAACACATGAACGATGACTTCGCCGGAATCGATCAGCACCCAGTCACAATTCGGGAGGCCCTCGATATGGACCTTCTTGTTGCCGGATTCCTTCAGCCCCTTGGCGACATTCTCGGCCAATGATCCGACATGGCGGTTCGATCTACCGGTGGTCACCACCATGTAGTCGGAAAACGCCGAGCGACCGCGCAGGTCGATGGTGACGGTTTCTTCCGCCTTCATGTCGTCGAGACGCTTCAGGATCAGTTCGAGCACTTCGGTCGCGCTGTCGCGCACCTGGGGTCCGGCAAGCGCGACCTTCTTGGCCTTTGTCACCTTCGGCGCGGTTGCCTTGGGCAAAGCCACCTTCGGCTCGATTGCCTTTTTGGCGATCACAGCCTTCTTGGCGACAGGGGCCTTTTTCACCGCTGCCTTCTTCGGTGCCGCAGCCTTGGCGGCGGCCTTCTTTGGAGCTGCAGCAGGCTTGGCTGACTTCTTCGTTGCGCCAGCCTTGGATGAAATCTTCGATACAGAAGTGGCCAGGGACCATTCCTTTCACGGTACGGGACGCCGATTCCGACGACCGGTGAACAAGAGTATGCATGTGGGAGGCTTGGATTCAATATTCCAGCTGGGGCCTATAACACTTATCGGGCGAGTGTTGTGGAATTACGTCTTCCAGCTGCCGTCAGGATTGCGCAGCCGGGTCGAGGACAGGCTGAGCTTCAGCCCGGTCAGGAAGGTCCAGGCCGGGGGAAGCCGGTCGGCCAGTGACCGGGCGTCCCTCTCCGGTATCCGGTACCGCGCCAAAGCCTGCGCGGCGGTGCCGGCCAACCCGCGAAGCCCCATTTGCGAACGGTCGATCACCGCAATCGGAACTTGCGCGGCGATTCGCTGCCAGTTCTCCCAGCGGTGGAACTGGGCGAGATTGTCGGCCCCCATGATCCAGACGAAATGCGCGCCCGAACAGCGTTTTCGCAAATAGCTGATGGTATCGACCGTATAGCGGGTGCCGATCACCGTCTCGAGGCAGGTGACGTCGATCCGGGGGTCATCGGCCATATCGCGGGCGGCGGCGGCGCGCTCGGCGAGATCGTGCAGATTACTGGAATCCTTCAGCGGATTACCGGGCGATACCAGCCACCACACCCGATCCAGCCGCAGCCGCTTCAGCGCGAACAGGCTGATCGCCCGGTGCGCCGCATGCGGCGGATTGAACGACCCACCGAGCAGGCCGATTCGCATGCCTTCGCCATGAAACGGAATGTCGTGGCCGACGACTGAATGCGGCGCCAATTCAGTCTCCACGCGCACGACGGGAATGGATCACGGCCGGGTCTGTCCGGTGCCGTGAATCCGGTATTTGAAGCTCGTGAGCTGCTCGGCGCCGACCGGCCCGCGGGCGTGGAATTTGCCGGTAGCGATGCCAATTTCCGCGCCAAACCCAAACTCGCCGCCATCGGCGAACTGCGTCGAGGCATTGTGCAGCACGATCGCGGAATCGACCTCGTTGAGGAATTTGGTGGCGGCGGCGAGATCCTCGGTCACGATCGCATCGGTATGGTGCGAGCCGTGGTCGTGGATATGCCCGATCGCGCCATCGACGCCGTCGACGATCTTCGCGGCGATGATGGCGTCCTCATATTCGGTGTCCCAGTCCTCGCTGATCGCAGGCCTGACGCGCGCATCCACGGCCTGCACGTCGACGTCGCCGCGCACTTCGCAGCCCGCTGCGATCAGCATCTCGACCAGCGGCTTCAGATGCGTCGCGGCGGCCGCGCGATCGACCAGCTGCGTTTCCGCCGCCCCGCAGACGCCGGTGCGCCGCATCTTGGCGTTCAGCACGATCGACTTAGCCATCTCGAGCGTCGCGGCATGATCGATATAGACGTGATTGACGCCTTCGAGATGCGCGAACACCGGCACCCGGGCCTCGGCCTCGACACGCGCCACCAGGCTCTTGCCGCCGCGCGGCACGATCACATCAACGGCACCATTCAGACCGCTCAGCAGCAGCCCGACCGCCGCGCGGTCGCGGGTCGGCACCAACGTGATCGCGCCTTCCGGCAGGCCAGCCTCGCGCAGCCCCAGCACGAGGCAGTCGTGAATAGCGCGGCAGGAGCGAAAGCTGTCGGAGCCACCGCGCAGGATCACCGCATTGCCGGATTTCAGGCACAGCACGCCGGCATCGGCCGCGACATTCGGACGGCTTTCGAAGATCACCGCGACGACGCCAAGCGGCACCCGGACGCGCTCGATAATCATGCCGTTCGGCCGTTGCCAGCTTTCGGTGATGGCGCCGACGGGGTCGGGAATATCGTGGATGACGCGAATGCCATCGGCCATCGCATCGACGCGCGCCGGGGTCAGCGTCAGCCGGTCGATGAAGGCCGCGGTAGCGCCATTGCCGCGCACTTCGGCGACATCCTCGGCATTGGCGGCCAGAATGGCGGTCGCCCCGTCACGGATCGCCCGCTCCATCGCGGCAAGCGCGCGATTCTTCTGCTCGGCGGATGCCACCGCCAGCACGCGCGCCGCGGCACGGGCGCCGGCGGCGAGGTCGTTCATCAGCGCCGGCAGGTCGGCCGTGCTGTCGATGGCTTTCAGCGATGCGGTCATATCGGGCCCGGACGGCAAAAGGACTGTTGTCGGCAAAATAGGGACTCGCGACGCTCAGGTCAAAGCGTGTTCGGCATGGCCAGCGCGCAAACGCGAGTCAGGCCGCCCGCACCGACGCCAGGAAATCGCCGACTTCGGCCTGCAACGTCCTGGCCTGCGCTGCCAGCCGGTCGGCCTCGCCGAGCAGGCCGGAGGCCGCCTGGCCGGTCGCCTCGACCGCTTCGCTGACGCCGTTGATGTTCTGCGACACGTGCCGGGCGGAATCCGCGGCTTCCTGGACGTTGCGGGTGATCTCCTGGGTCGCCGCGCCCTGCTGCTGCATCGAGGCTGCGATCGTGGTGGAGATGTCGTTGACCTCGACGATGGTCATCGAGATCCGCTTGATCGCCGCCACCGCGTCGGCGGTCTCGGCCTGGATGGTCTCGATCTGGGCGCGAATATCGTCCGTGGCCTGCGAGGTTTGCGTCGCCAGCGACTTCACCTCGGAGGCGACCACCGCGAAGCCGCGGCCGGCGTCGCCGGCGCGCGCCGCCTCGATCGTCGCATTCAACGCCAGCAGGTTGGTCTGGCTGGCGATCTGGGTGATGAAGGCGACCACCTCGCCGATCTTCTGCGCGGCATCGGCGAGGCCGGCGACGCTGGCATTGGTCTTTTCGCTCTCTTCATTGGCCTTGCGCGCCACCACGGAGGCCTGCGTCACCTGGCGGCTGATCTCGCTGATCGAGGCCGCCAGCTCCTCTGAAGCCGAAGCGACCGTCTGCACATTGACGGTGGACTCCTCGGCGCCGGCGGCCACCGCCGCCGTGCGCTGCTGCGTGTTCTCGGCATTGGCCGACATCGTCCGCGCGGTGTTCTGCATCGCGGACGCAGCCCCCGACACGGCGCCAACGATGCCGCCGATGCGGGCTTCAAAACCATCCGCCATCTCGCGCATCGCCTGCTTCTTCTGCTGCTCGGCCCGCGCGCCGACCTGCTCCTGCTCGGCCTGCAGCGCCTGCATGGCCACCGCGTTGCTCTTGAACACCTGCACCGCCTTGGCCATCTC
>JACMOT010000606.1 GCA_014377915.1 Tardiphaga sp.
CCTTCACCGCGGCGAGGTCGCCCATCTGCGGGAAGATCACATAGACCGGACCGAGCAACGCGCCGGCGGCGGCGGGGAGGCTGGGGCCGTTCGCGGGGGTGGGGGGATAGACCCAGCTCACATTGACGCCCATCAGCGCCGCGGTGTCGTGGTCCTGGAAGGTGGCGCGCATGGCGCGGCCGAGCCGGGTGCGGTTGATCAGCAGATAGGCGATCACGATCAGCAGCGCCGCGGCGGCCAGCACGAACAGCCGCAGCCACGAGACCGAGACCGGCCCCAGGACCAGCGGCGCATCGGGGAACGGATTGCTGACCGACTTCGCCACGCCGCCCCAGATCCACAGCGCGCCGGACTGCATCGCGATCCAGGCGCCGATCATCACCAGCATGGTGGTATCGATATCGGAGCCGCGCAGCGGCCGCAGCAGCACGATCTCGATGGCAGCGCCGAGCAGCCAGCCGGCGACGATGGCGATCGGCAGCGCCAGAAAGAAATTCACGCCGAGCTGATGCACCACGATGAACATCATATAGGCGCCGAACGTATAGAGGATGCCGTGGGTGAAATTGACCACGTTCATGATGCCGAAGATCAGCGTCAGCCCGATGCCCAGCAGCGCATAGGTGCCGCCGAGCACCAGGGTGTTGAGCAGATGTTGCAGAAGCTGGTCCAAGGGTAGTCCTCACTGTCATTCCGGGGCGCAAGCGAACCCGGAATCCCGAGTTGTTCATCGTCTCATGTCGAGGTTCCCCGCCACTCCCATTGGAGTGGCTGAGGCTCGCTCGCGCTGCTAGCGCTCGCGCCCTGGAACGGTGGTGCGCGCTCTACATATCCTTCATCACGACCTTGCCGTCGGTGATCTCGACCAGATAGACGTTGGGAAAGCTCTGGCCGCTCTCCTGACCGGCGGGGCCGGACTTCTTGAACGCGATCTCGCCGTTCAGGCCCTTGACGCTGATCTCCCACAGCGCCGCCTTGATCGCCGCGGGCTCGGCCTTGCCGGCCTTCTCGATCGCCGCCGCGATGGTGCGAATGCCATCATAGCCGCGGAAGCTCTCGGTCACGCCGGCGAATTCAAAGCCGCGCTTCTTCCACTCGGTGATGAAATAATTGGTGGCTTCCGGGTTCGGGGTCTTTTCCGGCATCCATGGCAGGAAGGTGGTCAGATGCATCGTGTTGTTGGCCGCGGCGCCCGCCTGCGCAATGATCTGGTCAGGGTTCTGCGAACCGCCAGTGGTGATGATCCGCTTCTTCAGACCGAGCGCGGCGGCCTGCTTGAAGACCAGCGTGAGCTGATCGACCGCGCCGGTGACGATCACCGTCTCGGAATCGGTCGCCTTGATCTTGGCGAGCTGCGCGCTCATGTCCTGCGCCGACTGGTCCATGGTCTCGACCAGGCCGATGCTGATGCCCTTGTCCTTCATCATCTTGCTGAAGTCCTCGGCGGTGCCGCGGCCCCAGTCATTGTTGATGACGAGAAAATCGACTTTCTTGAGCGCCAGCCTGTCGACGATGTTCTTGAACGCGGCCGCCTCGACGAAGGAAGGCGGCGAGATGCGGAACACGTAGGGGTTGCCCGAGGTGGTGATCTTGCTGGCCGACGAGGTCTCGACCACCATCGCGGTTTCGTACTCCACCAGTTTCGGCATCACGGCGAGCGTCAGGCTGGAGCCCCAGGCGCCCAGCAGCACCGGTGTCTTGTCGCGGGTGATCAGCTTCTCGGCGACGGCGGCGGCCTCGGTCGGGTTGCTCTTATTGTCCTCGATCACCAGTTCGATCTTTTTGCCGAGCAGGCCGCCCTTGGCATTGATCTCGTCGGCGGCGATCTTGGCGCCGTTGACGACATATGTGCCCGACGCGGCGAAGGCGCCGGTCAGCGGCTCGTTGACGCCGATCTTGATGGTTTGCGCGTGCGCCGCGCCGTCAAGCAGAGCGAGCGCCAGGGCGATCGCCGGAACAGTCTTGAACGTCCGTATCATGTGGTTCTCCAATCTGACGCTGTTGAAACCCGCGCAGTCCAAACTTCGCCGCTCCGCATTAAGCGCGAACGTCGATTCATGATGCCGAACCGTCCCGCCCCGAGAGCCGGCGGACAAAGCCCACCGCTCGCTGTCGCAGCAGGCCGAAGATCAGCGAAATCCCATTGAGCTCGGCGGCCGGCGCGATCGCCCGGCTATCACCCGACAGCAGCCGGTCGAGATTGCCGGCGAATTCCGCGATCAGGCGCGTGGCGAGATCCCGCACCAGACCCGAGCGGCCGACCTGCGCCAGCATGCCGGTGAGGCTGTAGCCGATCGACAGGTCGACGCGCGTGGCAGCCCCCTGCTCGACCGGCAGCAGCCGGTAGCGGATCTCGCCCTGCGTCTGCGAGCGGCTGCGTTGATCACTGCCGACGCCGATGATGCGGCCGGACCGCGTCGCGGCATCGCTTTCAACCCGCGCCGCCCCGTTGAAATTCGCCGAAATCGGACCGACCCTGACGCGGATCGCGCCTTCGACCCGCTCCGGCGCCGGCGTTCCCGTCAGCGACGCGCCCGGCAGGCAGGACGCCACGGCGGCGATATCGCCGAACATCGCAAACACTTTGGCGGGCGGATGCGCGACGGTGAAGGACTGTTCGAGAATGGTTGACGGCGTGAAGTCGGGAATCAGCAGCGGCGCAATGACGGCCGCGGATGGAGCCGCGATCACATCAGCGGGATTTGCGGAGCCGGCCGACGCGGCGTGGCCCGACCCGACCGGTCCCAGCAACTTGCGGCCGGCATCGGGCTCCGCCGCGATGTCACGGCCACGGCGCGCCGCGATCACCGACTTCACCGCATTGACGATGCCGACATAGCCGGTGCAGCGGCACAGATTGCCGGACATGCCGACGCGGATCGCCTGCTCATCGGCATCGGGCAGCCGCTTCACCAGGTCGCGCGCCGAGACCAGCATGCCCGGCGTGCAATAGCCGCATTGCAGCGCATGCTCGCGGGTGAACGCGGCGCGCAATTCGATCGAAATCTCGTCGTCGTCGAGGCCTTCGATGGTGGTGATTTCAGCGCCGTCGCAGGTGACCGCGAAAGTGATACAGGAGCGCGCCGGCACGCCGTCGAGCAGCACTGTGCAGGCGCCGCACACGCCGTGCTCGCAGCCGAGATGGGTGCCGGTGAGATCGCGCTCGTCGCGCAAGAAGTCCGCCAGGCTGGTGCGCGGCTCGACGCTGGCGGTGACCGCGCGGCTGTTGATCATGATGGCGACGCTATTCATGCCGCGGCCTCCGCGATCGCCCGGCGCAGCACCGTGACATGGATATGCCGATCGGCGGCGTCACTGATACCGGCTTGCACCAGCAGGCGATCGGCGACGCGTGGATCAAAGCTGGTGCCGAACCCGCCGGTGATGTTGCCGCCGAACAGTTCGGCGCAATCATCGATGACGATCGGCGCGGCTTCGACCGCACCGATCACGATGCGGGCCGAACCGGCGTCGGGATCGATCAGAACGGCGCCGATGGCGTGGGCGAATTCGCCGGTCTTGCGGCAGCTCTTGACGTAGCCCCAGCGCGCGGAAGCGGTCATCGCCGGAATCCGCACGGCCTCGATCATCTCGCCCGGCTGCAGCGCGGTTTCCAGCGCGCCAACGATAAAGTCCTTCATCGCCACACGCCGCGTCGCAGCGGCGCTGCGCAGCGTCAGCGTGGCGCCGAGCGCCGACAGCGCCGATACCCAGTCGGCGGAGGGATCAGCATGACTCAGCGAGCCGCCGATGGTGCCGCGGTTGCGCACCGCCCGATAGGCAATGGCCGCGGCGACGCGCCGCATCGCGCCGCGCGTCACGTCGGGAACGCGGCCGTCTTCTATGTCGGCATGGGTCACGCAGGCGCCGAGCACCAGCTCTTCGCCGCAGCGCTCGACATGTTTCAATTCGGTCAGGCCGGCGATATCGACGATCAGATCGGGCGCGACCAGGCGCAGGTTCAGCATCGGGCCAAGCGACTGGCCGCCGGCGATCAGCTTGATCACGCCCTCGGTACCGGCCATGGCGGCGAGCGCCGATGGCAAATCGCGCGGACGCTGATAGGCGAACGGGGCCGGCTTCATGCCGCCGGCCTTTCCGCGTCGCGCGCCGCGATGATGGCCGCCACGATGCGACGCGGCGAGATCGGCGAGTGCAGCATTTCGACCCGCAGCGGCCGCAGCGCGTCGTTGACGGCATTGGCGATCGCGGCCGGCGGCGCGATGGCGCCGCCCTCGCCAATGCCCTTGACGCC
>JACMOT010000607.1 GCA_014377915.1 Tardiphaga sp.
GGAGCCCGTATCGTTCCGTCCTTGACGCGATCCGCGGCAGCATTGACCGCCAACAGCATTGCAAAACTCATTGGCTCCGCTCCATCGCGGTCCGAGGCGGTCGGTGATCTTCGATGTCCAGTTGCGCCGGGCGCCAAAGCTTGTTGGACATATAGTTCAGCTTGATGTCACTGATGTTGAAGACGACGTATGCCGCGACGATATCCATATCATCCATTATCGACGTTGGTCTGTGCACGATAGTTGTTTGAAGTTCTCTCGAAGAATTACGCCGCGGCCGTGGAGCGGGCCGATGTCTCTGGATCCTTGTGGAGTCCAGGGCAATCTTCGATAGGCGATAGTTCCGGGGTTGCGGCGTTATATCACGCAGACCAATGGCTCATTGATCACAAGCAGGATCGGGCTAGAATTGTACTTAGCCTGTTTATCCGAACACTCCGCATCTCATCCTTGTTCGCCCCGCGGATCATTGACAGGCCTTCGCGCTACGAATCTCGACGCATGATTTTCTCAACCGTCTCATACACGGTGCGTCCAGAGCTCAAACTCGATCCGAGATGCGAAATCGATTCGAACAATGGAGGGAGAGACGTCATGTTTGAAATGTGCCCGATCGCTACGACATGCCAATCCCATCGAGGAAAGCGATTGCCTCAACTACCCTTCTGTTAACTGAAGTCGAAAACTCCGAAAAGATTCTCTGGAACCTGAACGATAGGAATCTGTCATGGAAAAGATCAACTGGAACATCGTTACGCCTAGCCTCTGGACGGGCGCGGCTGGCCTCGCGCTCGGCGCCATCATCCTTGCGCAGGGCTTTGGATTCATGAGCCCGTCCAGCGCCAAAAAGTTCGCGGCTGAAAAAAGCGACCAAGCCGTCGTAGCCGCATTGGCGCCGTCCTGCGCTGCCGATTTCCGTGCATTGCCGGACGCCAAGTCGCGGATGACGACCCTGGTCGCGCATGAAGGTGGTTATCAGGCGAAAGATTCATTCCCGGCCGAATTGATCACGCTGCCCGGCAAGAGCTACATTGATTACGGCCTTGTCCGGGCCTGTGAAGCCCTGCTGCTGGCGCCGGGCACGACTGCGCTTAAATAGCTGCGACATGTCGTAGCCCCGCGCCTTGAAAAGCGCGGGGCGTGTGCGATGACAGGCCGTCATCGTCGCGTGATTAGGACGACCTTCGTGCAGCTTGCAGGATGAATGAGATGGAAGTCGCGCGAGCATCCTGTGAAGTGCGAGTTGAGCATACGATGATTGTATCTTCGAAAATCACATGGTTCGACGTTACCGAGCCGTTATTGTCGTTATGATTTCGGCCATGCCGACGGCGAAGAGCGTGACGATAATCGCAGGATATATCAGGACCAGTCCACTCCTGGCCGATAAAGAGCGACTTTCACCTTGCCTGTTGGGCAGCGTGAGGTAGCCCAACACGGCGCCTGACATCATCAGGACAAATCCGAAGAGAATGGGATTCTGCATGCTGAACTCCGGCGCCGGTTGTGAAACAAATAAGCGTATCGGCTTTGATCTGGCGTCTATCAGTCTGCCGCTTGCTCCGTCGGAGCGATAGTCGGGTCGATTGGAGGGGATGTCGGGTAATCCCTGACACGCGATCAGACAGCGTAAATAAACACCGCTTCACAGGTAGATTCGGGAACGCAAGGGCCAATTGCGCCAGGATCAATTGACGATGGTGCCACCCGCAAGCAACATCATATATGTTGCATCAATCCAGCGCATCGGACGAGTTGCGAGCGATCAGTCCTGCTATTCGTGCTCTTTGATCTCTATGACCGGACTCGCGTGCCCCGAGATTCGCGCAAGCCCTTGATGGGGTCGTGCGAGATTGGCCGCCAATGTGTTCAATCCAGGTTTTCGAGCCATCGATGGGCCATTCCGTACCGCACGATGTCGGATCGGGTCCGCAGTCCAAGCTTCTCGATGCCACGGGCCTTGTGGGTTTCGACCGTCTTGACGCTGATGTCGAGACGCCCGCCGATCTCCTTGTTGCTGAGGCCGTGCGAGATCAGTCGCAATACCTCAGTCTCCCGCTGACTTAGTTCGGCCGTCGCCGTCGCCCCCGATGAACCGCTATCGTCTGGCGACGCTGGAAGCGCCCGTTCCGCAATGGCAGGGTCGAGATAAATTCCCCCCTCGGCAATGGCGCGTATGGCGCGAATAAGTTCATCTGCCGCTGATCGCTTCAGAAGGTAGCCCCTTGCGCCGGCTCTGATGACGGGCTGCACGTAGGCGCGATCTTCGTGCACGGTCAATGCGAGCAGCTTGACCTGTGGGACCAGGTCAGCGGCCTGTTTGGCGAGCTCGAGGCCGCTGAGCCCGGGAAGCGAAATGTCGATGACTGCGATGTCAGGCAACAGTCTCCGGATCATGTCGAGCGCGGAGGGCCCCGTCGTGGCTTCGCCAACGACTTCGATGCCTGTGACGCCCTCCAGCAGCGACTTGATGCCCGCCAGAACAATCGGGTGATCATCGGCCAGGGTAATTCGAATGATGCTCATGCTTCAACTCCTGGATCTACCAGCGGAACCGTCATGAAAATGGTAGTTCCTACGCCTGGATCGGACTCGATCGCCAGCTCCGCGGAAATCAGGCTCAGTCGCTCGCGCATGCCAGAGAGTCCAAGCTTGATCGTTGGGCCTCTGGTTGTCGTTGCCCGCGGATCGGTATCGAACCCGACGCCGTCGTCTTCGACGATAACGCGCAACTCGGTCGGCCGCTGGTCCAGCAGCAGGCTCACATTCTTCGCTTTCGCATGCTTCAGAATATTTGTCAGCGCCTCCTGAATCGCGCGATAGACCGCTATTTCGACGTCCAGCGAAAGTCGCTTGGTATCGCCCAGGAACTGAACGTCGAGGTTGATGTGGAAACGCAGGCTCCATTCCGGACTCAAAGCCAGCAACGCATCGTATAATCCCAAATCATCCAGCGCGGTCGGCCGCAAATCGGCGGCGACGCGATGAATATCGCGACCGATATCGTTAGCCAGCCCTTGTAGCCAATTGATCCGCTCGAGACTGTGATCGCTATCGCTATTGGTCCTGAGCGATTGTTCAAGGTTCTTGAGTCCCAACAGCAGCCCTGTCACGCTTTGCCCGATCTGATCGTGAAGCTCGCGGGCGATCCGTCGTCGTTCGTTTTCCTCGGCCTCGGCGAGGCGCCGCAGCAATTGGTGCCGCTCCGTCTCGGCCTGTTTAGCGCCGTCGATATCCATGATGACACCGAAAATGACGCCGGACCGTGTCGGCTCGAACTGTGGCGGGCGTCCGGTCGCCCTGCGCCAATGAACGCTGCCATCACGCGATATCGTTCGGAACTCGATACTGACCGAGCCGGCCTGTGGGCAGTCCGCGAAGGCCTTTGCCACACGCGGTCTGTCGGCGGGATCCAGACCGGACAGAAACAGATCGGTGCTGAAGATGCGATCATCTCCATATCCATTATTATCGGATTGAAGAGTTAGCAGAAACTGCGTGCGCCTCGAAGCCAGAACGTCGCCCTTGAGCAAGTCCCAATTGAAGATTCCCAGTTCGGCGGTCTCAATCGCAAGCATGCGGCGTTCCTCGCTGATGCCGAGCGCCGTTGCGGCCTTGGCCTCCTCATCGCGTCTGCGTTGCGCAATGTCGAGTCCGGTCAACCACGCCAGCGCCACCGCCAGAGCGAGACTTACGGTTCCGCCCCCAACTAGCAAATATCCTGATCTCTTGACGGGCGCGTTGAGCGATTCCGTCGGAATTCCAAGATGAACCGACCAGCCGCCGGTGCCGGGCAGTGTGCGGTAGACGGTATCCACCTCCACGCCTTCCAGGGAGTGGCCGACATACGAACCTTCTGGCGTGCGGGCAATCGCGGACCGTATCGATTCGCTGGAGGGGCTCCCGAGTTCGAATTGCTCTGATGCTGTGCGGGCCACGATATTGCCCTTGGCATCGACCACGACACCGACCCATCCCTTCGGGGCGCCCGCACTACGTAAAATCTGGCTGACAGCGTCTGGGACAAGGGCAATCGTCACGATGAAGGTTACTTCGCCGTTGCGCTCGGCCGGGGCGCGAAGCGCGATCAGGCGTTTCCCCGAGATCGGCCCAAGTGGGCCGATGCCGCCAATCGCAGCCTTCTTCGTCGCCATGACCTTCTCGAAATTATCGCGGTCAGCGGTCGCGCCGAGCTCGGATCCCATCGGTCGCAGCAGGTTCAGCACCTGACTTCCATCCGGATCAACCAGCTCGATGTTTTCCCATAATGGCCGGGCTTCCTTGAGCCGCTTGGCCTCGCGATAGAACATCGACAGATCAGGCTGGTCGAGGGAAGCGGATGAAGCCAGCGTCGCGGCGACCTCGATCTGCGTTGCCAATTCGGACGAAACCCGCGTAATCACCCGATCAAGGGTGTCGAATGCCGCCCTCCGCGAGGCCGTGCGCTCGTCGCGGGCGTTCAGAAAGGTTACCCAGCCGGCAAACACCATGACGGGAATGGCCGCGGCCATCACGAGCAGAACCAGTGATTTCCGGGCAATGCGCGATTTTGACTCCATCGTCCATCCTAATACAGCGCTCGACGCCACGTCCTGCTGGACCATTCAACATGCATTCCTATGTACGCGAAATGCAGGCCTGTGCGACCCGGTGAATACCCCTCAGCCCGCGTCAGGATTTTCCTGACGGCGAGGGGCTGTCGGCCTGACTGCCCAAAGGTAGGCGCCACTGTCACCCTGCCTGCTCGGAAACGCCGCTGCGTGAAGGTCGCGCATTGATCGGGAGGGCTCCATGTCTCAGGGTTACGACAGATCAGCCTCACCACCGAGCAGCAGCTCCAGCCTCCTTGCGCAGCGCATCCCTGCTGTTGTGCCGCCAACGCCGATCAACGAGTTGCTCGTTCAGCTATCCGCAGAAAGCCTCGCTGTAATCTCGCGACTTGCCGAACGAGTCTCGCTTGGTCGGCGACATGTGATCCAGGAACGTCACACGACTATGAAGCACGTCTACTTCATCGAGAGCGGGGTGGCCGCGCTTTTTGCCAAGGCGGGCGGCGACCGTGCCAATGTCGAGATAGGAACCCTCGGCACGCGAGATTTTGTGGGGCTTGATCTCGTGCATGGGGTCGAGACTTCATCGCACCGCTGCGCCATGCAGGTCGCGGGCGAGGCGCTTCGTCTCCGTGCCGCGGATTTCGGCTATCTGCTCAGCCAGATTCCGGAGTTCAGATTTCTGCTGCTTCGCTATGCCCATGTCGTCTTCATTCACAGCTCTCAGCTAGTGGCCTGCAACGCGCGGCATAGTCTGAGTCAGCGGCTTGCGCGATGGCTGCTTGTCGCCAGTGACCGCCTCAGCTCTGACACCGTCGAGTCGACGCCCGAAGCTCTCAGCCGTGCGATCGCGGTGCGGCGCGCCGGAGTTACCCATGAAATGCAGCGTCTGGAACAGGCGGGTCTTATTAGACGACGCGGCGATACCGTCTCGATTGTCAATCGCGAGGGCCTCGAAAACATATCATGCAGTTGCCACCGTGTCTTGCGCGCGGCCAGCGCCACGCTCAGGAAGCCGGGCCGCCTGCCACATCACACGACCTGCAAAGCACAGTTAGTGAATCGTCATGGAGTGCTTTGGTCGAGTCCTGGCGGGGAAGCGCAATCGTGAATTTGTCGATGCAATCGAAACTTCAATCGAGGGCCGCAGAGCTCCGCGCAAACGCCGATTACTTCGCAGGAGACCGAAATGGTGAATCGTCTGAACTTTAATGTGTTCGCCTGGTCGCTAGTGGCATCATACACCACCCCGGACTCCGTTATAGGCAAAAAAGCGGTCAAGAGGCTTTCCTGTCTGGGCTGCTTCTCGCCAATTCGGCGAGTTGATGTCATGCCGTCCGGGCCGGGCTTCGATACTCACACTTTTGAGTGTGTCGCGTGTTCGACGATCAGTCGAGTGACTTTGGACACCCGGTTCGCCACGGATTATTTCTCGATCCATGGCGAGCCCTGGAGCGCCTCCATTCGCGCCGCGATTCCTCTCGGACATGATGTGAAACTTGAAAGAACAGCGGGAAATGACAATCAGATCGAAAACGCGACCCTGTATCGACCTTCCCTAAATGATCGAAAGCGCGGGGCCGAAATGGCGGTCGCGGTATTGGCGCTCACGATGCTGGCCGCATCGCTCCCCTATATCCTGACATGAATCGCACCAGAAAATGAACAGGAGGAGTTTTATGCGGATTGGAGAGAATGCCTGGAAAAACGAACGAAAAATAAAGTCGACCGCCAATGCAATGCTGGTCGCAGTCATCAGACTGGTCGGCTCGGAATTCTTGGAATTTATAGCGCGACGTAGTTTCTATCGTTTGCGACGCAATTCTCCGGGACCGTGGCCAGCAAGTCCAGCTACGCGAAGAATGTTACCGGATGTTTCGCAGGAGGTTTCGGACTCACTGCGAGAACGTTGACTGTCTGGCAGAAATGTTTCGTCTTCGATGCACAAGCAATCACGCGGCAACACAGAATTGCCGGGCTCGATACGTTGTCGTTCCGGCAAACGAAACTCCGCGGGCAGCCATTCTGGCTGTGGAGAGCCTACGACGCTGTGCAGATTATCAACGTGGATACGATAACGGCACACGCCCGATTGAATCATGCCCGAGCGGGCGGTGACTGGTTAGTATGAATTCAAACAGACCATATATAATTCTCCTGGCGTCTTTGGTCCTTTTCATATCGTCGTGCGAAATCGCGCGCCCGACGGCCGCGTTGGCGGCTGCCAACGGGGCGGCAGTCGCGGCGCCGAAGCAAGTGACCGCCGCGGCCTCCCCCGATGAAGGGCTGCCTGGTGTAGCGGTGCCGACGTTTCCAACGGCACAAAGCAAGTTCGACGAGTGGCGGCAGACGCTCGATACTTCGGAGCGCGCGCTAGGCTTCCGCGTGATCTCCGATACAACGCTGACTGATTTGAGAGCGCGCGCCACCTCGATACAGGATGGCGTACGTCAACTTGTAGCCACGATCGAGCCCCGGCTCTACGAGGCAACCGAAAGAGCCGCCGAGCTCGCCCCGACTAGCGATGCGCCGACGTCGCCGTCGGACGACGTCAAGCTTGAAAGAGCCAAGCTGCTAGCGGAGATCGCAGCGCGTCAGGGCGTTATTCAACAATCCAAACTGATCAATGTGCGGGCTCAACAATCGCTCGACGCGATCTCGGATAGGCGCCGGACCATCTTCACGGACTCGGTGCTGGAGCGCTCGGCGAGCCTGATGAACCCCTCAGTCTGGGTCGAGGTGGCGGCGGCCGTCCCGTTCGCAGCGGGTAATCTCGGCGAGATGGTATCTCGCTGGTTTGACGTGTTGACCGCGGAGCCGGTGCGCGCGCTGTTTGGCTGTGCCATCGCCGCCGTGGTCCTGATGTCGTTCTTCCTGTCGCCGGGGCGGCGGTGGCAGGCGCGCTGGATCAAGCGCAATGCGGTGGTCGATGACCCTAGTGCGTTGCGAAAAACCGGATCGGCGGCAGCTATCGTGCTGGCCGGCACCGTCATCCCCGGCATTTCGCTTTTGGTGCTATACCAGACGTTGATGGCGCTCGGCGTGCTGCCGTCCGATGTGGGCGGAATTATCCGAGCGATGTTTTTCGGCGCGACCTTCGCGTTTTTCTTTTCAAGCCTGAGCAGTGCGGTTCTTGCCCCGGGCAGGCCATCATGGCGGCTGGTCGATCTGGATGACAGAGCCGCGGATCGCATCGTGCCGCTCGCGGTCCTGCTTGGAACGATCGCCGCGGTGGGATTGCTGCTCGATGCCACGAATAATGCAATCGGAGCATCAGCGGAATTTTTGATCCTGGCCCAGGGGGTAATAGCTCTCGCCAAGGCATTTATGTTCATGGCGGTGTTGCGTCTGGCCGCGGGAAACGCGGCGGATGAAGATGAGGAGGGCTCGCCGGAGGTCCAAAAGCGGTCGGCCTGGCGTTTACTGATCCCGCTCGGCTGGCTGGTATCGATTGCGAGCGTTCTCGGCTCGCTCGGTGGCTATGTTGCATTTGGGCGCTTCGTCGCCGGCGAGATGATCGTCGTCGTGACCGTATTGATGAGCCATGTTCTGCTCAGCCAGTTTGCCGACGCGTTGATCGCGAGCGCATTTGCATTTCACGGGGGCGTTGGACGTTTTCTACGGCAGACCGCTGGCCTCGGCGGCGGCGCGGTGCGCCAGATGGCTGCTTTGCTCAGCGGCTTCGTCCAGTTGGCTCTCGTTTGCCTGGCTGCGTTCATGGTTCTTGCGACATGGGGAATTCGTTCCGACGACGTGCTCGGATCGATGTCGTCGGCCTTCTTCGGGGTTTCGGTCGGGGAGTTCACGGTGTCGCCATCGGCTATTCTCGGGGCGATTGCCGTATTGATTGTCGGCATGGCGGCTACCCGAGCCATCCAGAACTGGCTGGACGGGCGGTTTTTGCCGCAGACAAATCTGGATGTCGGCGTTCGTAGCTCGATCCGGACCGGCGTCGGCTATGCGGGGGTCATCCTGGCGGTGATCGTCGCGCTATCCTATATCGGCCTCAACCTTCAGAACATCGCCATCGTCGCTGGCGCGCTGTCGGTTGGTATCGGCTTCGGCCTGCAATCCATCATCAATAACTTTGTATCGGGATTGATCCTGCTGGTGGAGCGCCCGATCAAGGTCGGCGATCGCATCGAGGTTGGCGCCCGAATGGGGGTGGTCAGGAACATCAACGTGCGGGCGACCGAAATCGAGACTTACGACAATGTCTCGGTCATTGTGCCGAATGCCGACCTGATCAGCGGGCAGGTGGTCAACTGGATGCACGGCAGCTACAGCGCGCGGCTTTCGGTGATGGTGGGCACCTCGTACGACGCCGACCCGGACCGGGTTATCGCCATTCTGCTTGAGATCGTCGCGGAACATCCTCGGGCGCTGAAATCGCCGGGACCATTCGCGATCCTTGGCAATTTCGGCGCCAGTGCGCTCGAATTCACGGTTTTCTTTCACGTCGGCAATATCGGCGTCGACGCAGGAGTCGCAAATGACGTGCGGCTTGCCATCCTGAAGCGGTTTCGCCGGGAAGGCATTGGAATTCCATACGCGCAGCAGGATCTGCGCCTTCGCGATATCGATCGTATTGAGGCGCTGGTGCGCGAGTTGTACGGACGCGGTCGAAAAGAAGTATCTGTCGCGCCAGAGCCAGGTGGAAAATATTAGCGCATGGTTTTCGCGTTCGATGCCCGTTCCGGTAACGCCCATTCGCCCTCAGTGGCTCTCAATTGGATAAACGCCGTGCTGACATAGTTTAACAGGCGGCGTCCCGAGCGCCTCGGCTTGGCCAGCTTCGATCGACATTCGCACCGCGGGCGCTGTGGTCGCTCAGGCCGCGGCTGTCACTCGGCCCACATTCGGGCGGCCTGTTCGTCGATAATCATGCTGGCCTGGTCGTCCTTGCCAAGCAGCTCGCGGATATCCGTCGCCGGCAGCGCCTTGCTGAACAGCCAGCCCTGCATCTGGGTGCAGCCCAGCATATGCAGCAGATCGAGTTGCGGCTGGGTCTCGACGCCTTCGGCGGTAGTCACCATGTCGCGCGCCGCGGCGATGGTCACCACCGCCTGCACGATCGACGACGACCCGCCCGGCACCGTCACATCGGCGATGAAGCTGCGGTCGATCTTGATCTTGTCGAACGGAAAGCGTTGCAGATAGCTCAGGCTGGAAAAGCCGGTGCCGAAATCGTCGAGCGCGATGCGGACGCCGATGGCGCGCAGCTGATGCAGCACCGCCAGCGCCGCCTCGTCGTCGCGGATCAGAACGGCTTCGGTGATCTCCAGCTCCAGCCGGCTGGCGGCGAGGCCCGAGGCAGCCAGCGCCTGGATCACCCGCAGCGCCAGTGCCGGCGACCTGAATTGTACCGGCGAGACGTTGACGGCGATCTTGATATGGTCGGGCCAGGTCGCGGCTTCCAGGCAGGCGGTCATCAGCACCCATTCGCCGATCTCGGTGATCAGGCCGGTATCCTCGGCAACGGGTACGAAATCCACCGGCGAAATCATGCCTTTTTCCGGATGTGGCCAGCGCAACAGCGCCTCGCAGCCGCCGATGGCGTGGCGCGCGATATCGACGATGGGTTGGTAGTGCAGTTCGAATCCGCCGGTGCGGACAGCCTCGCGCAAGTCCTGCGCCATTTCGCGCCGGGCCCGGGCGTTGGCGTCCATCCTGGGCTCGAAGAACCGGAACGTGCGGCGCCCCGCCGCTTTGGCGTCATACACCGCGAGGTCGGCATGCCGGATCAACTGGTCGATTTCGGCGCCATCCGTGAGGGCCATCGCAATTCCCATGCTCGCATCGCAGGCGAGCTGATGACCGCCGCACTGGAACGGCTCACGAATGGCAGCATATAGACGCGCGATCAGTTCCTCGACATCCGAGCCATCCGAAACCGATGTCTGGATGATGGAGAACTCGTCGCCGCCCAGCCGCGCGATAAAGTCGGTCTGCCGCAGACAGGCTTTCAAGCGCTGCGCCAATTGCTTCAGGAAGTCGTCGCCAACCTGATGTCCCAGCGAATCATTGATCTCCTTGAACTCGTCGACATCGATGTACAGCAGGGCGAAATGCTGACCATGCGCGGTGCGGCTGATTTCCTGATCCAGCCGGGCGCGCAACAAGGCCCGGTTGGGCAGGTTGGTCAGCGCGTCGTAATGGGCCATGTGCTCGACCCGCTGTTCGGATCGCTTCAGTTCGGTGACATCCTCATGGGTCGTTACCCATCCACCGTCGCCAAGCGGCTGGTTGACGATCTGGAACGAGCGGCCGGTTTTCGTCGTCAGTATGGTGTGCGTCAGCCTGTTTTCGGCGACGTTATTGAGAACGGTATCGCAGAACGTTACCGGATCTCCCACGAACGAACCTGTCGCCTTGCGATGTTGCATGACATCGCGAAACAGCCGCCCGGGCCGGATGATATCCAGCGACAGCCCGTACATCTCGACGTAGCGTCGGTTGAACAGCGTGATCCGCGATGCGGAATCATACACCATCAATCCCTGCGTCATGTTGTCGAGGGCGTTATCGAGTTGATGCCGCGCCGATCGATGCAGCCGCGCGAATCGGTGCACGGCAAAAAGCAGAATGACGGCGATAACCAGGCTGGCCATCCCGGCGACGTGGACCGGCAGTTTGGCCTCGGTCGCTCCGATGATCGCCGCCAGCGCCGCGATCAGCAGCAGGCCGCCAATGATCAGCCAGAGCAGTGGCGCGCTTGAAAAAGAGACGCGGGCCAGTGTCGGTCGGCCCCAGTCGAGCTTGGAACGAATCCGGTCTCCGGCAGATGTCGGTTTGATTTGCTTCGGCATGGCCCACCTTCGGACCGACCATGCACCGCCAGGATTGCGAAGCGATTAGCATATTTAGTTACCTGCGTTTTAATCGCATCCGCCCGCCGAGCCGCTTCAACAGGTCGCGACTGTATTATTGTACCCAGTCAGGGCCTGCGCCGCATTTCATCCCTCCGCATCGGCATCGCATCGATCTTGCCGAACAAGCCCCGCGCGGTCAGTGGAGTTGCGGACGCGGCGGCGATGTTACCGTCCTTGCCGATCAGCAAAACCTGAAACCGGGTGCCATCGACCGCGGCCTCGCGGCGAATCGCGCGCGCGGACGGGTCGTCGCCCGCGGCTTCCACCAACACCAGGTTGCGTTCGGCCATGCCTTCGCGGGCCTCTTGAAAAATCCGCCGCTGCGCCCGCAGATCACGATCCTGCGAACTCGGCGCGACCACCACGAGAACGCGATGCTTCCAGCGATGCATGGCGAGGGATTCGGCCGCTTGCGCCGGCATGCAGATACCTGTCAGAGCGAGAAACAGCGAAACTACTGTCATCCATCGAATAGGCATAGCGGCGTTCCTGCCTTGCAGTGTGCTGTTTGGATCATATTGCATTCGCCTCAAATTAACGCGGTATTCATCATCAAACAGCCTTGCGTCGTTTTCGACGGCGATATCGCGCATGGACGCGCGTGTTCTGGCGAACTGTTGCAAAGCGGAGACAGGAATCTCGGCGGAAACCTGTAGGGTGCAATCAACGCTGAGCGAATAGCCGGCCATTTCGGAGAATGATGATGAAAAAGATTTTGCTTGCTTCCGTTGCCCTCGCCACGCTCGGCATGGCCACCTCTGCTTCGGCTGCTGACCTCGCGGCTCGCCCCTACACGAAGGCCCCGGCCTACGTCGCCGCCCCTATCTACAGCTGGACCGGCTTCTACCTCGGCGGCAACATCGGCGGCGCATTCGGCGGCGGCAACAGCTTCAACGGCGTTGCCAGCAACAGCAACAACGGCAAGTTCATGGGCGGCGTCCAGGGCGGCTACAACTACCAGTTCGCCCCGAACTGGGTGCTCGGCATGGAAGCCCAGTATGACTGGACCAGCACCAGCGGCAACACCACCGTGTTCCCGGCGCCCGGCACCGGCTACGCCTACAACAGCAGCCTGAACGGCCTCGGTTCGGTGACCGGCCGTCTCGGCTACACCTGGGGCCCGACCATGCTGTACGCCAAGGGCGGTTACGCCTTCGCCGATCGCAGCCGTTCGGTTACCGGCCCGCTGGCAATCGGCATCAACGGCAACAAGGATGGTTACACCGTCGGTGGTGGCCTCGAATACATGTTCACCCAGAATTGGTCGGGCAACATCGAGTACCAGTATTACAATTTCGGCAAGACCAGCTTCGCGACCGCGCCGCTTGCTTCCTTTGGTTCCGTCACCAGCGAACAGCACACCGTCAAGGCTGGCCTGAACTATCACTTCAACTGGGGTGGTCCGGTCGTCGCGAAGTATTGATCTTCGTCTGATCGAAGCCTTCTAGTCGAAGAGGCCGGCGCTTGCGCCGGCCTCTTTTTTGTCGCGGCGTGCGGTTGCAAGGTATCTGTTGCCGCTAAAGAGCGAACAGGCGAACCCAGCGGGTGCCGCTCGATCCTCCATAGGGGACGAGCGAGAATACCGGTCCGTCGTGCAGCACCAGCCTGACCTGCTGCGCCGCCTGGATCTGACGCATCATCTCTTCGGAGCCGCTGATCGAGCCCTCCGCGACCACGGGGCCGGGCTCGGTGTCCAGGCTGAGCCAGTAAAATACCTCGCCGATCAACGCGTCGCCGATATAGACAAGCCCGTTGTCGCTCAAATCAGCCATCATTCGACTCGCCATCCGGATCCGCAAATCCGGAATCAAGTGCGATCGGGTCAATTCGTTCCGGCGCGCGGTGGGACCGCGGCTCGTTGTCTAGATAATGATTGGTAATCGTTGAATCTTGTCACGGACGCGATGCATGGCGCCCATTTGGGCGTGGTGCTTCGCGGAGCCGGGACCGTACCAAACGCCGGCGTTCGCTAGGGTCCCGGCTCTGCGAAGCAGCACCTTGCTGCATCGCGTCCGGGACAAGCGCGGCGCGGTTCAATTCGTTACGATCGCGCTTTAGAAGCCGCCGGCGCCGCCGTCCTTGCGCGGGTCCGAACCGGCTACATAGCCGCCGTCGATCCGGCGGACCAATTGGGCGCCGCCGAAGCCGAATGCCGAATCCGGCGGCTCGCGCTCGATGACATGGCCGCGCGCGGCAAGCTCCGCGGCGACATCGTCGGCCACCGTGCTCTCGATCGCCACCTTCAGCCCGGCGACATAGCGCCAGCGCGGCGCGTCGGCGGCGGTCTGCGGGTCCTGATTCCATAGCTGCATGCGCAGCATCATCTGCAGGTGGCCTTGCGCCTGCATCGGCCCGCCCATCAGACCGAACGCCATCAGCGGCTCTTTGCCCTGCATGACGAAGCCCGGAATGATGGTCTGGAACGGACGCTTGCGCGGGCCGACCTGGTTGGGATGGCCGTCGACCAGCGTGAATCCGAAGCCGCGGTTCTGCAGGCTGATGCCGGTGCCGGGCACCACCACGCCGGAGCCGAAGCCGGAATAGTTCGACTGGATGTAGGACACCATCATGCCGTCGGCGTCGCCGGTGGCGAGACAAACGGTGCCGCCGGTGGTCGGCGCGCCCTGTCCAAAGTCCTGCGCCGTTCGGGCGTCGATCAGTTTGGCACGCGAGGCGAGATAGGCCGGATCGAGCAGGTGGGCGACGGTGACGTCGCGCATGTAATCGAGGTCGGCGGCATAAGCGTAGACGTCGGCGAAAGCGAGTTTTGTGGCTTCGATCTGCAAATGGAAGGCGTCGGCGCTGTCCAGCACCAGCCCGTCGGTGCCGTACGCCTTCATGATGCCAAGCGCCATCAGGGCCGCGATGCCCTGGCCATTCGGCGGGATCTCGTGCAGGGCGGCATCGCCAAACGCCTGCTGGATGGTGCCGCACCAGTCATTTTCATGCGCGGCCATGTCGGCCTCGTCGAGCGCAGCACCATGCTCGCGAGCGAAGGCGGCAATGCGCTGCGCCAGCTCGCCGCGATAGAACGCTTCGCCGCGGGTCTTGGCGATCAGCCGCAGCGAATAGGCATGGCCGGGGGCGCGAAACAATTCACCGGCCGCCGGCGCCCGGCCGTCTGGCATGAAGGCCTCGGCGAAGCCGGGCTGGTTCTTCAGTTCGGCGGCGCCACGGCGCCACAATTCCGCGATCACGGGAGAAACGTGAAAGCCATCTTCGGCATAGCCGATCGCGGGTTCGAACAGCCGCTCGAACGGCAACTTACCAAATCGGGTCGAGAGATCGACCCAGGCCGAGACGGCGCCGGGCACCGTGACGCTTTCCCAGCCGCGGTGCGGGAAAGTTTTGTGATTGGCGAAGCGCTCCGGCGTCCACGCCGCCGGTGAACGCCCGGAAGCGTTGAGCCCGTGCAGCTCCTGGCCGTCCCACAGGATGCAATAGGCGTCGGACCCGATGCCATTGCCGGTCGGCTCCAGCACGGTGAGCGCGATCGCTGTTGCGAGCGCCGCGTCCAGCGCGTTGCCGCCTTGCGCCAGCATGCGAAGTCCGGCCTGCGTCGCCAGCGGCTGTGACGCCGCCACCACATTGCGGGCGAGCACCGGTGAACGGTGCGATGAATACAACCCGTCATGACGGTAGTGCATGGCAATCCCTTTGCAATATCAGCAGCGTCCGGTGCCCGCGCGGATCGCGGATAATATTTACTCTGTTGCCGATTTCAGCAGTTGATCGCGTGAGGTTCGGCAAAATGCAAGCATTTCTACCTATGGGTTAAGGTATGCGTGCTTTCCGCATCTGCGATCTATTGGTGCATCGAGATGGCTTCAGTCGAGCTTCGACCCATCGATCAGAATAGCCTGCCGGCCGCGCTGGCGCTGCTGGCGCGCGGATTTCCGGAGCGTACGGAAGCGTTCTGGCGCGCCGGACTTAACAAGATTTTAACCATGAAAGACGTCTCCAGCGCGCGCCCGGCCGGAGTCATCATCACGTCCGACGCCAAAGACATCGGCATCTTGCTGACGATCCCGAGCGAAAGACCGGACGACGACGGAACCTTGCGCAAGGTGGTCAATCTCGTCGCCTGGTACGTCGAAGAGTCACACCGCTGGATGGCCGCGCGCATGCTGAAGAAGATCGTCGCGGACGAAGCGACCGTGTTCCTCGACCTGACGCCGAATCCCGCCGCGGAAATCATCAATCAAAGGCTCGGTTTCGAACGGCTCACCGACGGCTTCCTGATCTATCTGCTTCCCGTCACGGTCTTTCGTCCGCGCCATGCCGCGAAAGTTTTGTCGTTCAACGAGGCCGGAGCGCGATTGACGGCGTTCGAGCTCACGACACTGCGGCAGCACCAGGCGCTGGGCTGTGTCGTTGGCGTTCTGCGTACGGCGAACCGATACTCACCGCTGGTTTTCTCCCGGATGCAACGCCGCGGACTGCCCGGCGCGCGGTTGATTCTCGCCGAGAGCAGGGCCGCGGTGAGCGACAATCTGTCGGCGATTTCGCGTTTCCTGCTGCGCCGGAAGATGCTGTTCCTGCGAATGGACGTCACAAGGGGTGATTCCGCCGCGGGCAGCATGGCTTCTCGCTGGAACGAGACCACTTATCGCAAAGGCGGCGGCCAGGCCGGCGACCGGGTCGACTTCACTTACTCGGAATTTGTCTTTTGGGGCACATAAGATGCCGAACGGCACGGAGACCGACATGACAGACTCATCCGCTATCAGCAGAAGCGATATCGAAGCCGCGATTGTCGATTATTTGCAGGGACGCTTTCCCATGCTCGGGACTGTCGGCATGCAGACCGAGCTGCTCGGCAGCGGCGCGATCGATTCGCTGGGCTTTCTGGAAGTCGTGACGTTTCTGGAAGAGCGTTTTGCGATCATCCTCGATGATGACGACTTCGATGCCGCGAATTTGAAGGACGCATCCACCCTCGCTGACCTGGCGGAGCGCAAACTGCGGTGACCCATCAGCCTTATCTTCTGCATCATCTGCTGGACGGCCGCCCGGAAGATCACGATCGCGTGGCGCTGATCGATGGACCGCGTTCGCTCACCTATCGCGAATTGGCAGATCGCGTCCATGGCTGCGCCGCGGCGCTTCACGCCAGCGGACTGGCGCGCGGCGAGCGCGTCGCGATCGCTCTGCCCAAGAGTCTGGAAGAATGCTGGGCGATCTTCGGCGCCAGCGAGGCCGCCGGCGTATTCGTCCCCGTCAATGCGCTGCTGAAGCCGCAACAGGTCCGCCATGTGGTGGAAGATTCCGGCGCCAGCATCATCATCACTTCGCGCGTCATGCTCGATATGATCCGGGAGGCGGTGGCTGGCCTGCCCCTGAAGGCCGTTTTGTGCGCGGAAGATATCGCGGCCACACCGGTGCCCGTTCCGGGAACCGGCGCTGCGCGCGACCCATCGCTCGGTGAGGATCTGGCTGCGATCCTGTACACGTCGGGATCGACGGGCAGACCGAAAGGCGTGATGCTCAGCCACCGTAACCTGCTGGCAGGTTCGCGCATCGTCATCGACTATCTCGGGATCGACAGCGATGATCGCATTCTCTCGATCCTGCCGTTCAGTTTCGATTATGGCCTCAATCAGTTCCTGACCGCGGTCCAGCAACGCGCGGTGCTGGTGCTGTTCGGCTTTCGCCTTGGCGACGAGATCGTCCGCGCGTTGCGCGACCACGCCATTACTGGCCTCGCCGGGGTGCCGACGATCTGGGCGATCCTTACCAAGGCCGCGCCGTCCTTCAGCCGCACGCCGCTGCCATCATTGCGCTACATCACCAATTCCGGCGGCGCGGTACCATCCGAAACCGTGCGGCGGTTGCGCGCGGTGATTCCGGCGACGCGGATCTTTCTGATGTATGGCCTCACCGAAGCGTTCCGCTCGACCTACCTGCCGCCGGAGCAGGTCGATCACCGCCCGACCTCGATCGGCCGGGCGATTCCGGAATGCGAGGTTTTCGCGGTGACGGCGGAGGGGCGGCGCGCCAGGCCAGGCGAGCCGGGCATCCTGGTGCATCGTGGGCCGACGGTGTCGCTGGGCTACTGGAACCGGCCCGAGGATACCGCGCGGGTGTTGCGACCGCATCCTTTCATTCCGGCGGCCCAAGGCGGCGAGACGGTGTGCTATTCCGGCGATCTGGTGGTGGAGGATGAGGACGGCTTCTTCAGCTTCGTCGGCCGCGCCGACGCCATGATCAAATCCTCCGGCTATCGCATCAGCCCGTCGGAGGTCGAGGAGGTGCTGATGGCGACCGGAGCGCTTCGTCAGGTCGCGGTGATCGGTCTGCCCGATCCGCTGGCGGGGCAGAAGGTTCATGCCGTGGCAATCGCGCGCGAGGCGGTGCCGGATGCCGCCGGAATCCTGCTCGCCGCCGCCCATCAACTGCCGGCCTTCATGGTGCCGCGCGCGATCGAATTCGTCGACGCGCTGCCGACCACCCCGAACGGGAAGATCGATTATCCCCTGCTGGCGCAGCAGCGAGGCAAGCATGCCGGTTGACCTCAAACCGCCGGGTCTGGCCGAAGCGCTGGTGGCCGAGCACTTCACCGTGTCGGGACCGGACCTGCAACTCGGCGGCATCGCCGTGCGCGAACTGGCGTCACGCTTCGGCACGCCGCTATTCATCTATGATGGCGCCGTCATGCGCCGCGGTTTTCGCGCGCTGACCGAAGCGCTGCGCGGCTTCGCGCAGGTCTACTACTCCATCAAGGCCAACCCGGCGCCGGCGGTGATCCGGCTGTTCGCGTCCGAAGGCGCCGGCATCGAGATCGCCTCGGTCGGCGAATATCGCGCCGCCCGCGCCGCCGATATCCCGGCCGCCAATATCATCTTCGCCGGTCCCGCCAAGCGCGTCAGCGAATTGGAGGAGGTGATCGCCGGCGGCATCGGCGAAATTCATATCGAGAGCTATGAGGAGATCGGGCGCGTCGCCGCGATCGGCGCGCGGCGCGGCGTCAGTGTGCCGGCCTCCATTCGTGTCAATCCGGTGGCCGCGGCGCAGGGCGGCGCGATGCGAATGGGGGGCAAGCCGGCGCCGTTCGGCTTCGACGAAGAGGATCTCGCCAACGTCGTCGCGGCGGTCCGCGCGCACAAAGCCATCGATTTGCGCGGCGTGCATCTGTTCGCCGGTACGCAGATTCTCGATGCCGGGGTGCTGCTGATCCAGTGGAAGCACGCGATCGGCGTCGCCGGTCGGGTCGCCGCGCTGGCCGGCATTCCCCTGCGGACGATCGACCTTGGCGGCGGACTGGGCCTTCCATATTTTGCCGGTGAGAAGCCGCTCGACCTCGCGCAGCTGTCGCGCGGGCTGCCCGATCTGCTCGCGCTGCTGCGCGCCGATCCGCTGATTGCCGGTGCGCGCCTGATCGTCGAGCCCGGCCGCTTCCTCGCCGGGCCGGGCGGTATCTATGTCGCGGCCATCAACGCGGTGAAGACGTCGCGCGAGACGCGCTTTCTGGTCACCGATGGCGGTATGCACCATCATCTCGCGGCCTCCGGCAATCTTGGCCAGATCATCAAGCGCGACTACCCGATCGTGGCGCCCGCGCATATGGATGCACGCGAACGGTCACCAATGACCGTGGTCGGACCGCTCTGCACGCCGCTCGACACGCTGGCACGAAAGGTCGAATTGCCCGAGTTGCGCGCCGACGAACTCGTCGCGGTTCTGCAGTCGGGGGCCTATGGGCGCAGCGCCAGTCCCGCGGGCTTTCTCAGCCAGCCGGCGGCGGTCGAGATCCTGGTCGAGGACGGGCAGATCGAGATCATCCACGGCGGCGCCGAATAGAACCGGCGATGCCGCGGATCGATCGCGCCAGTTTCCTCGCGCCCAGGAAGGCGCGCCCGCGCCAGCTCAGCGCGGCGGTGAAGTCCACCAGCGGCACATCCTGGACGCCGAAGCGTCTTTTGTAGTCATAGGTGCCAACGCTGAAGTCGAAGGATCGCACGCCGTCGGCGTGCAGCGCCGCCATGCTGCGCTCGATGATCAAGCGTCCAGGCGAGCAGTTCGCCCACGCCTGCCCGACATTGCTGATCCGCAGCATCAGATAGCTGGATTTGACCCGCAGGCCGAGCAAGGTCGCGACGATCTGGTCGCCGCAGGTCAGCGCCGTGACCACGGCATAGCCGTCGGCCAGACCGCGGGCGATCAGATCGCGGTGGAAATCCGAACAGGCTTCGTCGTCCAGCGAATAGTCCTTGCCGAGCTCGTGCATCCGCGCGCTTTGCTGCGCCTCGAGCGCGGTGAAGACATTCAGCGCCGGCTGCAACTCGTTGATGCGCCGGAATTGCGCGCCATCGTTCTTGCTGAACACACGCCAGCTGCGCTCCAGCTCCTTGCGGACGGTTTTTTCCCGCGAGTAGCGGTAGGCGTCATAGTCGTCGCCGATCTCGAGCACGTGCCCGGTCAGCGCCGAGGGCTCGGTGCCGGGTAGCGCCGCCAGCGGATTGGCGATGCCTGTGATCGTCCGCGGCATCTTGCCGAAGCGCACGAGATCGCACCCCTCCGGCAGCCGCGACAGCGCCCCGCGCAGCGCAGACCAGAACGCCCCTGGATCGATGGGATGGGCGCCTGGAGCGGCTCCCATGATCGGTGCGTTGTAGTCGGCCGATCCGGCAAATTCGACGATGCGCAGGCCAGGTTCGCGGCGGATCGCGAGCGGCAGAATGGCCACTATCGCGCGGTGACGATCCGTGACGACGACGATCAGCGGCTCGCCGGAATGTGGTGATGCGGCGTTGCCATACCAGGCGTCGAGCCAGTGCCGATGCTGAAACGGCGTGATACGCCCGCGAGCCATCTCGTTGCCAAACCGCGCGCAGGCCTCGTTCCAGTCGCGGACCACCTCGACGACAACGCACGACGCGTCGCGCGTCGTTTGCGCGGCGCCGGTGATGGCTCCGGCGACCTCGGTCACGAGGCGATGGCTGCCTTGGGAATATCGATGATGGCGCCGAGCCTCGCGCCGTCGAGCTTGAAATCGACCGACTGCCGGCTGTCGCGTTCGCGGCGAATCCATGAACTGTTTCGAAGCGTCCGCTGCAGCAGGCGCTTGGCGAAGAACGACGGCCCCGTCGTCGATCGGCTCCTGGCTTGATAGCCGAATTTGTGACGCAGCAGGCCGTTGGTGAAATTCACCATCTGCAGGCGGCGAATTTCCTCGTCAGTGTAGGAGATCGTCATGGAGATGTTGACAACGTCGAGATTTTCCACCCGGTGCGGCGCGTTCAGCGGCCAGTGCAGCATCTGTCCCGGCGCCAGGTCGTAGATCGTGGCGTGGCGGTCGTACCAGTCGGCATAGGGCATATCGACCTCGACGCCGAACAGCGCGATATCCTCGAGGTGATGCGGCGCGACGAAGGGCGGCTTCGACGGGTAGACATAGACGCGCTTGGTGCCGACCAGCTGGATCAGGCCCTGGCCCGGCAGATCGGAGTGATAATAGACCTGAGCCCTGGGTGACGAGATCAGGATGCCGGCGGTGTGTTCAGGGTGGCCGAAATTCGGCACATGGCTTCGGATTTCGTCGAACAGCTCGTTGACCTTGGCGCGGTAGCGCGGATCCACGTCGGTGACCTTGCGCAAATTCAGCCACAGCGTGCCGGCGCCAATCGCGTCGATGATCTGGTGACCGCTGAGATTGCCGACTTCGCCCTCGCGCCAGACGCGGCGGCTCTCGCGCGACGCGGTCTGGATCAGATTGTAGTGCTCGCGCGGATAGGCCTCGATCAGCGCCGCCAGCGCATCGCGCGAAAATAGTTCGGACTTGTCGAGGTTATGCGCGATCTGGATCGGCATCTGGCCCCATAGCAGGCTGTTGGTGTCGTCCCAGTCTTTCAGAATACGATCGCTGGTCATCCGTCTGCTCCTAATACTCTGCTCTTGATACAGGCCGAGCTGGCCGCTGCCGAGAGGAGGCGCCCAGTTCCATCAAAGGACGGGTGGCAAGGTACTCCCGTCATACCGCAATAAAAGGCCTGACTTGAGCGGATCGGCGGAAAACCTGGCACAAGGTTACCGGGCGTGCTCCGGGGCAAAGTTCCGGAGCCGGCGGCGGTCACCGGGTTAACCCATACGCCAGGGGCGCGCGGCGGCGAGGCGAACCAGCTTCTCGCGGACGTCCCCGACGTCCAGGAACCAGCAGGCCAGCAGGTAGATCGCTGCTCCCAGCGGGATCAGCACCGCCAGCGCCGCCTTGTCCCAATTCTGGAACAATGGGTTAAGCAGCAGGATGACGACGGTCATCAGCACGACCGCCAGCGCGACCTTGCCGGCGCGCGCGATCGGAAACGGCAGATGAAAGGCGCTGCGCGCCAGCCATAGCGCGCTCAGCATGCCGATGATCTCGGAGGCGACGCGGCCCCAGGCGGCGCCCGCAATGCCGAATAGTCCGATCAGCACGAAGGACAGCGCCGTGCCGAGCACCAGCGTGATGACGGTGTTGATCAGATAGAACCGGTTCTGGCTGGAGAGGAAGAAGCTGATGTGCAGATATTGATGCACGAAGATCTGGAACACGACGGCGAGCGCGATCACCGGCATGATGAGGGCGGCGACCTCGCGAAATTCCTCGCCGAGGACCAGATTGCCGATCCGCGGCGCCAGCAGCGCGAAGCCGATGCAACAGGGCAGCGTAATCGCCAATAGCAATTCGAGGCATTTTTCGAGATGCAGGCGGGTCGCTTCCTTGCCTCCGCTGGCCAGCAGCTTCACGGCGATGGGCACGAAGGCGGCCGAGGCGCTGATCGCCGGGATGATCAGTGCCTGGCGGACAAGGTCGACGGCCGCGCCATATTGTCCGGCCGCGCCGGCGCCGAACACATAGGCCACCAGAAACCGGTCGGTGGTGCCGGCGAAGGCGAGCAGGCCGATCGACAGCGTCAGCGGCATGCCCCAGACGATGAAGTAGCGTAGTCGGGCATGGGAAAAGTCGATCTTCGAGGCGCCCCACACCTCGCGCAGGATCAGCGCCGAACTGGCGAGATAGGCGACGGCGCCGGATATCAGCAAGGATTGTCCGCTGGTGTCGAAATACAGCACGCTGATGCCAAGCAGTGTCACCAGCACGGCGCGGGCCAGCGTCGCCAACAATACCTGCTGGCTACGCTGGCGCGCGCGCAGCAATTCGACGCTCAGTTCAAAGAAGCCGACGCTGACCGCCAGCAATACACCCGCGGGCACGGCGTGCTGGTCAAAGGTCAGAAACCGGCCGGCGGCCAGAACGATGAAGGGAATCGGAATGCAGATGGTGATGAAGCCCAGCAGCACCGTGGCGCGCATGTCGGTGCCATCGGCCTTGGATTCCTGTCGGACGATGGCCTGGCGCAGCCAGGTGAACAGCAGCGTGCCCAGTACAGCGGCCAGCGCGACGCCGATGATGTAGACGCCATATTCGACCGCGGTCATCCAGCGCGTGAAGATCACGACGTTGAGCAGGCCGAAGGCGGCCGAGGCCGCATTGGCTACAAAGTAAATCGATGTTTGCTTGACCAGGGACAAGAGGGATACCTGCGATCAACGTTTCGCCGGCCTAGGCGACGGCGGGAGGCCTGGAACCCTTGAAATGCTGAAGGCCGGCCTGAATTTCAGACAGCGGCGTGGTGTTGAACGACTGGATGCACAGCGCGACCTGCCGGGACGATGAGGTGTCCAGCATTTCCGCGATGTCGCTGCTGCAAATGGTGTCGGAATCCCAGTGCGTGCGGCACAGGCTATCCATCAGCATCGTGGTTCGTGCGCACAACTCGTCGTCACCGGTGACGAAATTTCCATAGAGCATGTATTCGGAAAAATCATGTTCGCGGCACAGCGCCTCGGCCCAGTCGCATCCCACTGTCGTCTCGATCCGCGAGATCATCGCCTGAACGGTTGGCTTGTCCCAGATGATGATCTGGTCGATGAAGTCATCGGCCGGGAACGTCGGCCGCGGCAGGCCGAGTAGCCGCCGCGCTGCCTGCACCCAGATCATGTGGCTCGGCACGTGATGGTCGGCGCCGTTGCGATCGACGCGCAGCACCGGCGCGTGCGGGGGCGCAAACATCGAGACATCGAATTCACGAAAGAAGATGTTGTCCGAATCGATCAGGCAGAAGCGGTCCTCCGGCAGCGACGCGGCGGCCCTGATCTTGACCAGTTGCTGGGTATGCCAGCCGCTGACGGGCCTGGCCCGGAACGACCACCAGTATCGTCGCTTGCGCCAGCGGATCAGCGGCAGTTCGTGCAGCCAGCTCGGCAGCAGCTCCGACGCCCGCATGACGACGCGGCGCCCGGCATGAAACTTTTCGAACAGCTCGAAATCTTCGTCGTGGACAATGACGTAATGTTTTTCGAAGCCCGTGACGTACTTATCGACGCTTTCAAACAGCAGCGTGGAGCGCTCATAGTCCCCACGGTAGCTGGGCGTAATGAGGGAGACCGTGCCTTGGCTGCGCGCGTTCATGGTTTTCTTAACTGATCTCTGCCACTGAATGATATCCGGGAAGCCTGTTTGGAGCCGTGACGTAGTTTTTTATTCTCTGCGTGACGCGGCAGTCGCGGGACTTTACTTGCTTGACAGCGTAGCCGTTTCGGACCGGTTTCATTTTCTCAGGATTCCCGTCAGTCACGGCCAGGAATAGGTACCATGGTTAAAGCTCGCTTATCGCGGCCGGCGGTCGTGCGACGGCGTCGTCGTCTGGTCGGAATGGGTAGAACACGAAGCGGGGCTGGGCGGAAGTAACTGGATGCAAAATCACCACATCTTGGCCGCGCCCGACGGCTCGCCTCCCGTGCCACGAACGGCAACCTCCCCCATGCCACCGGTCGATGTCGAGGCTCCCGGTCGGATGATGCACGATCAGATCGTATTTCTCGGGGCTGGACCCGAAATGCAATGCGGCGTGGGGCATTTCACGCAACGGCTGGCGCAGGCGATGGAACGGGCGACGCCGGGCCGTTGCGTCGAATTCCCCCTTACGCGCAGTGAAGGCAGCCTCCCGGCGCTCTGGAAGCTGGTCGGCTGTGCCGGAACGGTGGTCTGCAATTTTCCGATCGTTGCCTGGAAACGCGTGATCCTGCGCCCGCTGCTGGCGCTGGCGATGGCGCGGCTGCGCGGCCGGCGGGTGGTCGTCATCCAGCACGAGTGGAGCTCGCTGAACTGGATGCGCCGGCTGACCTATCTGCCGGCGCTGCTACTCGCCGATTCCATTCTCATGTTCTCGCCCCTGGTTAAGCGGCAGCTCGCGGATGGCCCGATGATCGGATGGCTCGCAAAGCGGTGTGTGCTGGTGCCCTTGCCACCCAACATTGAAGCGCCGCAAGCGAGCGCGGATTCGCCGTTGCGCCAGCGCCTGATCGAGGCGCGGCGCGACGGTCGTCTGGTGATCGGCCATTTCGGCTCGATCTATCCCGGCAAACAGCCCGAAGCCCTGCTCGAAATCGGGGCGATCCTCAAACAGCGCGGGCGGCGACCGCTGCTGGTCTATATCGGCTCGTTCATCCGCGGCGTCGATCGCGCGGAGGAAGCGTTTCATGCGCGGGTGGCGCGGCTTGATCTGGCCGACGACGTCATCGTCAGTGGCTTCGTCGCTTCGGAATCGGAACTGTTCGGGCTGTTCGAGCCGATCCAGGCGTTCTGCTACCAACTCGACGAAGGCCTCACGGCGCGGCGCGCCAGCATCATGGCCGGCGCGCAGTCCGGCAGGCCGATCATCGTCACCGCGGCGGTCGATGCCGACGAATTTGCACATCATCCGCGCCTGCAGGCCTTGATCGGCAGTGGCGCGATCGTGACGGTGCCGGGTGGATCCAGATACGAGGCCTATGCCGATGCCGTCGAGGCGGCGCTGGGCCGCCGGTTCGAACCGCCGCCCTTCGATTTCGAGGGTTGGTGGAGCGACACCGTGCGCGCCGTCGCCGCCGAATTATAGACGGGCGAAAACCAGGCTAGGCCCTGACGCGGAAGCGGGACATGAAGTGCAGCCCCGCCACGGCGATCACGAACATGAACCAGGTCGGGTTCTGGCGGTCGAGCAGGAAGGTTTCCATGGTCGACAAATAGATGCCGAATAGCCAGATCGTCAGAAAAAAACGGGCCAGCCTCAGATCGCCGCCGCGCGCCTGGATGGTGTGGAAGTTGCGCAGCGGGCTGATCACCAGAATCAGCAAGGCGAGGATTAGGCCGGGCAGCCCGATGGTAAGCGCGAGTTCGAGATAGCCATTATGGCTGTGCGAAGCGTCGAACGCCCATTCCGAGCCGGCCTCGATGGTCGTCCGGTTGGCGGGATAGTCCCAGAATGCCGCATAGCCGTAGCCCTTGACCGGATTCTGGCTGAAGCCGGCGAGGGCGAATTCCCAGATCCCGGTGCGGCCGGTGAAGGTGACGTCGAACGGCAGCATTTTGGTGATGCCGGCGAGCGTGTCGCTGACGACGCTGCCGACGCTCACCAGGTTGAAGGCGATCACCGGCAGCAGGCAGAGAACATAGTTGAGCAACCGGTTCCGCGAGCGCGAAACGATCGCCGCCAGTAGCAGGATGATCAGGCACAGCGCCGAAGCACTCTTGCCTCCGGAATTGAAAAGAAACACGGCCGAGGCAATGGCGATCGCTGCGCCGGCGACCAGCGTGCGGCCACGCATCAGATACAGGCCGAGATAGAACAGGATCACCATCGTCGGCGCAGCGAGGTTCTTGTGGCCGAACGATCCGCGCCAGTCGCCGGCCAGTTGCGGTTCGACCGTATCCAGCGCGCCGTGGATCGACAGGTTCGGAACCAGCACCAGCCCGAGATAGCACAGCGCCAGCAGGCTACCCGCCGCCGCCGCCAGGCAGAGGTCGAGTTGCGCGCGCGACGAGGGCAGCAGCGGGACCATCACCGCCAGAGAAGTGGCGCACATGGTCAGCACGAAGCGCTGCAGCGACACCGAAGGTTGTTGCGACAGCGCAATGTTGATTGCCATCCAGCAGCAGAAGGCGATCGTCACCGGCGTACACAGCGAGCGTAGTGCCGGCCAATTGTCCGTCGCGGACAGTAGCACCGCCAGTCCGGCGAGCCCGGCAAAGGCCAGGTAGGTCATCGCCAGTTGCCCGGTTGCGATGCTCTTCAGGTCCGGGTTCTGCAGGTTCGGGAAGGGCGAAAACGTGATCCAAACCAGCAGCAAGGCGCCGACCACCGTCAGCGATTTCATCGCCTCGACGACGTCGATGCCGCCCACGATCGCCCGTGCGCGCCGTACCCGCAGTTGCCGCAGGTCGCTGGCCGTTGGCAGCGGTGCGTAGGGCGGCCCGGAGATGGTCATGACCGATTCATACCGGTTTTGCCTTGTCCTTGTACGGCTGCGGTTCGATGCCGACGGCGGCCAGCACGCCACCGATCGCCACCACGATCGGATGCAGCGCGATCAGCAGCTGGCGTTCCCGGACGGCAAGCCCGGCGGCGCGCCACAGTGAGAGGGGCAGTATTGCAAGGGTCCGGACCAGCAGCCTGGCGCGCGACACCGGCGATGCCGCGATCAGCGCGCGGATCCGGTAATTGATCGCGCCGATCCGCAAGCCGCGCGCCGCCAGCCAGCGCGGATGGGTCCGGGCCTCCGGCACGGTCTCCTCGATCACGGCTTCCGCGACCCAGTAGAACGTCATGCCCGCGCGCTGGCAACGCGTGAAGAAGTCAGTGTCGCCGCCGCCGAGAAAGTTGAAGCGGATGTCGAAGCGTGGATTTGCCAGCGCTGTGAAAACGCGACGAACCATCAGGCAATTGCCGCTGCCATAGATGATCGGCACGGGACCGCTGCGGTCATAGGCCGGACGGAACGCCGGGTGATGCGCCAGGGCCTGCTTGGTGGGGTCATCGAAACGCGGAAACACCGGCCCGCCGACCACTTCGGCGCCGCTGTCGAGCGCGGCTTCCACCATCAGGTGCAGCCACTGTGGAAAGGCGATCTCGTCGTCGTCGATCATCATCAGCATCGTCGCCGTCGGGAAGTATCGCAGCGCCGTCTCGAACGCCGCGTTGATGGCGTGGCAATTGCCCTGCTGTGGCTCGACCAGGCAGACGCCCGGAAGGCCGGAGCGTTCCAGGAAGCCAACCGCCTCGACGACGCTCTCTCGCTTGCCGGAATCATTATCCACGATCACCACGGCGAAGCGGTGTGAGGTCTGTTGCGCCGCGAGCGAGTCCAGCGTCAGGCGCAGATGCTGCGGCCGCCGGAAACTCGGGACGCAAACCACGATCTCTACCGAAGATGTGCCGGCATGAGAAACATAAATGATGTCGCGTATCGTGGTCATCGCCGGATAGCCCTTGATCATCGCGCTTTCGGTTGCGGTGCGATGGCACTTCGGCGTTTGGATGCGGACCACATCACGGACCCCGTTCGGTGGAGCAATGTATTGCGGGCATCATCGTCGGAGTTCGAGGGTGGATGGTACCGGCTCAAGTTTACGACACGGTTTTTGACGGAACGCGAGCCCCGAATTGCCGCGACGGTCGTTTTGTATGGTGAACAACCCATTAACTACCTTAAGAAAGTAGTACAATTGTATGTTCGGCGGTAAAGGATTGGTGTAGCGTGCGTTAAATACCTATTGAGGCGGACATGCCCACCACCAGCGCTCCCCGCCTTTGGCCGAGTTCCGTGCGATTGCTCGCCAAGGCCCGGATCGCGCATAGGCTTGCGATGCACGTCCCCGTAAAACATTTTTATCTGAAAGCCGAGCGGCCACTCGTCAGCTTCACGTTCGATGATATTCCGGACAGCGCCGCGACGACCGGGGCGGGCATCCTGGCCGAGAAAGGCGTGCATGGCACATTCTATGTGTCCGGCAATCTTGTCGGTTCGCTCTCGCCGCAATGGCAGCATGCCA
>JACMOT010000608.1 GCA_014377915.1 Tardiphaga sp.
ACCGGAGCCCACCGCCGCCACGGCTCGCTCACGCAGATCATTCGAAAGAGGTCGGACCATTCGATGCTGGCCTCCGATCCAGCCAGCATCTTGAATCACAAACCGCGACCCGACGGAATCCTCCAGATTCAATCAATCAATAAAACGCTCTAGAGCGTAATGACCTGAAGATGAATCGGTGCCCCCCGTCATTGCGAGGTCAGTGATTTGAACTAAACTAAAGTCATCATGCTCTAGAAAAGCATCGTGGTGTCGTCGACCCGCTCCCGCCCTGCGGCCGGGGTGATCCGGCGGTGGCGTCCCCCGCGGTTCAGGACCCCGGGACCGCCTCTGTTCCCGGGGCAGTTGGCAGCCGCCGGCTGAACAGGATGCGCTGATACAGCCAGCCGATCGCCACCAGCACCAGGCCGAGGCACATGAAGGACAGCGCCCGGTAGATGCCCTCGAGCGACGACATGTCGATCAGGAACGCCTTCAAGATCGTCAGCGCGATGACGACCGCCGAGGCCAGTCGCGCGCGCTGCGAATTGAATGTTACCCCCAGTCCGAGCAGGATCACGCCGAAGCCCAGCCAGACGACCGAGTAGGTGTATTGCTCGGCGTCGGTGGTCGAGCCGCGGGTAAGGATCGGACCGTGATAGAAGCGGCAGACCTGCAGCGTGAGATAGGCCAGCGCCAGCACCAGGGCGAAACCGGCGATGGTGTTGCCATAGGCGACGGCACGACGCCCGGCCACCGCATAGGACAGCAGCAGTGCGAGCACGGCGGGCAGCGCATAGCCGAGCAGGATCTCGTTGAACAACAGCCCGCCGATGTCGCGCGGCCAGAAGATCGGCAGGTCGAGCAGCAGCAAGCCGCCGATGGTGGCGACGCCGGCATAGAGCGTCAGCCCTACCGCGCCGATATTGTGCACGATGCTGTTGGTCTTGATGCGCAGCCGCTCCAGCCCGATCGCCATCGCCAGCGCGACAGAGACCTGCAGGGCGACTTCGACCAGGCCGGCGGAATCGCGATAGACATTGCCGCCATTGATGGCGTGACGGATTTCCATGAAGGCGAGCAGGACGGTGAACAGGATCGCGGCGGATTCCACCATCCGCAACGGCGCGTCGTCGCCGCGACGACGCATCAGCACGCTGGCGCCCCAGAACGCCGCCGCCGGCGTGCCATAACCCCACAGCAGCCAGTTGAAGATCGGCATGCTGCCGACCAGGTCGCCGACCACGCGCGGCTCCCAGCCGGTTCGGGCCACCACGAGGCCCGCGAGGATGGCGGCGAGCCAGCGCAGGAACGGGATTGGCCGTTGCATCGAGATCCACGCCGTGCCCAGCGCCATCAGCGCCAGCGCGATGGTCAGCCAGCCCTTGTCGAGCGCGAAGGTCAGCGCCAGCGCGAGCGCGCCGAGCGTGCCCGTGGCGAACAGGGCCGCGGCAATGGCCTGGCCGGGACGGGCCTCGCGCCTGGTGAGGAGTTCGGTGGCGGCGGCAAAAGCGGCGGCCACGATCACGGCAAGGATGGCAAACCGAATTGAACTGTCGAGGTGCGCGATACGGGGGGACAGCGCGATCAGCAGCGCCAGCGGCGTGAACACCGCGGCGCCCGACCAGATCACCGGAATGATGGCACTGACCGAGCGGCCCTGGGCGAGGAAGCTGGCGACGCCGAAACCAACCGCGAAAATCGCCGCCGATACCAGATGCAGCGACACCGATCCGTCGATCGGGCTGGTGCCCATGCCCGACAGCGGCCCGCC
>JACMOT010000609.1 GCA_014377915.1 Tardiphaga sp.
AGGATATCGTACGCCAAGCGGCGCCCGATATCCTTCACACAGCCAGTCGTTCAGGGTTGCTCGAGTGCCGCCCGGAAGCGGACATCAGTTCAGGTGTTATCGCACCGGACGCCAGGAAGCGCGGCATCACCGCTATTGCCGCTTTCGTCGAGGCCGAAGCGTTCAATCAACCCTCATACTTCGATCGCGACTTCCGCCGCGATCTCGGGGGCGATTTGGGCGCTGACCTCCGAATAGAGATCTACGCCTTCCGCCGTGCGGATGCTCGAGATCAGGCTGTAACGCACTCGCTCGCCGATCTTGCCCTGCGCGGGATTTTCGCGCCACCAGCCAACGGTCGGATAGATGACGATGCTGTTGCGCTCGGCCAGATCCGCGGCCGTGCCTTCCCAGATGTCGCCATGGAGCGAGCCGCGGTGCCGCAGCTGCGGCCCGATAGTCCAGCCCGTGTCTGCGCCTTGCCGCTTGGCCGGTCGGGCACCGGCCTCCGAGGTGATCCGTCTCAGGAACACGTCCAACTTTTCGTCGGCCGGCTTCAGCGCGAACCGGAGTCCGTGGCTCGCATAACTGTGACGGCGCGATTGGCCACGTTCACCGGGGTTGGGTTCGACGAAGTAGCTGAGCGTGATCCGCAGCTGGACGAGGGCACCGCCCAATTCGAGGAGCCGCTCGCGCGGCCAGACCAGCTCGTGAACGACGAGCTCATCTGTCACCCCCTTGCTGCCCGACATTTTGAAGGGGGAGAGGCTGTCCTCGACGACCATCGTCACGTCATAGTCGAGGCTGCCGATCGCGCGTGCAAGCGACGGCGCCCCGAAACCATAACGGCGCACCAGACTCGCTCGATTGATCGTGCCGAGATAGCCGGTCATCGCCGGCGTCCATTCGGCAGAGTGGACAATAAGGCCGCGAACGGTTTCGGGCCACATGGTCGGGCGCTCAGCAAGGATCCGGGCCGCCATCCTGGCACCCAGCGCGGCCGCGGCACTGGTGTCACCCGTGGTGGTGAAGGGTCGTTCGCCGGTTTTACGGTAAGTCGTCAGCAGCGCCAAATCGTCGACATGGTCGCCAAAACCGGATGCGGGATTGACGCCGATATTGCCACCCTCGAACACGACATCGGGCTTGAGCGGCCAGTCGCGGTGCCACGCCACAGAGGTTCTGCTGCGCGGCGTGAGATCACCGACCCCGGCCAAGGCGTTCCAGCCCGCATAGGTCACATCCGCAATCAACGATTTCTCTGTGAAGGCCCCGACGGTCAGCGCGTTCCACGCCTGCGCCGGGCTCTCGATCGGCATCACATCGTTGCGTGCCGGATAATCGGCCGCGACGATCGGTTCGCGGATATTGCCTGCGGCAACGGTGATCACCCGAGGAATTTCATCCCGGCCAAAGGCGAGCGCATCGAGCTTGGCCGACCAAGACGAAGGGCGGCCGCGCCAATGGTCGCCAAGGCTGGTGACCGCCAGGCAGATTGCGCGCGGCCTCAACGGCGCGACGATCTCGGCGCGCGCAATCGCCTGCGCCGTGATTGCACCATAGAGCTCTGGGTCGTTGGCGCCGTGATCCGGCAGGATCTTCACGGACTCGAGCCGGTGCTTGACGCTGATCGGTCCGGCACCGGCGAGCAGATCGGTCAGATCGCCGTAAAGCGCGATGCCCGAGAGTTGGGTTCCGTGGCCGCCATGGGCGAGCGCGCTGATATCCTCAACCGACCAGGCCGCGTCATAGGCCTGCTGATCGGCGGGATCGAGCAACGGCCGGATCAGCTTGTGGGCGATCGTCGTCCCGGAATCGAGCAAGCAGACTGCCGGGGCCTTGGCATCGCAGGGATCCAGTCGATCGAGAAGATCGTCGGCCCAAAGCCGCTGTTCGGCCCCGTCCAACCCCATGAAGAAGCCGGGTGTGTCACGCGCCATGCGGAGCTCGGCGACCGTGTCGGTGTTCGCGATGATCCGGCCAAGGTCTTCGGCCGTGGCATGGATTACGACCACCTCGCGCTCCGCGAATTCCAGACTGTTCGCGCGCACCGCGAGGCCCAGCATCTGCGCGGCGCTCTCGAAGTGGACACGGGTGCCCTTCCGCAGCCAGACTTCCCACCAGGCCTGCACCCCCGGCGCCGGGAATAGGTCGGCCGCATCGGTATAGAAGGATCGTGCCACCGCCAGACGCGCGGTCTCGATCGAAGCGACAAGTCGCTCGTTCTTGGGCCTGCGCGTCTCGATGACGCTACCGTCTTCCAGTATCTTCTCTTTGACATTGTCCTCGGTCTCATAAGCCTGGACCTTGCCGAGATAGTAGCCGCGCTGGGATTCCGGCACGAACACCGTTGCCGCGACATGATGCTCGTCCGACGGCTGCACGCTGACCAGTTCGATGGGGAATTTTCCCTTCCGCTCCAGCTTATCGACCATCCCCGCCTGATCGACGGGCAGGATGAACTCCACATAGAAGCCAGGCGTGCCGCCAGCGATTTGCGGATCGCGGTTCGCGAGCAAGGTCTCACCGGCCACGACGACCTGGGTGAGCGCTTGAGTCAGCTGCTGGGCATGCGCCGCGCGGTCGCGCTCGGGCGCTGCCGATCCACCTCCGCCGCCAGCGACAAATCCTTTGCCGATACCCGCTCACGGTCGCCGAGCAGCGCATACTTGGCGGCCTCGTCGGCGATTCGCGCGAGGTCCGCCTGGCTCAACCCGGCCGCCTCGGCGACGATCGGCTGCCAGTCGATGCCCTTGATGTCGAAGGTGGAGAGACGGCTTTGCAAGATCGCCTGGGCCACCACTTCGTTGGGCAGCGCATATTCGATCACGTCGTCGAACCGACGGAACAGCGCCGGATCGAGTAGTTCGGGATGGTTGGTGGCAGCGATGATCAGGCCTTCGCTTTCATCCTCTTCGAGGAACTGCAGGAAGGAGTTGAGCACGCGCCGGATCTCGCCCACGTCGTTGCGCTCGCTCCGGCGCGCGCCGATCGCATCGAATTCATCGAAGAAATAGACGCCACGCGTTTCGGTCATTGCCGAGAAGACCGTGCGGAGTTTGGATGCCGTCTCGCCCAGGAACTTGGTCAGCAGCCCATCGAGCAGGACCGTGAACAAGGGCATCTTGAGCTCGCCTGCCATCGCGGCGGCCGTCATCGTCTTACCGGCTCCCGGAGGACCGATCAGCAGAAGCTTCCGGCGCGGCTGCAATCCATGCTGGCGCAGCCGATGCTGCTGGCGCTGCTCGACGAGGACTCGGTGCAGTCGTTCACGCAGGTCATCGGGCAGAACCATGCTCGACATGCGCGTATCGACATATTTAACCGCGACGAGGTTCGCCAGGTCGCCCCTGGGCTGCACAAGCGGCACGGCCTTGCCGCGTGCCGGGGCTTTCTTCCGGGCGCGCGCTTCGTCGACCAGATCGCGCAGCTGCTGCGCGAGCTTGCCATGGCCGCGGCGCGCTTCATTCGCGGCCGCCTGCATCGCGATCGTGTAGAATTGCTCGTCGTCGCCTTCAAAATGGCTTTGCAGAAGGGCGATAAGATGGGTTGCCGTGGTCACGGGTATATCGGTATTCCGGCTGTGCCGACTGACTTCATGACCAACTTCCGCGCTGTCGTGCTACGGCAAAGTCCTGAATCTTCAGGAAAACCAATCGCCCCAAAATCGTGAACCCGTTCTATCGGTGTTCCTTCCATAAAACAATCTCGCTTTCAGCGCGCCGTGCGCCCGGCGCGTGACGCGCTAACAGCGGCGGCGCGGCCGCAGGTTGGCTATGACGAATGACATTGGTCGCCATGCCGTCCAAGAGTTCCCAAGATGTTGGCCGAGGTGCGTTCGGGCCGACGCGCCAACCCTCATACACCCAGATAAAGATTGGGTGAACGAACTGCCAGGATCAACAAACTGGTGCTCCAAAGCGGTCGGTCCGGTTTCCCCCAAAATTACCATGAAAGCAGCCGTTCCCGATGCCGTCAGCGGCTTGGTCTGTGGCCCGCCCTGCCCCACCACCGCCCCCTTCCAACAGATCCTGTCACGGTTGTTGGGGTCACTGCACGATAGGGATGTTTACCCACGCTAAGATCGAGGGAACGGCGAACGGCGTCCCTGCTAACGCCGAAAAGGGATGACGACAGCCTGGTCGAGGAAGGCGCGCATACCTTCCTCATCGACGGTCTGACGGAAAGCGGCATGCGCAGCGTCATCGGTCGCGAACTGATCGTCCCAGACCGTGGAAGTTCCATTCTCGTTTTCGACTTCGAGCGACCAGCCCGGCTCATTCTCTTGCCGGATGATGTTCACTCTCACGGTGATGCCCTGCTCAGTGACAACGCCGGACAGGCTCGA
>JACMOT010000610.1 GCA_014377915.1 Tardiphaga sp.
CGGAAGAAGCCGGTCGCCTGCGGGAAATAGGTATAGGCCAGCCGCTTGTGCAGCCGCAAAGCCAGCAATTCGGCGAGCTTGTTTTCGTAGCCCTCGCCTTGATCATTCGAGAGCGGCAGGTTGCGCGGATCGGCGCAGACCCGCAGCACGTCGGGATCGATCAGCTCGATCGACAGGTCGCCGCCTTCGCGCATCTGCGCGCGCGCTGGCCCGGCCACGAACGACATCGCTACGGCCACGCAGAGCCAGCATCGCAGCCAACACGATTTCGCGACCTGTGTCATCGCCGGGTCTCCTTCGGCCAGCCGGATCACGGCAAAGCGGCCTGCCCTCACTTCTTGTTGCCCATGCAGGAATCCTCGGCCGCCTGCGCCGCCGGCGGCTTGTCCTCATGTTTGGCTGGCCGCACCCGCCCGACCGCGTCTTTCGAACGCGCGCGCAGATAGACGTAGAGGTCGTCGATGTAGCAGGCGACGTTGGGATTATCGCCAAACGCCGGCATCACATTGTTCTGCGATGAGCTGATATTCTTGCGGCCGCTGGCGACGACTTCGATGAAGTGGCCATAATCCATCGTCTCGACCGAATGTTTCAGCGCCGGAGCGTAACTGGAGCCTTCGCCATCCGGGCCGTGACAGACGTGGCATTCGGAATGATAGCGACGATAGCCGGAATAGGTGTACCAGTCGACGCTGCCGTCGGTTACCTTGAAGGTCGGATCGCCATCCTTGTCGAAATATTTGCCATCCTCGTTCTTTACCGGAGCGGGATCGGCGGGGCCATCAGCGAAAGCATGGGTGGCCACTATCGTGGCAGCCATCAGGGCCGCGACACACCAAAAACTACGCACGGGCATTTCCTTGGAGTTTCTTATTTCAGGGCACGCGACAGCGAGGCACATCGGCGCGTGGATCGTTCCACGCGCCGATGTCTGCTTCGCCTATTGCGGCAGGGCGAACACCGTGAGCGCGCCGCCCAGCGCGGTGTAGTTGGTCAGCGCCGCGTAGCCGCCGACCGCGCCGAGGCCGGCGGTCGGATCCGTCAGCCCCGCCGCGAGCCCGATGCCGGCCCAGCCACCGACGCCGGACTGCACGGCGATATATTGCCGGCCGCCCTGCTCATAACTGGTGACGTTGCCGATGATGCCGGACGGGGTCTTGAACTTGTAGAGTTCCTTGCCGGTCTTGGCATCGACCGCCTTCAGATAGCCTTCCAGCGTGCCGTAGAACACCACGCCGCCCGCCGTGGCCAGCGCACCGGACCACACCGAAAACTGCTCCGGCAGCGACCACACGATCTTGCCGGTCTTGTTGTCCCAGGCGATGAAATTGCCCATATGCGTCTCGCCGGCCGGCGGATACATCGACAGCGTCGCCCCGACATAGGGCTGGCCGGCGGTGTAGCTCACCTTGAACGGCTCATAGTCCATGCAGACATGGTTGGTCGGCACATAGAACAATTGCGTATCCGGCGAATAGGCCGCCGGCTGCTCGTCCTTGGTGCCGAGCGCGGCCGGGCAGATACCCTTGGTGTTCTTGTCCTCGCCACCGGATTCCGTCGAATACTGCGCCAGAACTTTCGGACGTCCATAGGTCGGCGAGGTCTTGTTCATGTCAACGCCGGAAGTCCAGTTGACCTTCGGATCATACTTGTCGGCGACCAGCAATTCGCCGTTGGTGCGGTCGAGCGTATAGCCGAGGCCGTTGCGGTCGAAATGCGTCAGCAGCTTGCGCGGCTGGCCGCCAAACTCCTGATCGCTCAGGATCATTTCGTTGACGCCGTCATAGTCCCATTCATCATGCGGCGTCATCTGGTAGACCCAGTTGGCCATGCCGGTATCGGGATTGCGCGCGAAAATGGTCATTGACCACTTGTTGTCGCCCGGACGTTGCTTCGGATTCCAGGTCGAGGGATTGCCGGAGCCGTAATAGACCATGTTCAGCGCGGGATCGTAGGACAGCCAGCCCCATGTGCAGCCGCCGCCGATCTTCCACTGATCGCCCTGCCAGGTCTTGATGCTGGAATCCTTGCCGACCGGCTTGCCAAGTTCCGTGGTCTTGACGGGATCGACCATGATCTGGTCGTCCGGCCCTTCCGAGAAGGCGCGCCAGACCAGCTTGCCGCTCTTGAGATCATAGGCGGTGACGTGGCACTGAACGCCGAACTCGCCGCCGGAGATGCCGATCAGCACCTTGTCCTTGATCACCAGCGGCGATGAGGTGCCGGTGGCGCCCTTGCCGGGATCGCCATTTTTCACCGACCATTCCACCTTGCCGGTCTTGGCATCGAGCGCCACCAGCGTGGTGTCCGCCTGGTGCAGGAAGATCTTGCCATCGGCATAGGCGACACCGCGATTGACGGTATCGCAGCACATCACCGGAATGACGTTCGGGTCCTGCTTCGGCTCATATTTCCAGACGATCTTGTTCTCATTGGCGAGATCGAGCGCGTAGACGATGTTGGGGAACGGGGTGTGGACATACATCATGTTGCCGATCACCAGCGGGCCGCCTTCATGGCCGCGCAGCACGCCGGTGGAGAACGTCCATGCCACCTGCAGCTTGCCGACATTGGCGGCGGTAATCTGCTTGAGTTCGGAATAGCGCTGGTTGGCGTAATTGCCGGCCGGCATCACCCAATCCTTCGGGTTCTGCTGCATCTTGATCAGTTCATCATTGGCATTGGCCGCGCCAATGGCGGCGACCACGCCCACGCCCAGACAGGCCGCGAATAGCACCTTGTGCATGTCGAATCCTCCCAAGAATGATTTTTGTTAGTTGGGTTTTGTAGTTGCCGTCCGCCTGACGATGGGCTCGAGACGCATGCGCCCAGCACTTGCCTTGCATTGCCGTCGAAAGTAATGAAAGGGTAATCCGATCAACCACAGGGTGCAACATAAATAACAACACTGACTCTTGCCGTGATAGCAAAACGCCATGCCCCCAAGCCGATACGGAACTTCGCAACTGCAAAAAGTATGTAACGATACCTTACGCTTGAGGCTAGGCGCGATGCTGTCCGGCATTACCTTGCTATCGTCCGTGATCGCCGCGGCGGCGCCCATCGGCGACGCCTTGACGGTCAGCGAGGTGGCCCCCGGCATCTTCGTTCACGCCGGCGCCATCGCCTTGATGACCGCCGACAATGCCGGCGGTATCGCCAATGTCGGTTTCATCATCGGCGACACGGCGGTGGCGGTGATCGACAGTGGCGGCAGCGTCCGCGAAGGCCGGCAGTTACGCGCGGCGATCCGCCAACGGACCGACCGGCCGATCCGCTACGTCATCAATACCCATGGCCATCCCGACCATGTATTCGGCAACGCAGCATTCGACGATCCCGCAACCAGCTTTGTCGGCCACAGCGGATTGCCATTGGCAATGGCGACGCGCGGCGGCTTTTATCTCGCCGCCTTCCGCCCCTCCATCGGCGACGACTTGGTCGACGAAG
>JACMOT010000611.1 GCA_014377915.1 Tardiphaga sp.
CAGCATCGCGGCGTCATGGGTCTTGAACACCGATTGCGCGGCCTGGATCCGCCTGGCGGGATCCGGTGACATCAGCGTCAGCCCGCCCAATGCGGCTTCGATGGTCCGGCGCAGGCGGTTGTTCAGCCGCACGGCGACGGCGCTGTCCGGCACGGTCGCGACCGGCGCCCCGGTGGCGGCGTCGAGGCCCTTGCCGTCGGCGCCGGTGGCAAAAACTTTTTTGCTGTCGGGGTCGGCCAGCAGCCGGCCTTCCTGAAGCGCGCTGATGATGGCGAAGGCCTGCGCATTGCCGGACGTCGCAATCTCGCCGACGGCGTCGTCGGTATCGGAGAAATCGTCATTGGCGAATTTGGCGACGGCGTCCTCGAAGGGATCGGCCAGCGCCGGGATGGCCGAGGCGGCAATCAGCAGGACGGCAAAGGCAAGGGCGCGAAAACGAACGAAAAAACTGATCAGCACTGATGACCCCTGCGGAAGGAAAGAGAAGGCGACGAGACTGCCGCCTTCTCCAGTTGCTCGGGAGAAATGATCAACGACGGACCTATCAGCCGTCATTGCGAGCGAAGCGAAGCAATCCAGGAACCACGAAGAAAGGCTGGATTGCTTCGTCGCAAGAGCTCCTCGCAATGACGGGGAGAGATGGTCCCATGTTGCTCAGACCATCACGACGAGATCAGGAACCCTGACCGCCGCACTTGTTGGTCTTGGTGTTGTAGTTGCCGCACTTCTTGCCGACCCAGTCGCCGACCAGATCCTTGGAATCCGGCAGCTCCTTCGACCAGGCATCGCCGGCGACGAGGCCGGGGGTCTTCCAGACCACGGCGAACTGGCCGTTCGGCTTGATCTCGCCGATGAACACCGGCTTGGTGATGTGGTGGTTCGGCAGCATCTTGGAGGTGCCACCGGTCAGGTTGGCAGCCTCGATGCCGGGAAGCGCGTCGATCACCTTGTCGGCTTCGACCGACTTCGCCTTCTCGACCGCCTTCACCCACATGTTGAAGCCGATATAAGTGGCTTCCATCGGGTCATTGGTGGTGCGCTTCGGGTTCTTGGTATAGGCCTGCCAGTCCTTGATGAATTTGGTGTTGGCGGGGGTCTTGATCGACTCGAAATAGTTCCAGGCGGCGAGATGGCCGAGCAGCGGCTTGGTGTCGATGCCGGCGAGTTCTTCCTCACCCACCGAGAACGCCACCACCGGAATGTCGGTCGCCTTGATGCCCTGATTGCCGAGTTCCTTGTAGAATGGCACGTTGGCGTCGCCATTGATGGTGGAAACCACCGCGGTCTTCTTGCCGGCCGAGCCGAACTTCTTGATGTCGGCGACGATCGTCTGCCAGTCGGAATGACCGAACGGCGTGTAGTTGATCATGATGTCTTCCTGCTTGACGCCCTTCGACTTCAAATAGGCTTCCAGGATCTTGTTGGTGGTGGGCGGGTAGGCGTAATCGGTGCCGGCCACCACCCAGCGCTTCACCTTCTCGTCCTTCATCAGATAGTCGACCGCCGGGATCGCCTGCTGGTTGGGGGCGGCGCCGGTGTAGAACACGTTGCGCTCGGACTCTTCGCCCTCGTACTGCACCGGGTAGAACAGCACCGAGTTCAACTCCTTGAACACCGGCAACACCGACTTGCGGGACACCGAGGTCCAGCAGCCGAACACGACGGAAACCTTGTCCTTGGTGATCAGCTCGCGTGCCTTTTCGGCGAACAGCGGCCAGTTCGAGGCGGGATCGACGACCACGGCTTCCAGCTTCTTGCCGAGAATGCCGCCTTTTTTGTTCTGCTCATCGATCATGAACAGCACGGTATCTTTCAACGTCGTCTCGGAGATCGCCATAGTGCCCGACAATGAGTGCAGGACGCCGACCTTGATGGTGTCATCCGCGGCTTGCGCCGAAGAGAATGCCGAAAGCCCCATCACGAGGCCCGCGGTGGCGGCCATCCAGCGACGCCGGGTCATCGGTTGGGCTATCGCGTGAGTCAAATTGCTAATCATGTGCGTTCATCTCCCTGACGCAGACGTAAAATATCGCGGATCGGCCCCACGGCCGGCGCGAGTACGTAATCGCAAGAAGTGTGCCACCACCACACCGCACGTCATAACCTTGGGATCGTTGATGATTTACGGGTTTCGCCGCCCCCGGCCGAAATCGATTGTTTATTCAGTAGGCACAAGCTTTGACCATGCGCCTGGCACTCAGCCCAATAAATATGCAAAAATCGACTTTTGACTAAATTTCGCGCAGCGGTATTTGGTCGCGGCGCGATCATTCCGACGATTTACCTTGAAAATGCCGCGTTCGTGTCCCATATGACCGAAACGACCTTGAGAACCATCAGGTCTATGCGAGCCGCGTGTTCTGATCCCGTCCAACGGTTTCTGGCTTGCCCCTTCAGCTAACCAAAACCGACGCCCCAGACACGCGGGTGTCTCAGACACCCCTCGCGCGCTCCTGGCATAATGGCCGGGCGCCTGCTGTCATCATGGAAAGATACATCTTTTGACCTCCTTTCAGGAATTCGGCCTTGCCGATCCGATTACCCGCGCGCTCAAGGAAGAAAACTACACCACACCGACACCGATCCAGGCGCAGACCATCCCGATCGCCATCACCGGCCGTGACGTGATCGGCATCGCCCAGACCGGCACCGGCAAGACCGCTTCCTTCGCGCTGCCAATCCTTCACCGCCTGCTCGAGAACCGCATCAAGCCGCAGCCCAAGCATTGCCGCGTGCTGGTACTGAGCCCGACCCGCGAGCTGTCCGGCCAGATTCTCGAGAGCTTCAACGCCTATGGCCGCCACATGCAGCTGACCTCGACGCTGGCGATCGGCGGCGTTCCGATGGGCCGCCAGGTGCGCTCGTTGATGCCGGGCGTCGACGTTCTCGTCGCCACCCCCGGCCGGCTGATCGACCTGGTGCAGAGCAACGGCCTGAAACTCGGCGCTGTCGAGTTCCTGGTGCTCGACGAAGCCGATCGCATGCTCGACATGGGCTTCATCAACGACATCCGCAAAATCGTCGCCAAGCTGCCGATCAAGCGCCAGACGCTGTTCTTCTCGGCCACCATGCCGAAGGATATCGCCGAGCTCGCCGAATCCATGCTGAAAGATCCGGCCCGCGTCGCCGTCACCCCTGTCGCCTCCACCGTGGAGCGGATCGCTCAGCGCGTGATCCATGTCGATCACTCCGCCAAGCCGGCGATTCTCGCCCAGATCCTGAAGTCGGAGACCGTCAACCGGGCGTTGATCTTCACCCGCACCAAGCACGGCGCCGACAAGGTCGTGAAGGGGCTAGAACGTGCCGGCATCCGCGCCGACGCGATCCATGGCAACAAATCGCAGAACCACCGCGAGCGCACGCTGGCGAATTTCCGCACCGGTGAGATCAAGACGCTGGTGGCCACCGATATCGCCGCCCGCGGCATCGACGTCGACGGCATCACCCATGTAGTCAATTTCGACCTGCCGAATATCCCCGAGACCTATGTCCACCGCATCGGCCGAACCGCGCGCGCCGGCAATGAGGGCATCGCGATCTCGCTTTGCTCCGGCGAGGAAATGGCGTATCTGCGCGATATCGAGAAGCTGATCCGCATTACGCTTCCCAAGGAAGACCGACGCACCCCCGGCCGTAACGATGTCGGCCCGCCGCCCTCCCAGAATCGTGGCGGCAACCGCAACGCCCGCCCGGCCCCGTCGCGTGACGGTGCGCCGAGCAACAGCGCACGCAACCGCCGTCGCCCCACCAGCGGCAACGGGAGTGCACCGCAATCGAATCGCGACGAGTCGCGACACGAGAATACCCGGCACGAGCCGGCCACGCGTCCGGCCACTCAGGCCGCATCTACTACTAAAGAAGGGGTGCAGGGCGTTGCCTTCCTGCATCGCGAAAGCCGCCCGAACACCACACCGAACCGTACCCAGCGTCCGCGCTAAATTCGATCGATCTGGAGCTAACAATGGCCAAAGAAGAGCTGATCCAGTTCGAAGGACTGGTGACTGAAATCCTTCCGGATGCGCGCTACCGCGTGCAGCTGGACGCGGGACATGAAATCGTTGCCTACACCGCGGGCAAGATGAAAAAGAACCGCATCAAAACGCTGGCAGGCGATCGCGTGACGATCGAGATGTCGCCCTACGATCTCGAAAAGGGCCGGCTGATCTTCCGTCATAAGGACGAACGCCCCGGCGGCGGCGCCCCGCGTGGCGCCCCGCCGCGCGGCCAGTTCCGTCGCCGCTGATACGCGACGACCGGCTTGCACCGCACAACGATTGAACCGCGCGCGACATGCAAGTTGCGCGCGGCGGCGAAGTTGTAGACTACTGTTCGTGCACTATCAAAAAAACGTGCGCGTCAGGATTGTCTTAGATACCGGCTTCGCTTAATATGAGCTAATCGATTTTCGGCCGGACGACATTATCTATCCCCCGGTACAGCCGGTCTAGACTGACGACCCTTCCAAAAATTCGATATCACCAGCCCGTATGAACGCGGGCTACTACTATATTATTGAGAAGGGACTACCCCCGTGAGCATGGGAACTGTGAAGTGGTTTAACGCGACCAAGGGCTTCGGCTTCATTCAGCCGGATGACGGCGGCAATGACGTGTTCGTGCACATCAGCGCCGTCGAGCGTGCCGGCCTTGGCACCCTGCGTGAAGGCCAGAAGATCAGCTACGAAATCGTTGCCGATCGTCGCTCTGGCAAGTCTTCGGCCGACAATCTCCGCGCCGCCGGCTAAACGGATTACGCGGCTCGCCGCGTGATTTCGCCGACATACGAAAAGGACGCGCGTTCAGCGCGGCCTTTTTGCTGTGACAGGCGTGTTCGGTTCAAGGACTGGTCTTGGTCGTGCACGCCGTGGCCGGCGAGTAGTAGACGCAGATCGACTGCCGCGGTCGCGTGTAGGTCGACTCCTTCAGTGTGATACCGGCCTTCGACACCACATATCCGATGATCGGCTTGTAGATGTAATTGACCTCGGCAAGGATCAGATACTGGTTTGCCAGCACGTTGTTCGACGCATCCTTTCCGATCAGACCAGCCGGCACGGTGACCGACGAACCATAGGTCAACGGGAGGTCGCCCTTGCTCCATTGCACCTTGCCCAGCCCGGCGGCAGCGGGATCGAGGTAGACCTGACTGATCCTTACCGTGAGACTGCTGGCCGCATAGGGCGTCAGCATCGCATCGCCGATCGTGAAGAAGTTGGCGATGTCGGTATCGGTCACCGTGGTATAGCGCGATGCCAGATCGGCCATCGATTGCGCGATTATCGTCACCTTGCGATCCGCGCCGACGCCCATCGAGACATCGATCATGCCGAAGAACATCATGATCATCAGCGGCATGATAAGGGCAAATTCGACGGCTGCGATGCCGCGATTGTCCTTGGCCAGGCGCCTCAGAAAACGCGGAAACCGGCGCCCTGCGAGAACCCTGATCATGATCCCGACTCTCATTGCGGACGAAAGGCGGCAGTGGCGGTCAACAGACGCGATTTGTTGGTGCCACCACGGTTGATATTAGCGATGTTGTAGCCGAGGCCAGTAACGAACAGCGGCCATTGGTAGTACGATCGAACGACCACTGTGCTGGTCGTATCGTTCGATGACGGCGCATTGTAAGTGAAGCTGTCGATAAAATTGCCGCTGGAGTCGATCGGATCGGCTATCGTGAAAGCCGTACCCGCCGCGTAGGTCTGCACATCGTTGCGCAATTTCGTGCAATCCATCAGCCCCTTGACACGATTGCAGAGCGCCGTCTCGTAGTCGGATTTGGACACGACCGTGCTGGTGAAGAACGTGCGCCCGGAGTCCTGAACGGCGGTTTCAAGTACCTGGCCGGCGAAAAACACCATGCCCGTTTCGATGATGGCGAAGATCAGCGCGAAGAACACCGGCGCAATGATCGCGAATTCGACGGCGGCGGAGCCGCGCCGGTCGCGTCCGAAGCC
>JACMOT010000612.1 GCA_014377915.1 Tardiphaga sp.
GCCGCCGGCGTTGAGGCGCTTGGCCAGCGGCGCCTTGACGTCATGGTCCATCTTGTTTTTTTTCGCCATCGCGGTGGACTGCTCTTCCGCCAGCGCCATCAATGCGGGATCGACCACGACCGAGCCAAGGCCATTGTTCTGGCGGTACAGCGAGATCATCGAGGCCGCGGCCACCGGATCGAGCTTGGCGCCGCCATTGGCCATGCTGAGATACATCGTCGGTTGGTCGGGAACCGTGGCGACATCCGCCGCGCAGCCGCCCAGCAGCAAAAGTCCCAGAATGGCTGTGGCCACGCGCAACATCGGCAATCCCCCGTCCATGCCGGGTTGTTGCACATCAACCGTGGCTGAAAGGTGAACGCGCCGACGAATAGAGGCAAGCGATCGGCGCCGGGGCTCGCCATGTTTCCCGGACGCGCCGCAGCGTGAGCGACGATGCGCGGCATCGTCCGAAACGGTGCCGCGCAGAGCGGGATCCCGGTCTTCCTGCGATGCAACCGGGACCCCGGCTGCGAAGCAGCCCTGCGTGCTGCATCGCGTCCGGGGAACGAAGCATCGCGCCGTCACTCCCGCCCGGCAAAAATCCGGTAGCGGCGCGGCTGCAGGCTGACGATGTCGCCGGCGGCGAGGGTGCGGTCGCGGGGGGCGTCGATCTCGACCATGGTGTCGCCTTCGCCGTTCAAAGCGATGTCGGCGCGCTGGATCGGCCCGAAGGTGCGGAGCCGGCGCACGGTGCCCTGGAAGGCGCCCTCGCCGCCCGGGCCGACCTGCATGTCGTGGCGGCGCACGAACAGTTTGGACGGGCCGGTGACGCCATGGGCGTCGACGTTCAGGACCTTGTTGCCGAGTTTCACATGGCCGTCGGCGATATCGACCGGCAGCACGATGGATTCGCCGATGAAGGAATGCACGAAGGCGGTGGCCGGATTGTCATAGACGTCGCCCGGGGTGCCGATCTGCTCGATGCGGCCCTTGTCCATCACCACCACGCGGTTGGCGACTTCCAGCGCCTCTTCCTGGACATGGGTGACGAAGATCGAGGTGACGTTGATCTCCTCATGCAGCGAGCGCAGCCACTGCCGCAGCTCTTTTCGCACTTTCGCATCCAGCGCGCCGAACGGTTCGTCGAGCAGCAGGATGCGCGGCTCGATGGCCAGCGCGCGGGCCAGCGCGATGCGCTGGCGCTGGCCGCCGGAGAGCTGGCTCGGATAGCGGCCGGCCAGCCAGTCGAGCTGCACCAGGTCGAGCAGTTCCTTGACCCGGGCGCGGATCGCCGCCTCGTTCTTGCGGATCGCCCGCGGCTGCACCCGCAAGCCGAAGGCGACGTTTTCGAACACCGTCATGTGGCGGGACAGCGCGTAATGCTGGAACACGAAGCCGACATGGCGCTCGCCGGCGCCGCGCGCCAGCGCGTTCTCGCCGTCGAACGATACCTCGCCGGAATCCGGCCAGTCGAGACCGGCGATGATGCGCAGCAGCGTGGTCTTGCCGGAGCCGGAGGGCCCGAGCAGCGCCAGCAATTCGCCGTTGGCGACCCGGAGATCGACATTGTCGAGCGCCTTGAACGCGCCGAACTGCTTTACGATATTGCGGACTTCAATCGTCACGTGCGGACTGCCCTTCGTCGAGATGGCCTTCGAGAACGGTCTTTACGATCAGCGTGACCAGCGCCAGGAAAGCGAGCAGCGAAGCAATCGCGAACGCCCCCACCATCTGATATTCGTTATACAGAATTTCCACCAGCAGCGGCATGGTGTTGGTCTCGCCGCGGATATGGCCCGAAACCACCGACACCGCGCCGAATTCGCCCATCGCGCGCGCGTTGCAAAGCAGGATGCCATACAGCAATCCCCATTTGATGTTCGGCAGCGTGACCAGCATGAAGGTGCGCCAGCCCGAGGCGCCCAGTGAAATCGCCGCTTCTTCTTCCTGCGATCCCTGTTCCTGCATCAGCGGGATCAATTCACGCGCCACGAACGGGAAGGTCACGAAAGTGGTGGCCAGCACGATCGCCGGGGTCGCGAACAAAATGTGGATGCCGTGCGCCATCAGCCAGCGGCCGAAAAAGCCCTGCGCGCCGAACAGCAGCACGAACACCAGACCGGAAATCACCGGGCTCACCGAGAAGGGCAGGTCGATCAGCGTGATCAGCAAGGTCTTGCCCCTGAACTCGAACTTGGCGATCGCCCACGCCGCCGCGACGCCGAACACCAGATTGAGGCTCACCGAGATCGCCGCCGTGACCAGCGTCAGCCAGATCGCGGAAAGCGCTTCCGGATCGGCCAGCGCCTTCAGATAAAAGCCGATGCCCTTGGAAAAGGCTTGCAGGAATACCAGCGCGAGCGGCAGCGCGACGAACACGATCAGGAATGTCAGCGCCAGGGTGATGACGATGCCCCGGACCAGACGCGGCTCGGTGCGGGAATCGCGCTGCGCCAATGGCGCCGCGCCGGCGAGCAGCGACGGTCGGGCCGCGGTGCCGGGAGTTGTGCTGGCGGTGACGAGGGTCATGCGCTCAACCCACCGCCAGAGCGCGGGTCTGCGCCCAGCGCTGGATCCGGTTCAGGATGAAGATGATCAGGAACGATGTCACCAGCATCACCACGGCGATCGCGGTGGCGTCGGCGTAGCGGAACTCCGACAGCCGGATCACGATCAGCAGCGGCGCGATCTCCGAGACGTTGGGCAGGTTGCCGGCGATGAAGATCACCGAGCCATATTCGCCGACCGCGCGCGCGAAGGCCAGCGCGAAGCCGGTCAGGATCGCCGGCGTCAGGCTGGGCAGGATCACGCGGGTGATGGTCTGCCAGCGGTTGGGACCGAGGCAGGCCGCGGCCTCCTCGATCTCGACTTCGAGATCGATCAGCACCGGCTGCACCGTCCGAACGACAAACGGAATGCCGATGAAGATCATCGCGACAAAGATACCGAGCGGCGTGAACGCCACCTTGATACCGAGTTCCGCCAGCGGCGCGCCGAGCCAGCCGTTCTGCGCGAACAGCGTGGTCAGCGCCACGCCGGCCACCGCGGTCGGCAGCGCGAACGGAATATCGACAATGGCATCAAAAACCCGGCGGCCGGGAAACCGGTAGCGCACCAGCGCCCATACGATGACCAGCCCCGCCACCAGATTGACCAGCGCCGCCAGGAACGCCAGTCCGAACGAGATCTTCAAGGCGTGCAGCGTGCGGTTGCTGGTCACCGTATCGATGAACTGGCCGAGACTGAGTTCGCTGGTCTTGACGAAAAGGCCCGCGAGCGGGATCAGGATCAGCAGCGACAGCCAGGTCAGGGTCAGGCCCATGGTCAGGCCAAATCCCGGCAGCGCGCTCCGTTTTGATGCCCTGCTCACCCTATTCCTTCATCGTCACATGGCGGTATCTGACTGGACCCCGGCCGATGATACGACCGGGGCGACATCTTGTCCGGTCGGTGGCCGGTCAGTTCTTGTAGATCTTGTCGAAGATCCCGCCATCGGCAAAATGGGTACTCTGCGCCTTGGTCCAGCCGCCGAACTGATCGTCGATCGTGAACAGTTCGACCTTGGCAAACGAGGCTTCATACTTCTTGCCGATCTCCGGGTCGCGCGGACGGTAGAAGTTCCGTGCGGCGATTTCTTGGCCTTCGCTGGTGTACCAGTACTGCAGATAGGCTTCGGCCGCCGCCCTGGTGCCCTTCTTGTCGGAAACGGTGTCGACCACGGAAACCGGTGGCTCGGCCAGGATCGACAGCCGCGGCGCCACAATCTCGAACTTGTCCTTGCCGAATTCCTTGACCGCCAGATAGGCCTCGTTTTCCCAGGCCAGCAGCACGTCGCCGACGCCGCGCTCGACAAAGGTGATGGTCGAGCCGCGCGCGCCGGTGTCCAGCACCGGCACGTTCTTGTAGATGCTGCCGACGAATTCCTGGGCCTTCGCATCGGAGCCGAACTTCTTGACCGCGTATCCCCATGCCGCCAGATAATTCCAGCGCGCGCCGCCCGAGGTCTTCGGATTCGGCGTGATGACGCTGACACCGGGCTTGGTCAGATCGTCCCAGTCCTTGATGCCCTTCGGATTGCCCTTGCGCACCAGGAACACGATCGTCGACGTATAGGGGGAGGAATTCTGCGGCAGCCGCTTCTGCCAGTCCTTGGCCAGCAGACCCTTGCCGGCAATGGCATCGACGTCATAGGCCAGCGCCAGCGTCACGACGTCGGCCTGCAGGCCGTCAATCACCGAACGCGCCTGCGCGCCGGAGCCGCCATGCGACTGCTTGTTCTCGACACTCTTGCCGGTATCCCTCTGATAGGCGGCGGCAAAGGCCTTGTTGAAGTCGCTGTAGAGTTCACGCGTCGGATCATACGAGACGTTGAGTAGCGACACATCCGCCGCGAAGGCCGAGCCTGCCCAGATCAATCCCGCGATCAAAGAAATCATACGACGGTACATATCAATCTCCATTCATCCGGACAACGCGATCGCTATCGACGGCAAGGACCGCGAAAGTCTTTAAAAGCGATCCTGAAGTCAACGAAACCAGATTTCAATGTTGACGAGATGACGACGGCAATGTGCTAGGAAATGACCGTCGTATGGATTCCGCATTCCGTCTTGGCTTTTCCACGCCAGCGACCGGAGCGTTCGTCCTCACCCGGCGCGGTGCGGCTGGTACACGGCATGCAGCCGACCGAGAGAAAGCCGGACGTCAGCAGCGGATGCGCCGGCAGTTTCGCCGACGCATAGATCAGCTCGATATCCTCGCGCGAGGCGTTGGCAAACGGATTGAACTTCAGTCGCGCGCCATCCCACTCGACGACGGGCATCGCGGCGCGCGCGCCGCCCTGGAAGCGCTTGCGGCCGTTGATCCAGCCGGCGAACGGCGCCAGCGCGCGCGCCAGCGGCTCGACCTTGCGAATCCGGCAGCAGGCATCGGGATCGGAGAACCACAGGTCACGCTGGGGGTCGTCGCGTCGCAGCGTCTCGTCCAGCGGTTGGATCGAACGCACGTCGCGCAGGCCGAGTGTGGCGATCAGCGTGTCGCGATAGGCGAGTGTCTCCTCGAACAGCCAGCCGGTATCGAGAAAGATCACCGGGATCGCCGGATCGACATCGGCCATCACCTTGAGCAGGGCCGCGGATTCGGTGCCGAATGACGACACTACCGCCAGCCTGTCACGGCCGAGTTCACGCAGCGCCGCGGCGATCACCTGCCCCGGCGCGGCGTCGCGCAATTGTCGATCCAGATCCTGCGCCGTCACGGCGGCGTCGAACGACACATCCTGCGCGGGAGAGACCGACGAATGTTGCGCGGGCGCGGCCATCAGCTGGCGCTCTCCGAGTGACGCAACTGCATGCGCCGGTGCAGCGCGGTGATGCGACCGTCGCCGGTCGGCTGATAGAATACCGTGTAGCGCTTGGCGGTGGCGAGGAAGGCCTCCGCATCCCCCTGTTTCTTGACCTCGAAGGCATCGAATCCGGCGCGCAGCATGAACACGAACTGGTCGCGCAGCACCTGACCGGTGGCGCGCAACTCGCCCTTGAACGCGTGCCGCTCGCGCAGCAGGCGCGCCTGGCTGTAGGCCCGGCCATCGCGAAAGGTCGGAAACACCAGCGCCACGACGGCCAGTCTGCCAAGGAACGGCACGACATCGTCGAGGTCGCGGTTGTTCGGCCAGATCACGCCGGTCGGGCCGCCGCGCTGCGAGAGCGTTTCGGGATCGGCGAGGAAGCGCGCGGCGGAAATTAAGACCGCGCCATCGGCCGGAATGTCCGCGTCGTCGGCCACCTGCGGGAACGTGTCGGTGGCAACCCGGCCATTTTTAACGAGTGGCATAGACGCGCTCCTTGAACGGCTCGACGCCGAGCCGCGTCACGGCATCGACAAACAGCTCTTCCGGCCGCAGGCGCAGCGCCAGATAGGCCTCGACAATATCCTCGATCACGTCGGCGACCTCGGCATAGGGCACCGCGGGACCGATCAGCGTACCCACCACGGCGTGCTCATCGGCGCGACCGCCGATGGTGATCTGGTAGTATTCCTCGCCGTTCTTCTCGACGCCGAGAATGCCGATATGGCCGACATGGTGATGGCCGCAGGCATTGATGCAGCCGGAGATGTTGATGTGCAGCCGGCCGATCAGATTGGCGGTGTCGTGGTTGGAGAAGCGATGCGTCAGTTCCTGCGCGATCGGGATCGAGCGCGTATTCGCCAGCGAGCAATAGTCCAGCCCCGGGCAGGCGATGATGTCGGTGACCAAATTGACGTTCGGCGTGGCGACGCCGATCTGGTCGAGTGCCTTCCACAAAGCCGGCAGATCGCGCTGCGCGACATGCGGCAGCGCCAGGTTCTGTTCATGGCCGACACGGATCTCGCCAAAGGAGTATTTTTCCGCGAGATCGGCGATGGCGTCCATCTGGTCCGCGGTGGCGTCGCCGGGCGGCCCGCCGATCGGCTTCAGCGACAGCGTGACGATGGCATAGCCCGGCATCTTGTGCGGCGCGACCGAGTTCAGCCGCCATGCCTCGAAACGCGGATCGGCGGAGGCCGATTTCACCTCGTCGGGATGGTCCGGCAGCGTCCTGTAGTGCGGATAGGTGAAGCGCGAGCGGATGTCCTCGACCACTTCGTCATCGAGCGACAGCGCGCTGTCGCGGGTCTGCAGCCACTCATCCTCGACCTCCTGCGCGAACTTCTCGATGCCCAGTTCATGGACCAGGATCTTGATGCGCGCCTTGTAGATATTGTCGCGACGGCCGTACTGGTTGTAGACGCGCAGGATCGACTCGACATAGCCGAGCAGATCGCGGCCCGGCACGAACGGCTTGATCACCTTGCCGATGAACGGCGTGCGGCCGAGGCCGCCGCCAACCAGCACTTCGAAGCCGGTCTCGCCGGCGGCGTTCTTGTGCAGCCGCAGCCCGATGTCGTGCACCTTGATGGCGGCGCGGTCATGCGCCGACGCGGTGATGGCGAATTTGAACTTGCGCGGCAGGAACGAGAATTCCGGATGCATGGTCGAATATTGCCGCAGCAATTCGCACCAGATCCGCGGATCCTCGACCTCGCCCGGCGCGACGCCGGCCCACTGGTCGGTGGTGATGTTGCGGGTGCAATTGCCGGAGGTCTGCATGGCGTGGATGCCGACTTCGGCGAGGTCTTCCAGCGCATCGGGCAGGTCGGCGAGCTTGATCCAGTTGAACTGGATGTTCTGCCGGGTGGTGAAATGGCCGTAGCCGCGGTCGTAGCGCCGCGCCACATGCGCCATCTTGCGTAACTGCGCCGACGACAACGTGCCATAGGGAATGGCCACCCGGAACATATAGGCGTGCAATTGCAGGTAGACGCCATTCATCAGCCGCAGCATCTTGAATTCGTCTTCGGTGAGTTCGCCGGCAAGGCGCCGCTTCACCTGGTCGCGGAATTCCGAGACGCGCTCGTTGATCAGCGTGCGATCGATTTCGTCATAGGCATACATGAGTCAGAACCTTACGCCGAAACCGGCAGATCGATGGTGACGCCCTGCGCGCGGATCTGCTCGCGCAGATTGCCGGGCGTGATCGCGCCGTTGTCATTTACCGCGACGGGCGCGATATAGGGGCCGATGGCGCCGACATCGTCGGCGGCGGATTCCACCAGCATCGCACGCGCTTCATCGGCGGTGCGCACGATCGCCGCCTGGGCGATCTCGGTGGTCCAGCCTTGCTTCGCATCGCGATAAATCACCACGCCGTCCCAGGCGCGGTTGGCGGTCACCACCGAGGGGCCGTTGATCTTGATCTTCTGTTGCAGGGGAGAGGTCATTCAGCGGCTACCAATAATTCCGAGGCAAGGTGGTTGATCTGGCTGGCGCGCCACGGCGCGGAATGCGCCACGACATCGCCGATGATGAGAATGGCCGGGCCGCTTTCGATCCGCGCGACCAGTGCCGGGAGATCTTCCAGCACGCCCACCGCGGCCCGCGCATCGGGCCGGGTGACACGCGCGAACACGCCGACCGGCGTCCGCGGCGAGCGGCCCGCCGCGAGCAACCCGGCGCGGATCGCCGACGCGGCGGTCATGCCCATATAGACGACAACGGTCATCTTGTCGTCGGTCAGCGTGCCCCAGTCGACGGCCGCGGCGTCGCCGGCCTTGTGCGCGGTGAGAAAGGTGATGCGCAGCGCCTCGTGGCGATAGGTCAGCGGCACTTCGAATTGCGCGGCGGCGCCGAGGCCCGCGGTGATGCCGGGGATCACGGAATACGCCACGCCGGCCTCGCGCAGCGCCGAAATCTCCTCGCCGCCGCGACCGAACACGAAACAGTCGCCGCCCTTCAACCGCACCGCGCGCTGGCCCGCTTTCGCAGCCTCGACCAGCAGCGCATTGACCGCGTCCTGGCCGATGCCGGGCTTGCCGACGCGGCGGCCGACCGGCACCCGCGAGGCATCGCGGCGGATGCGATCGAGAATTTCAGGCGACACCAGCTCGTCGTAAAACACCACATCGGCGTCCTGCAGCGCGCGCAAGGCCTTGATGGTCAGCAGATCCGGATCGCCCGGCCCGGCGCCGACCAGCGATACATGGCCTTCGGGCGCGCGCGACGATGGCACGCCGGCGAACGCCACCGGATCGGTAATGTCCTTGATGGCCTGCTCGGCCTCCTCGCCGCGGCCGGCCAGTACCAGCGCGCCGATCGGACCATCGACCACGCGCTCCCAGAACCGGCGCCGCAGCGCCATCTCCGGCAGCCCGCTGGAGATCGGCTTGCGCCAGCGGCCGATGAAGCCGGCGAGATCGCCGATCCGCGCCGGCAGCACCGATTCGATCTTTTCGCGGACGCGGCGCGCCAGCACCGGGGCGGAGCCGCCGGTGCCGATGGCCACCACCACATCGCCGCGATCGACGATCGCCGGGAAGATAAAGGTGGAGTGCGCCAGTTCGTCCATGACATTGACCGGGATTCCCGCGGCCTTGGTGCGGGCCGCCATGGCATGGCCGAGCTCGCCTGCCCCGGCACAGAGAACCGCGATCACGCCCGACAGGTCAGCGACCAGCGGATCGCCCGATTCATGCACGATGCGGGCGACGCCCTCGGCGTCGAGCCCGGAAGTGTCCCGATTGCCATCGGTGGCGTACCAGCGAATCCGGGCGCCAGCCGCCAGCAGCAGCCGCAGCTTGGCGCGCACAAGCTCGCCTGCGCCGACCAGAAGGATCGGTCCGGTCTGCAGATCGAGAAACACCGGTAGGAATCGCATGAACGCTCCGCTGCCCGAAAAACGGGGTTGACTGGAATTATTTTCTATATATCTCTCGTTCTGTCCGCGCAAAGAGAAAATTATTTCTTCTTCGACGCGTTCCAATTATAGAATTTTTGTCCCCAAACACCAAGTGCGACAGATGCATCTTCCCAACACCGATCCCGCGGATCGCGGGTCTAGCATTCCGGCACCCGGCCCGCCCTCGGCGACGCAGCAAATTGCGGGCCGACCGGAGGGAGCCGCGCCGTCGATGGATCATCTCGACGAGCTGGAAGCCCAGAGCATCTACATCCTGCGTGAGGCTTTTGCGCGGCTGAAGAAGCTGGCGCTGCTGTGGTCGCTCGGCAAGGATTCCAACGTCATGATCTGGCTGGCGCGCAAGGCGTTCTTCGGCCGGGTCCCCTTCCCGGCGCTGCATGTCGACACCGGCAAGAAGTTTCCCGAGATGTACGCGTTCCGCGAGCAATATGCGACGCAATGGGGCCTCGACCTCAAGGTCGATTACTGCCCGCCGATCGAGACCATCGATCCGACACTGCCGCCCGCCGCCCGTTCCGCGGCGCGCAAGACCGAGGGGCTGAAACTGGCGCTGGCCAAATACGGCTTCGACGGCCTGATCGCCGGCATTCGCCGCGACGAGGAAGCCACCCGCGCCAAAGAGCGAGTGTTTTCGCCGCGCGGCACCGAGGGCGGATGGGACGTCCGCGACCAGCCGCCGGAGTTCTGGGACCAGTTCAACGCTTCGCCGCCGCCGGGCGCGCATCTGCGCATCCACCCGATCCTGCACTGGACCGAGGCGGATATCTGGGCCTACACGCAGCGCGAGAACATCCCTATTATCCCGCTATACCTGGCCCGCGACGGCAAGCGCTACCGCTCGCTGGGCGACGCCGACATCACCAATCCGGTGGCGTCGAATGCCACGACCATCGAACAGATCCTGATCGAGCTGGAAACCAGCAAGGAGCCCGAGCGCGCCGGACGCGCGCTCGACCACGAAACGGAAGACGCCTTCGAGCGACTGCGGGTGGCGGGATATCTGTGATGAATGACGGCGTTAACATCAGTGTAGCAGCGACCGTTCCGGCGACGCCGAACGGCACCACGCGGCCGCAGGTCCGTATCGTCATTGTCGGCCATGTCGACCATGGCAAGTCGACGCTGGTCGGTCGCCTGCTGCACGAGACCGGCTCGCTGCCCGACGGCAAGCTGGAAATGCTGAAAGAGGTCAGCGCGCGCCGCGGCATGCCGTTCGAATGGTCGTTCCTGCTCGACGCGCTGCAGACCGAGCGCGACCAGGGCATCACCATCGACACCACCCAGATCCGGTTTCGTACCCAGTCGCGCGACGTGGTGCTGATCGATGCGCCCGGTCACGCCGAATTCCTGCGCAACATGATCACCGGCGCCTCGCAGGCCGACGGCGCGGTGCTGATCATCGACGCGCTGGAAGGCGTTCGCGACCAGACCCGCCGGCATGGCTATCTGCTGCATCTGCTCGGCGTGAAGCAGGTCGCGATCGTCGTCAACAAGATGGACCGCGTCGATTTTTCCGCGACCCGTTTCAAGGAAATCAGCGACGAGATCTCCGCGCATCTGATCGAGCTCGGCGTCACGCCCACGGCGGTGATCCCGATCTCGGCGCGCGACGGCGACGGCGTCGCCGAACGCACCGCCAACATCGCCTGGTATCACGGCCCGACCGTGGTGGAGGCGCTCGATGCGCTGATCCCGGCACGGGCGCTGAACGAACTGGCGCTGCGGCTGCCGGTGCAGGCGATCTACAAATTCGACGACCGCCGCATCGTCGCGGGGCGCATCGAGTCCGGCAGTCTCGACACCGGCGACGAGATCGTCATCATGCCGGCCGGCAAGATCGCCACGATCAAATCGGTCGAAAGCTGGCCGCGGACGCCGCTGGCCGGCCCGCAGGGCGCCGGTCGCTCGGTCGGCATCACGCTGGACCGCGAATTGTTCATCGAACGCGGCGACGTCATCGCCCGCATCGACGCCGCGCCGCGCGACACCAGGCGGCTGCGCGCGCGGATTTTCTGGCTGCACGATTCGCCACTGACCGAAGGCGCCTCGATCCTGCTGCGGCTCGGGACCCGCGAGACGCGGGCCACCGTGGTGGCGATCGAGAAGGCCGTCGATCCCGGCGACCTCGCTTCCGTCGCCAGCAAGGCGATCGCGCGCAACCATGTCGGCGAGATCGACCTGTCGCTGTCGCAGCCGGTCGCCGCCGATACCTATGTCGACAATCCGCGCACCGGCCGGCTGGTGATCGAGGTCAATGGCCGCATCGCCGGCGGCGGCCTGGTGCTGTCGGTGCATGCCGGGCAGCGCGCCGTGCCGGCGAATATCGTGCCGGTGGGATCCGGGCTGCGCGGCGAGGGGCGCTCGGGGCGCAACCACCATCACGGGGCCGGGGGGTGGCTGGCCCGCCCGGC
>JACMOT010000613.1 GCA_014377915.1 Tardiphaga sp.
CTGGCCGGGGCTGGACAGGCGGCGTCGGCGCCAAGCCCGATCCCCACCGCCAGCGGCGTGGTCGCCAGCCTCGCAGCGCTTGGCCTGGGCGGCGTGATGGCCTTTTGCGGCGCCCATTTTGCACTGCGGAAGGCCTAGTCGCCCGAAACGAAAATCGCGCGGGTTTCCCCGCGCGATGTCCTTGTGATGCCATGCGGCGGGGATCAGCTCGCGGCGCGCATGTTGGTCTTGCCTTCGGCCAGCGAGGTCAGCTTTTTGTCGGTGGCCTTCTCTTCGTCGAGCGTATTTTGCAGCACGGCGGCGCAGTCGTTGCGGCCGAGCTGGCGCGCCCAGGCGATCAGGCTGCCATAGCGAACGATCTCGTAATGCTCGGCGGCCTGCGCGGCGTTGATCAGAGCCGCGTCGAGTACGGCCTTGTCATCGACCTCGCCGGCGGTCTCGTCGGCCTCCTTGATGATGCCGTCGATCGCCGGGCAGTTCACCGCCTTGACCTCGGCGCCATGCATCTTGAACACCTGTTCAAGCCGCTGCACATGCACCTCGGTCTCTTCCAGGTGAGTCATAAAACCCTGCTTGAGCTGCGGATCGGTGGCCTTGTCGGCCATCTTCGGCAGCGCCTTCACCAACTGCTTTTCGGCATAATAGATATCCTGCAGCTGGTGCACGAACAGATCGTCCATGGTCTTGATGTCTTTGGTGAACAGTCCCATTGCTGCTATCCTGCGGCTGGAGCGAACCCGCGCCCGCGGCACTTCGTCTCGCTCGGTTTCGATATTTCAGTAACCGGCGCCGGTGAACCTTGTTCCTCCAGAAAGCCGCTTTCAGCATGGAACATCGGCTCGCTCCGCCCTATATGAAACGTAGCAGTGCGCGGATCGCGCAATCCTGCTAACGGTTTTCGGGGTAATGTTGGCAAGATGTCGGCGGGTATTTGGCAACCTTCGCCGCTGTTAACGCTAGCCTTGTCAAGGACTGCACAACGCGTCGTTTTTGCCGTAAGGGTTCTGGCTGATGAGTGAACTTCGCGTATGAGTGAATTGGTCGCCGCTTGCTGTCTCACGCCCCCATCGACTTTCCCCCTGTTCGCGTTCCGCCGGGAGGGCGCATGCAACGCATGCTGACCGCGCTCGGGCGCGGCTTCAAGCGATACATCGGCTGGAAACGGCTTGGTGTCGCGGTAAGTCTGGTTGTGATTGGCCTTGCCATCACCCATCTGGTCCGCACCCTGAAGGGCGTGGACGCGGCCGTGATCCTGTCGGCGATCGCCGAGAAGTCACCGATGCAGATCGCGCTGGCCGCGCTGTGTGTGCTGGGCGCGTTCGGCACGCTCACCTTCTACGATTACTTCGCGCTGAAAACGATCGGCAAGACCCATGTGCCCTACCGCATCGCGGCGCTGTCGAGCTTCACCAGCTACACGATCGGCCACAATATCGGCGCAACCGTCTTCACCGGTGGCGCGATCCGGTTCCGGATCTATTCCGACTATGGCCTCTCGGCCATCGACGTCGCCAAGATCTGCTTCATCTCCGGCCTGACCTTCTGGCTCGGCAACACCTTCGTGCTCGGCATCGGCATGATCTGGCATCCGCAGGCCGCCTCGGCGATGGACCTGCTGCCTGACGCGGTGAACCGGATGATCGGATGCGCCGGCCTGGCCGGCATCGCCGCCTATCTGGCGTGGCTGTCGGTCGGCAAGGGACGCCGCGAGCTCGGCCAGAACGGCTGGAAGGTAACGCTCCCCTCCGCCCGGCTGACCCTGCTGCAGATCCTGATCGGCGTGGTCGATCTCGGCTTCTGCGCGCTGGCGATGTATCTGCTGGTGCCGAACGACCCCGGCATCGATTTCGCATCGCTGGCCGTGGTGTTCATCCTCGCCACTTTGCTCGGCTTTGCCAGCCACGCGCCGGGCAGCCTCGGCGTATTCGACGCCGCGATGCTGGTAGCGCTGCCGCAATTCGGCCGCGAGCAGCTAGTGGCGACGCTGGTGATGTTCCGGATCCTGTATTTTCTGATCCCCTTCGCCGTCGCCATTGCCATCATGGGTAGCCGCGAGCTGTGGCTCAGCGTCGTGATCCCCTGGCAACGCGGGCGCGCGGCGGGAGAGGCTGAACGTCTCGCCGCGTCTTCCGCGGTGGCGGCGCGGCCGGTCAAGCGTCAGGCTCAGGGCTAGGACAGCGCGGCCCGTTGGCTTCCGGCTGCCTTCCTCTTATTTCCGCCCCATAGCTGACATTGATGATCGCCATGACCTCATCCCATTTGCGACGTTCGTTCACCCTGCTCGCTCTGCTGCTCGGCTTGCTCGGCGCCCTGCCGATCGAGCGCGCGGCGGCGCAGTCTTCCGGACCGATGCAGATCTCCTGGGAGGTGCGCAACCGGTTCCGGCTATTCCGCGAGGAGCGCGACTTCCAGCTTCATGCGGAAGCGCTGCGCAACCGCGGCATCCTGGCTTCCGAGCAGGCGCTGGCGGTGCAGAGCGACGGCCGCGGCTGGGCGCGCAATACGCTCAGCCGGCTATGCGTCGATCTGGCCGGTAAGCTCAGCGAGCCCTGCACCCGCGACACCGTCAAGGAGAGCTATCTGACCCCGGTGGACCATCCGGTGACGCTGCGCCTGACCGGCGATGTTCCAGTCGGCGCGGTCTGCGCATGGACGCTGGATGATGGCGACGGTCCGCGGCAATCCAATTTCGACTGCGCCGAGCCGGTGGATTTTCGCGCGGTCTATGGCAAGCGGACAGTGGCGATCGTCGATGTCACCAGCGGCGGCGAGGCGCCGCAGCGCGTCACCACCGACATCAGGGTGCGCGACGTCCTGATCGCCGGCCTCGGCGATTCCATCGCGTCCGGCGAAGGCAACCCGGACCGGCCGGTGGCGCTATCCGATGACGGCTTCTGCTTCCGCTCGCTGCTGGGCGGCGTCACCGGCGGCATGTTCTATCGGCCGAGCCGCGCCGGCTTCAAGGGCGGCCGCGCCTGCGAATCCTACGATTCGCTGCAGTCCTGGCAGCGCCAGGGCGCGCTGTGGCTGAATTCGGCCTGCCACCGCTCGCTGTACAGCTACCAGACCCGCACCGCGCTGGCGTTGGCGGTGCAGTATCCGCATATCGCCGTGACCTATCTGCCGCTGGCCTGCTCGGGCGCGACCATTGCCGACGGCCTGTTCGGCAAGCAGCAGGCGCGCGAATGCCTGACCACCAAGACCGCGACCAGCTGCGCCGGCAGCGTCAACGCCCAGCTCGGCGAGCTGCGCGAGGCGATGGCAGCCGCGAAGCGCCGCCAGCCGGATCGCCGCCTCGACCTCGTGCTGCTGTCGATTGGCGCCAATGACATCAATTTCTCCGGCCTTGTCGCCGACGTGATCGTCGATAACCCAACCGAGCGCGCGCTGTTCAAGCGTGGCGGCATCCTGGGCTCGGTGGACGATTCGCGCGCCGCGCTGGCGCGCGGCCTGCCAGCCGGCTTCGGCCGACTGCGCGAGGCGCTGAAGCCGCTGCTCGCCGGCGACCTGTCCCATGTGATCTTCACCGCCTATGCCAATCCGACCTTCGCCAATGGGGCGCCCTGCCCCGGCGGCCCCGCCGGCTTCGACGTGCATCCATCCTTCAACGCCGATCCAGGCCGCCTCGCCAATGTCGCCAACTTCGTCGAAACCGAATTCCTGCCGCAGCTCAAGGCCATCGCCCTGTGCCAGGGCGGCGTGATCTGTCGCAATCCCGACGCTGATCGCATGACCTATGTCGATGCGCATCAGGCGACGTTTGCCAATCACGGTTTTTGCGCGCGCGGGTCGGCCGATCCGGAATTCGACCGGGCCTGCTTTTCGGCCAGGGGCGACAGCTTTGAGGCGGGCCTCGTCGAGGCCGCGGCGCAGCCCATGACCTGCGGCCGCGGCGCCAGCGAGTTCCGTGCCTATGCGCCGCGCGCCCGCTGGATCCGCGACGCCAATGACAGCTATTTCTCGGCCATGACCTATCCGCAGGGAATGTCCGCGGCGGTGCAGCCGTCGGATATTCACGATGCCACCTGGGGGATTCTATCGGCGGTCTATGGCGGCGCGATACACCCAACCGCCGAAGGTCATGCGGCGATGGCCGATGCCGCGCTGCCCGCCGCCGCCGCCGTGTTGCGGCTCGGCGCCGAGGCCGAAGTGACCAGCGAGCCGCTCGGGCAGCCGTCGCCGCTCAGATAGTTCTCGAACACCGGGCGATGACACCTGGCACAGGCCCGTCATCACAGCATCGACATCAATGAACGGCGGCGTTGGCCTTCTTTACCGGAGGCTTCGCCGCCCCGACGGTCGGCAGCTTCATGGCCGCGGCCTGGGTCGGAAGATATTTCAAAACCACCGTCGCATCCAAGACTGCCAAATTGGTATCAGGTAACCGGAACCAGGTTTCATCCTTGCCCAGCAGTGAGATCCCCCAATAGCCGCGCACGGTCAGCGTCTGGCCATCCGGGCTGATGCTCATCTTCGCCTTGTAGATCTTGCCGTCGCGCGGATCGAGGATGTTGCCGTTTTCATATTTCAGACCGTCCTGCTTCATGTCACGGATGAAAGAGAGGCCGAGTACCGCGGCACCTTTGCGGTCATCGACGCATTTGGTGCAGTAGTCGTCGCCCGGCTTGTCGTCGACATCGACAAAGGTCTTGGCGATAGCGCCTTCGAAAACACCACCGCGATCCAGCATCAGCACCCAGACCACCGGCTTGCCCTTTTCGACCTTTTGCCAAAGGCCTGCCGCGCTTGGTTCAGCCGCGCGAAGCGGAGCCGTGAATAGAGCGAGGGCTGTGAGGCTGGTCGCAGCGAAGGCGATCGCCAATGGTGATGGGGGTCGAACTCGGGCCATGGTCATCCCCGGCATGTGAGGCAGTGCCATTCTGCAACTGCATTGTTTAATCGAACTTTGGTTTAATCAATCTTCCGCGATCACAAGAGTGGCGTCGCTTGATGGCTTTTGCAAGATCGCCAGCGCGGCGATGTATGTCCCGATGTGACGTCCGCCACAGCTTTGCCACAGCCGAGACCACCCGCGGAACCTGCGACGCGCACCCCCGCGGCTCGATATGGAAGCCCGGCAGTGGCCGCGCAGCCCTTGCCCGGTCGCGGCAACTGCGCTGTAAGGAGGGCCGCATGACTGGAGATATATTTGTGAACGCACCCGCCCGCGCAGCGTCCCCGCTACTGGAGGACTTCCCCTATCACCTGTCCGACAATGTGCGCTTCGCCGACCTCGATCCGAACCAGCACGTCAATAACGCCGTCTATGCCAGCTATTTCGAAACCAGCCGGGTGATGCTGGTGAAGGATCTCAAGAATGGCCTGATGCCAAGCGGTCTGAGCTGGGTGCTGGTGCGCCTCGACATCCACTACCGCGCCGAACTGCACTGGCCTGGCACCATCGAACTGGGGCTCGGCGTTGCCCGGCTGGGCCGCACCTCGGCGACATTCTCACAGGTGGTCTTTTCGGGCGACAAATGCGTGGCCTCGGCGACCTCGACCACCGTGATGGTCGGGCTGCAAAGCCGCGAACCGACGCCGATCCCCGCCGAGGTCGTCGAGCGGTTCCAGCCCTGGATGCTGCGCGGCCACGCCGCGCCATGATTCGCGCCGCGCTGCTCGGCTTAGCCGCCCTGTGCGGCGTGATGCAGGCCGCGGCCGCGGACGACTGGCGGCGCGAGGATCTGCGGATTCCGATGGCCGCCGCCGGGCCACGCGGCCTCGAGGCGATGTTGCTGCGCCCGCCCGGCGCGCGCCGCTATCCGCTGGCGCTGATCAGCCACGGATCGCCACGCGCCGCCGCCGACCGCCCCGCCATGAATCCCTATCGGCTCTATGCCCAGGCGACGGAATTCGCGCGCCGCGGCTTTGCCAGCCTGGTGGTGATGCGGCGCGGCTACGGTACCTCGGACGGCGGCTATGCCGAGAGCAGCGGCCCCTGCGATCACCGCGACTATCGGATGGCTGGCCAGGCTTCAGCCACCGATCTGCGCGCGGCGATCGACGCCATGCGAGGCCGCGCCGACGTCACCACCGAGGGCATGATCGCGGTCGGCGTTTCAGCCGGCGGTTTTGCCAGCGTGGCGCTGGCCGCCGATCCGCCGCCCGGACTGGCCGCCATCATCAGTTTTGCCGGCGGCCGCGGCTCGCGCGCCGACAACGACGTCTGCGATGAAGCCGCGCTGGTCGCAGCCTTTGCCGGCTACGGCCGGACCGCGCGGCTGCCAATGCTGTGGGTCTATGCCGCCAACGACAAGTTCTTAGGGCCGGATCTCGCGCACCGGCTTCACGGGGCATTCACAGCTGCCGGAGGCCGCGCGCAGTTGATCGACGCGCCGGCGTTCGGCAGCGATGGCCATGCGCTGTTTTCCGCGGCGGGCGTACCGGCGTGGACCCCAATAGTGAATGGTTTTCTGCGCGAGCAAGGCCTCGGCTCGCGCGATCTGATCGCCGCGCCCGGCGTCACGCTGGCGCCGCCGCCGCAATTGCGCGGCACCGGCCGGGCCGCGTTCGACACCTATCTGGCAAGTGGTCCGCACCGGGCGTTCGCGGCGTCACCGAAAGGCGCGTTTGCGTTTCGCACCGGCGAACGCTCGGTGGCAGAGGCGGAGGAGAAGACCCTCGCCGCCTGCGCCAAATATGCCGGCGACTGCGCGATCTATGCGGTGGACGACCGGCTGGCGGTCACCGCCGAGCCGCGTCCGCGCTGATCAGGCCTGCCGTTCCGGGGTGATGACCACCAGGCCGTCAAGCGCGTCGGTGATCTTGATCTGGCACGACAGCCGCGAGTTCGGCTTGATGTCGTAGCCGAAGTCCAGCATGTCCTCTTCCATCGGGGTCGGCGCGCCGACGCGTTCCTGCCAGGCTTCATCGACGTAGACGTGACAGGTGGCGCAGGCGCAAGCGCCGCCGCATTCGGCTTCGATCCCGGGGATGGAATTGCGGATCGCCGCTTCCATCACGGTCGAGCCGACCTCGGCCTCGATGCTGCGGGTTTCGCCGGAATGATCGACAAAGTTTATCTTGGCCATGATGCTCGCGCTACCGGAAGGGAGATACCGGCTGTCCTATACCGGGTCGTTCCCGATCACGCCAGCGGGCCCATGGGAAAACCATGGCGGGACGGTCGGCTCAGGTCCGGTTGAGTATGCGGTCGATCGCCTGTCGAGCTTCCACCACCGCGTCATTCAGCGTCATCATCGCCTCGGCGGCGTCGCTGTCATCGCGCAGGGCGGATTCCAGCCATTCGGCGGCCTCGGCGACCTGACAGGCGCCGATCGCCTGGGCGGAGCCCTTTAACTTGTGCGCCAGTTCGGCGGCGTCCGCCGGGAACCGGGCCAGCGCCTCCATCAGGCCGATGGCCTGTCCGGCAAACATCGCCAGCACCTCCTGCTCAAGGCTGGCGTCGCCCAGCGTCATCCGATGCAGATGCGCCAGGTCGATCGGACCATCAACAGGGGCGAGCGGCGGCGATGGCATCCAGTGAACCTGTTCCAGATGAAGCGACATGATCAAGGCCCGATTTTCCGGCCGCGGGATTATCCGGCGACGGATTTGCGCAGCCAACCATGGAACTGGTTAACGAAACGTATCGCGCCTTTGTCGTATTTTTGCCGCCACTTTGACAGAAATCGGCCGATAATCAGCCCCGAAGCGGTATTTTTGCCGTATGCAAGGCCGCTATCTTCATCGTTGTTAACGATGATTAAGAGTGTCTTAACGGAGTCCATTTCATTCGACGCACCAAGCCAATAGGATGTTCTTGGAAGTAGCGGACAAGCCGAGCGACCGGCTGTTGCGCGATCGCCCGCGGGGTACATTTGGGCGATCCCAGATGTAGCGGGCGAGCGTGTGGGACTTCCAGAAGCGTGAACAAGGGGCGTGGACCAAACATGGCAAACAACACCAAAAAGTCCAAGGATCCAACCGAAGTCGCCCTTTCCGCTATCCAGGAAGCCCTGAATATCAGCGATGCGCCGATGGTCGATCGCGACCAGCCGACGATCCGCCACGACCATGCGGCGCCCAATTCATCCTTTGACGACAACGCGTTCGACACGCGCATGGCCAATGACCGTCCGTCGTTCGACCAGATGGACGAGACGCGTTTCACGCGCCGTCCAGCCAATGACGACCGCGAGACTATCGGCCAGATCCTGCAGGCGATCCAGAAGGGCCGCCCGGCCCGCAACGTCTACACGCTGGCCTCGCTGTTCGCCGCGGCGTGGGCGGTCGGCGCCGGCCTGCTCACCATCAGCTTTCTGCCCTCGCTGCAGGCTTTCATCGGCCAGGGCGCCGGCGGAACCCTGGCGCTCGCCGGCCTCGCAGTGGTATTTTTCGCGCCGATCCTGCTGTTCTATTTCCTCGCCAGCCTGGCCTGGCGCGGCCAGGAACTCGCCATGATCGCGCAGTCGATGGCGCAGGTCGCAATCCGTTTTTCCGAGCCAGAAGGCGCTGCCAGCGACTCCATGGTCACTGTCGGCCAGGCGATCCGACGTGAAGTCGCCGCCATGGGCGACGGCGTCGAACGCGCGATCGCGCGCGCCGGCGAACTCGAAACCCTGGTGGCCAACGAGGTCTCCGCGCTGGAGCGCGCCTATTCCGACAACGAAGTGCGGATTCGCGCGCTGCTGCAGGACATCGCGCATCAGCGCGACAATCTGGTCGGCCAGGCCGAGCAGGTGCGGTCCGCGATTTCCGGCGTGCAGATCGATCTGCGCCACGACATCGCGCTGATCTCCGACGCCATCGCCTCGCGCGTCGATGAAGTCGCCAAGAGCATCACCGGCGCGCTCGAGGAGCGTGGCGAACACATCACACGGGCGCTCGGCAATGCCGGCGACAACATGATCCTGGCGCTCGGCGAGCGCGGCGGCGACCTGCTCGACCGTCTCGAGGAAGCCAGCGCGGAAACCACCCGAGCGGTGCTCGACGCCAGCGAGCGCCTGACCACCAGCCTGAACTTCAAGACCGGCCACGTCCATGACGAGTTCGTCGACCTCGCCGACCGCGTTCACGAGATGCTGAACGAGCGCATCGACCGCATCACCACCGAATTCGAGCAGCGCTCGTCGACCATCGTCGATCGCGTCTCCGACCGCACCGAGCAGGTCCATGACAGCCTGAAGAACTCCAGCGACTCACTGCTGCTCGAACTCGAGCTGCGCAGCGGCGATCTGGTCAGCAAGATCGACGATGCTGGCAACCGGCTCGCGACCCGCATCATCGAAAGCGGCGACAAGGCCTCCGAGGCGCTCGACGTCACCGTCAACGCGCTGGTTGCCAAGGTCGCCAGCCAGACCGAGACCGCGCACGACACCATCAGCCTGCAGATGAGCGCGTTCGACGAACTGGTGAAGGAACAGGGTTCCGAACTGGCCGAGAAGTTCTCGCGCGATTCCGGCACGCTCGGCGCGCTGATCACCCGTCACATCTCGGAATTCGACCGCACCGTGAAGACCTTCGGCGGCGAAGTCGTCGATCGCATGGGGCAGCGCACCCAGGACATCACCGACACGCTGAAGACCTATGTCGACAATTTCGACACCCGCTTCACCGCCAACAGCGGCGAGATCGCCACCACCCTCGACAACCGCCTGGCGCAGTTCGAGAACACCTTCGAGTCGCGCGTCAACAATCTCGACGCCGCGCTGGATACCCGCATCCAGTCGTTCGACGTCTCCGTCGACGGCCGGCTCAAGAGCCTCGAGGAAGCCTTCGATTCCCGCGCTCTGTCGGTCACCGCCACGATTGATACCCGGTTGGAAAACCTTGCCACCACGCTGTCCGATGGCGCCAACCAGGCGGTCACTTCCGTCGATTCCCGCCTGACCCATCTCACCTCGTCGCTGACCGACGGCGCGGTGCAGGCGATCCATTCGATCGACGCCCGCCTCACCTACTTCACCTCGTCGCTCACCGACGGTACCGCGCAGGCCATCGAGGCGATCGATCGCCGCATCGCCAATGTCACCGAGACCATCGACTCGCGCAGCAACCATCTGGCTGACACCGTCACCGCGCGCTTCCAGATCATCCATGAGGGCCTCGAGAGCCGCGTCGGCCTGGTCGCCAATGACATCGACACCAGGGTTGGCCAGTTCGAGGAACTGCTCGGTTCGCGCATCGAGGCGGTCGCCGGCCGCATCGAGACCTCGGGTCGCATCGCCAGCGATTCGCTGATGGCCCGCGCCGAGGAGCTGTCGCATGGCATCAAGTCCCATGTGGAAGACGCCGAGCGCTCGCTGACCTACCTCGCGGTCAATACCAGCGAGACCATCCAGGCCGGCGCCCGTGCCGCGCAGGAATCCCTGCTGACGGTATCGACCGACGTCGGCGCGCAGCTCAAGCTGACCTCCGCCGAAGTCGAGACCGCCCTCACCGCCGTCAGCAGCAACGCCGCGAGCTCGATCCTCAACAGCGCCCGCGACGCGCAGACGGCGCTGGTCACGGCGTCGAGCGAAACCTCGCTGCAGATGAAGGAGCTATCCGCCGACATGGAGCGGACACTCACCACCGTCGGCGCCGCGACCGCGGAATCGGTGCTGTCCGGCGCCCGCGCCGCGCAGACCACGCTGGTCAATGTGTCGAGCGAAACCTCGACGCAGATCAAGGAGCTATCCGCCGACATCGAGCGCACGCTCACCGCCGCCGGCGCGGCGACCGCCGAATCGGTGTTGTCCGGCGCCCGCGCCGCGCAGACGACGCTGGTCAGCGCCTCGACTGACGCCTCGCAGCAGGTGCGGTCGCTGGCCGCGGATGTGGAGCGCTCGTTGATCGCCGCCGGCACCCCCAGCGTCGAATCCATCCTCGCCAGCACCCGCAACGTCCAGGCCTCGCTGATCGATGCGTCCTCGGAAGCGTCCAACCAGGCCCGCGGTCTCGCGGCCGATATCGAACGCAGCCTGATCGCCGCCGGTACCGCCACCGCGGAGTCGATGGTGAGCGGTGCACGCGAAGCGCACTCCACTCTGGTCAACGCATCCGCCGATGCCGCCAGCCAGGTCAAGTCACTGGCGATGGATATCGAACAGAGCCTGATGGCGGCCGGCAATGCCAGCGCCGAATCGATGGTGACCGGCGCCCGCGAGGCCCAGTCGACCCTCGTCACCGCGTCCTCGGATGCCGCCAACCACGTCCGGTCGCTGGCGATCGACATCGAGCGCAGCCTGACCACTGCTGGAAACACCAGCGCCGCGACCATGGTGTCCGGTGCCCGCGAGGCCCATACGACCCTCGTCGCGGCCTCCTCGGACGCCGCCAACCACGTCAAGTCGCTGGCGATCGACGTCGAACGCACCCTCACCGCGGTCGGCGCCGACACCGCGGCGGCCATCCTCAGCAGCGCGCGCGAAGTGCAGACCTCGCTCACCACCTCCAGCGCCGACGCGGCGGGCCAGATCAAGCTGATCTCCGCCGACATCGAACGCTCGCTGTCGAACGCTACCGCCAGCACCACCGAAAACATCCAGAGCAGCGCGCTGCAGGCGCAGACCTCGCTGGTCGCCGCCTCGAACGAGATCACCGCCAAGATCAAGACCACCTCGGCCGAGATCGAGCGTTCGGTGTTCGCGGCTTCGGGCAGCTTCGGCAACACCATGACCGGCAAGACCGACGAGATCGTGACCTATGTGCAGCAGCAGACCGACCGGCTGTCGCAGATGGTCGACGCCAAGCGCGGCTCGCTGGTCGAGGCGCTCGGCGGCAAGACCACGCAGCTGACGGTCGAGATCGACCGCGTTACCTCCGACGCGCTGAAGGCGATCGAAACCCGCGGCCAGGCGTTCTCGCAGTCGATTACCACCAACAGCTCCGAAGTGGCGCGCACCATCACCACCGCCGGCGAACTCGCCACCAGCGCCGTGAACAAGTCGCTGAAGGAGCTCGAGCATAGCTCGCGCTCGGCGATCGAGCAGTCGCGCCAGGTGTCGATCACCGCGGTCACCGAGATGCAGGAGACCAGCAAGATCCTGCGCACCGACACCGTCGCTCTGTTCGAGCGGCTGCGTGAAGGCAACATCCTGTTGCAGGAAGTGCTGACCGGCGCCCACGACAATCTGAACTCGCTGGAGCGTGCTCTGGTCACCCGCGTGGCGGACTTCGTGTCCACCATGAACGACGTCACCGCCCGCAACGGCCTTGCCACCCAGACGCTGGAGGACCAGCTTGCGACCTTCACCAGCAAAACCTCGAAGGCCGTCGACGATCTCGGCTCGCTGTCCGGCGAATTCGAGCGCCATGGCAACGCACTGGTCGATGCAGCGGCCCTCGTCGAGGCAAGCAACCGCAGCACCACGGTGTCGGTCGACGAGCGCAAGTCCGCGCTGGAATCGCTGGTCACCACCATCGACCTGCGCACCACCGATCTCGACCAGCGCCTGAGCCGGTTCACCGGGTTGCTGGACGAATCGCTGGCCGCCGCCGAGGAGCGCGCCCGCGATATCGCCCGCGTGGTGGCGGAGACCGCCGGCGCCGGCACCGCCGCCGTCAGCCGTCAGTTCGAAGCGGTTCGCGCCTCGGCGGAAGAGGAGCGCCGCCGCACCTCGGAAGCGATGAGCGATATCTATCAGCAGGGCACCCAGGAAGCCGATGCGATGTTCAAGCAGTCGGCTGACAAGTTTGCCTCGATGGTCGCCAGCATGAAGCAGATGGCGTCGGAGATGCACAACGAGCTGGAAACGACCCGCATCGAGCTTCGCCGCGGCGTGTTCGAAATGCCGCAGGAGGCCGCCGAGAGCACGGCGCAGATGCGCAAGGTGATCGTCGACCAGATCGAGGCGCTCGCGGAACTGAACCGCATCGTCGCCCGTCACGGCCGCGGCCTCGACGTGGTCAGCAGCAACCGCGCCGCGGTACTGCGCGAGGAAGAGCCGGTCGTGGCCATGGTTGCGCCGCGTAGCGAGCCGATCCAGCGCAGCGAGCCGGTCTTGCGCAACGAACCGATCCCGCGCGCCGCGCCGCGCGCGGCGATGCCCAGCGCGACCAGCCTGCCGATGCCGGATATCGGCGCGCCCATTCCGCGCCGCACCGAAGCGCCGTCGATGGCCCCGAGCAACTCCGACCAGAGCCGCGATGGTTGGCTGTCCGACCTGCTTGGCCGCGCTGAGAATGTCGAGCTGGAACGCGAGCCGCCGCGCAACCGCGCCCCGGCGCCGCAGCCCGCGCCCGCGCCCGCGCCGGCCGCCAGCAATCCGCTGGAGTCACTGTCGCTCGACATCGGCCGCCTGATGGACCGGTCGCTGGTCGCCGAGATGTGGGATCGCTACCAGCGTGGCGAACGCAAGGCCTTTACCAAGCGGCTCTATACCCCCGCCGGGCAGAAGGCGTTCGACGAAGTCAGCCGCAAATACCGATCCGATCGCGCCTTCAAGCAGACCGTGGACCGCTACATCACCGAGTTCGAGCGCCTGCTCGACGAGGTTGCCCGCGACGAACGCGGCCCCGCCGCGCTGCGCAGCCACCTCACCTCGGAAACCGGGCTGGTCTACACGTTGCTCGCGCATTCCGCCGGTCGGCTGGGATAAGTCCTGGCTGTATCAGGAACGCAAAACGGAGGCAGCGATGCCTCCGTTTTTTGTGGGCGGTACGTTCCCCGGACGCGATGCAATACGAAGTATTGCTTCGCAGAGCCGGGGTCCCGGTTGGGTGCGCGCGAACCGGGAAACGAAACCTGCGAATAATTTATTGACAATTTTCCTATATGGATTATAGTCTCCCGCATCCCTTTCGCGAGGGGCGCTTCATGAGGCGTCTTGCGGTGGAACGGGGAAGGCGGCGCCCGCGGGCGGGGGAGGATGTATCCCCGCGCACTCGGGAGGCCGGGGGTCACCGTCCGTGCCCACTACGGGGCGCTGCTCTTCGTGAGCTGGACGGGTGCGGGCAAGGCGGGCGGAAGCCGGCCGGATGGCGGACGACCTGCGAAGGGCATCCCGGGCAGGAAGACCGTCGCCCAGTACCCGGAAGCACGGTCCCCCGGACATAAATCGCCGCGGTGGCGCGCCGAAAGGCGTTGCGCGATTGCAGTTTCATCGCCGCTGCGATGGAGCGGATCGCGTCACTGCTACCACCCGCGCCTTTCGGCGCGCTGCCACCCCTCATGTATCGAGGGGAAACTGCTCAAACCTCGGACGCATCATGCGCCGCGAGAATGCGAGCGCCTGGCTGTTTGACATTTGAACCGTGAAAACCACAGGCGCGATGCATGCGGCCCGCCGCGCGCTACAGAAAGCCGATCCACTGCATGAAGCGGCGCGTCTCTCCGACCGCGATATGCATCACGCCGGGCTTGTCGGCGAACTCGCCGTCGAAATCGACCGGGCTGGCATAGCCCTGCCACGGCTCGATACAGAGGAACGGCGCGCCGGACGGCTTCGACCAGATCCCCAATTCGTGAAACCCCTGCCAGGCCATCTCGATGGTCGGGCTGCCCGGTCCGCTATAGCTCAGCGACGTACTGGCGAGCCGGTCGAGGATCATGGCGTCATGGTCGAACAGCGATTCCGACAGCGCCAGCGCGCCACCCTGCACCGGCGCCGGCTCGCTCGCGGCGCGCAGCAAGCCCCCTTCGAGCCGCCGCACCGGCGCCGGTTCGGCGTCGGAAAAGATGATGGTGTGGTCGTTCTTGTCGGCGCCGGCGACCAGCGGCCAGTTGAAGGCCGGGTGCGCGCCGATCGAGGCCGGCATCATCTCGGTCCCGGTATTGGTGATCTCGTAGCCGATCGCGAGCCGGTCGCCCTCGATGCCATAGGTGACGTCGAGCCGGAACGGGAACGGATACTTGGCCCGCGTCACCGCATTGTCCTGCAGCGACAATGCGCAGGAGGTCGGGCCCTGCCCGCTCCAGCTGAAGCGAAGGTCGCGCGCGAAACCGTGCTGGGTCATGGCGTAGGACTGGCCGCGATGGCGCAGCACGTCCTCCTTCAGCCGGCCGACGATCGGAAACAGGATCGGCGCGTGACGCGGCCATTCCGGGCCGGCCTGCCACAGCACTTCATGGCCATGGATGTTCTTCAGCGAGCACAATTCGGCGCCGTCGGCCTTGATCGTCGCCGTGACGCGGCGATTGCTGATGGTGAACCGGTCCATGGCATCCATCAACGATCGCCTCGTTATTGCCGCCGCTGCGCGGGGGCGGGTCCAGGAGCGGGAGCCGGCGCGCTACTGGTGCCAGCGCCGAACAGCAACCGTGTCGGATTGCGGTCGAGATTGTTCACCGCGCGGCTAATATCCGCAAGGGTGCGGCGGCCATCGAGCATCAAGGCGCCGGAACGCTTGTCGAGGTTCTCGGTCAATTCGTGGAACGACTTCACCGCCTGGGTCAATTCGCCGCCGTCCTTGCCGCCGGCCAGCGCATCGAGACCGAGCAGGATATTGTCGGTGCGCGCGACCACGCTGTCGGCCCGGCCCATGACGCTGTCTGCCTTGCCCATCACGCTGTCGATCTTCAGCATGATGCCATCGATGACTTCGGAATTCTTCGCCAGCGTCGCCGTGAAGGTTTCGACATTGCGCAACGCGCCCTTCAGCGCCTCCTGATTGTCGGACACCAGCCGGTTGACGTTCTGCAGCGTGGCGCGCACGGATTCCGAAATGTCCTTCAGCGATTCCGGATCGGCGGTCAGCACCGGCACGCCGTCGGCGTCCAGCGGTACCGGCGGCGCGGCTTCATCGCCGCCCTTCAGCGAGATCGCCGCGACACCGGTGAGGCCCTGGAATTCGAGCCCGACCAACGTGTCCTTGCGAACCGGTGCGATGTTCTCGACCATTGCCAGCGCCACCACGCGGCGCGGATTATCGAGCTTCACGGAGACGACTTCGCCGACCCTGATACCATTGAAATTGACGCTGCCGCCATTGCGCAGGCCCGACGCCGAGCCCTCGAACACGATGCGCAGCGGGCTGCGCAGCTTGGTGCTGTGCAGGTTCTGGAACCAGAGGATAAATCCGAACGCCGCGGCGATCACCGCCAGCGTGAATGTTCCGATCAGGACGAAGTTCGCCCGCGTTTCCATCAAACCAACTCCACCAGGACTAGCCAACCACGGCGCGTGCGCGCTTGCCGTGAAAATATTCCCGCAACCAGGGATGCTGCGACGCCAGCATGTCGGTCATCGTTCCCTGCGCGATGATCTTGCCGTCGCCGAGCACGGCGATCCGGTCACATGCGGTATGAAGGCTGTCCAGATCATGGGTTACCATGAAAACCGTCAGCCCCAAAGTTCGCTGCAGCGTACGCACCAGCTCGTCGAAATCGCCGGCGCCGATCGGATCGAGTCCCGATGTCGGCTCGTCGAGGAAGACGATTTCGGGATCGAGCGCGAGCGCACGCGCGAGTGCCACGCGCTTGATCATGCCGCCGGACAGTTCCGACGGATAGCGTTCGGCGACTTCGGGCTTGAGCCCGACCATGCCGAGCTTGGCGATGGTGATCTCGTCGAGCAGCCGCTGCGACACTTTGAGATATTCGCGCACCGGAAACTGGATGTTCTGTCGCACGCTGAGCGAGGAAAACAGCGCGCCGTGTTGAAACAAAATGCCCCATCGTCGCTCGACGCTGCGCTGCGCCTTGCTGCTGGCGCTGTCGAGATCGGTGCCGAACACCTCGATCTGCCCTGCGACCTTTGGTACCAGTCCGATGATGGTGCGCATCAGCACCGACTTGCCGGCGCCGGAGGCGCCGACAAAGCCGAGGATCTCGCCGCGCGCGACATCAAGATTGAGTCCGTCGAGCACGTGACGGTTGCCGAAGGCGACGGTAAGATCGCGGACGCGGATGATCGGTTCGGCGGTGACGGGGGCCAGCATGCTCAGATCCCGATCGCGGCGAAGAAGATCGCGAACACGCCATCCATCACGATCACGAAGAAGATCCCCTTCACCACCGACGAGGTGGTGTGCTGGCCAAGCGATTCCGCGCTGCCCTGCACCGCGAGGCCCTCGACGCAGGCGACAATGCCGATCACCATCGCCATCACCGGCGCCTTGATCATGCCGACGGTGAAGTGGTTGATCGACAGCGCATCGCGCAGCCGCGCCAGGAACGCCTCCGGCTCGACGCCGCCATACAGCCAGGCCACGAGCCCGCCGCCATACAGCGCCGCCATCGCGCCGAGAAAGGTCAGAATCGGCAGCGCCAGCACCAGCGCTATCATCCGCGGCAGGATCAGCACCTCGACCGGGTCAAAGCCCATGGTGCGCAGCGCGTCGATTTCCTCGCGCATTTTCATCGAGCCGAGTTCGGCGGTGTAGGCGCTGCCGGAGCGGCCGGCGACCATGATCGCCACCAGCAGCACGCCGAGTTCGCGCAACACCAGCACGCCGAGCATGTCGACGACAAAGACATCGGCGCCGAATTTGCGGAAATGGAAGATGCCCTGCTGCGCGACGATGCAGCCGATCAGGAAGGTGATCAGCACCACGATCGGCACCGCGTTCCAACAAGTCTGCTGGAGATGATGCACCATCGAGGTCAAGCGGAACCGGGACGGATGCAGCAGCACCCGGAACAAGGCCGCGATGACCGCGCCGATCATGTCGACCAGTGCCAGCATGGTTTCGCCGACGCCGACCACACTGCGGCCGATCTGGTCGACCGTAATGGTAACCCGAGAACGCGTTGCCGGAAGCGGACCGGCGGGTTTGACCCGGCGCACCTCGTCGACCAGGCTGGCATAATTGGCGGACAGGCCGGCAATCCGGGCTTCCGCGCCAGCCTCGGTCAGGCTGCGGCGCAGCCGCTCGATCAGCCAGGCGCCGAAGGTGTCGAGCTTCAGGACCTGCGACACGTCGATCGAAATCTCGGGGCCGCCGCCGCGCTTCTCGGCCTCCAGCACCAGCGATTCAAGCGCCGGCGCAAAGCGCGCCGTCCACGAGCCAGTCGCGCGCAGCGCCAGTGTATCGCCGCTGCCGATCCGTTCCAGTGTCGGGCCGGTCAAAACCCGCTCCTGAATGTGTTGACGCTGTCCATTTACCAAGTCTTAACACGAACGCCGCAATTCGAAGGAATCCAACCCGGTCCTATGGTTAATGGCGTTCAGAAGGTGGCGCAGTGAGACACTGGCATTGCGTCGCAAACAAGTTCGCGTAACCAGATAGGCTGCCATCCACCGAACGGTCATCGGCGGTGGCACTTGACCAGCCCCGAAAGTGTTCCCCGTGCCAGACGCCAACCGTTCCGCGATCGCCCTCGCCGCCCGCATCGAGCACTGGCCGATCGCCGGCGCCTTCACCATCAGCCGCGGCGCCAAGACCGAGGCGGTGGTCGTGGTGGTGGAACTTTCCCGCAACGGATTTACCGGCCGCGGCGAATGCACGCCCTATGCGCGCTATGGCGAAACCCCGGAAGCCACTTTGGCCACCATTCTGGACATGCGGCCGCGTTTTGCCGATGGCCTCGACGCCGTCGCGCTGCAGGGGCTGATGCCGGCCGGCGCGGCGCGCAACGCGCTGGATTGCGCCCTGCTGGACCTGGCTGCCAAGAGCCGTGGCCAGCGTGTCTGGGACCTCCTGAAGCGCCCGGCGCCGCGCGCCTGCACCACCGCCTATACGATCTCGCTGGGCACGCCGGATTCGATGGCGGCGGCGACCGCCAAAGCAGCATACCGGCCATTGCTCAAGATCAAGCTTGGCAGCGACGACGACGCCGCCCGCATTGCCGCCGTGCGCAGAATGGCGCCGGAGTCCGAACTGGTCGTCGACGCCAACGAGGCCTGGACCCCTGACAACCTCGAACGCAACCTGGCCGCCTGCGAGGCCGCCGGCGTCACGCTGGTCGAGCAACCGCTGCCCGCCGGCAACGACTCCGCCCTGTCGGAGGTTCGCCGGCCGATAGCGGTATGCGCCGACGAGAGCGTTCATGGCCTCGATTCGCTGCCCGCGCTGCGCGGCCGCTACGACGCCATCAATATCAAGCTCGACAAGGCCGGCGGCCTCACCGAGGCGCTGGCGATGGCCGACGCCGCCCAAGCGATGGGGCTGGAGATCATGGTCGGCTGCATGGTGGCGACCTCGCTATCGATGGCGCCGGCGATGCTGCTGGCGCAGCAGGCGCGCTTTGTCGATCTCGACGGCCCGCTGCTGCTGGCGAAAGACCGCGATGGCGGTCTGCGCTATGACGACAGCACGGTCTATCCGCCCGACGCGGAACTCTGGGGCTGACCAGCCCCGGCAAAGGATGCATCGGCGCGGCTCCGGCCGAACCACATGGTCGCGGCGCCGGCAAAGGCCAACAGCGCCATCGCGCAATAGGCACCCTGCCCGTAGCGCGCATAGATCAGCCCGGACAGGATCACCGCGCTGCTCATGACAATGCCGCCGCAGGCCGTGAGATAACCCTGCGCGGTGGCGGTGAGGTGGCCCGGCACATGACGCACCAATAATCCCATGATGCCGACCTGGGTCAGGCCGTAGCTCAGCCCGTGCATCGGTTGGATCAACGCCAGCACGGCGATGTCGGGCTGCTGCGCGGTGATTAGCCAGCGGAGTCCGGCGCTGCATCCGCCCATCACCACGAGCAGCGCCGGCGCCAGCGTGAAGCGCGGCGACAGCGCGAACACCACGATCTCGGCGACCACGCCCAGCGACCAAAGTCCCGCGATACTCAGCCCGCCCAGTCCGGCGTCCTGCCAGCCAATCGAGGCGAAGGTATAGTAGGCGGCATGGCTGCCCTGGATCAGGGCCGACGCCGCCATGATGGTGAGAAACCCCTTTTCGCGCAGCGGCGCCCTGGCCCGCGTCAGCGGTCGCGAGACGTGTCTCGGCGTATCCAACGGCTGCAGGCCGAGGCTCGACAGCGCCCCCAGCGCAGCCATGGCGGCAATGATCCAAATCAGGTGCCGGGCCGAGATCATCTCGACCAGCAGCCCGCAGGCCAGCGCGCCGACCACGAAGGCGGCCGACCCCCACAGCCGCAGCGGACCGTAGTCCAGGCCGTAGCGGACCACGCCCTTCAGCGCGTAGCCATCGGTCATCGGCACCAAAGGCGTCCATGCGCAGGCCGTGAGCGCGAAGGCGATCAGGATCAGCAGCGGCTGGTCCAGCAGCCCGATCATGGCAAAGCCGGTCGCCGTCAGCAACGCGGTGATCCTCATCGCGGCCAGCAGCGCGCGACGCCGCTCCGCCAGCCCGATGATGAAGGGAAGCACTGTGAATCGGGTCACCGACGGCACCGCGGTGATCAGTCCGATCCAGGACGGATCGATACCGACCGCTTTCAGCCACACCGGGAAGAACGGCAGATAGGTGCCGACCGAGCCGAACACCGCGCCGTAGAACGCGGCCAGCCGCACCGCGAATCGACGGGCCGACATTTGCGATGCGATCAAGGCGTCGGATTCGGATATCATCAATTTAATTGCGATTCGCTGGGGATCGTGCTGATCGTTACATACCGCGCCTTGATTTGCGCCGACGAGTTGGATTATGGCCGAAGAAGTATTTGCCCTGTCGCCGATCGCCGCCCGCCCCAATGTGCCGGGCGAAGCGGACTACGATGCCATTCGCGAAGCCTTCATGGAAACCGCGCGCGGCCGCTGGTTCCTCAACGAATATGCCAAGCGCAACCGCCACACCGACACCGGCATGGTGCTCGAGGCCGTAACGCGGCTCGAGGCCAGTCTCGCCGCGCAGAAGCAGCCGCCGACGCTCAGCCTGCTCGAATCGCTTGGCGCCATCCGCTCGGCCGTACGCAATGCCAAGGCTACCGCCATCGAGTCGATGCCACGTCCGGAATCCGACGAGGCGCTGACCGCGGCGCGCAATGGCGCGCGGATCGTTCGGGAGATCGCCTGGACACTGCGCGAATGCGGCGCCGACATCCGGATCTGCGATCTGCTCGACACCCAGGTCAAGGCTATCGAGGCCGCGCAGCAGGCTGCGACCGATCACGGCCGCGAGGCGGTGCTGGCGAGCTACGACATGCTGATGCAGAGGATCGAACAGTTGGTCGATAGCAGCGCGGCGGCCTCCGCCAAGACGGAAGCGCCAGCCGCGACTGACAATGCGCCCCCGGCGGCCGCTGAAGCACGCGAAGCCTCCGTGACGCCGCTGTCCAAGGCGATCGCCATCGACCCCGAGGCGGAAACCGCGACCGCTTTGGTGGCGGAAGCCACCCCGACCCTGGCTCCAACGGAATCCTTCGAAGCCATCGCAGAAACTGCCGCGACACTCGATGCGTTCCCGGTCGAGATCCCCGCGGCGATGCCGGAGGTCCACTCCGACTCGCCAGAAGAAAAACTTTCCGCCGAGGCGGCTGAAGCCGCCATC
>JACMOT010000005.1 GCA_014377915.1 Tardiphaga sp.
CCACGGGCGAGTCCGGCGAGATCTGCGTGCGCGCGCCGCATGTGATGGCGGAATACTGGAAACGGCCGGAGCAGACCGCGGAGACGCTGAAGAACGGCTGGCTGCACACCGGCGACATCGCGCGGGCCGACGAGCGCGGCTACCTGTTCATCCTCGACCGCAAGAAGGACATGATCGTCTCTGGCGGCTTCAACATATTTCCCCGCGAAGTGGAGGATGTTCTGACCAGCCATGCCGACGTTGCGATGTGCGCGGTGGTCGGCGTACCCGACGACAAATGGGGCGAAGCCGTCACTGCCATCATCGTGCTCCGCGACGGCGCCCGGCCAAGCGCGGAGGAATTGATCGGGCTGGTAAAGTCGCGAAAGGGCTCGGCGCACGCGCCCAAGCATGTCCAGTTTGTCAGTGAATTGCCAATGACCGGGGTCGGCAAGATCGACAAGAAGGCGCTGCGCGCCAGCTTCTGGGCCGGGCGGGAACGGATGGTGGGATGATTCCCTTGTAGCCCGGATAGACCGGTGGTCCGCGCGTCAGCGCGGGCTGTCGGCGCCATCCGGGGCCGGCGTTTCAGTGATAGATCGGCCCCCGGATGGCGCGCTGGCTTGCCCTCTTCGAGCGCAAGCCAGCGCTTATCCGGGCTAAGACCATGTAACTTGCATGATGATAGTAACTCGCCTATGTTTACCCGATGCAGCGCAAAAGCTTCGGCGATATGGAATGCCCGGTCGCCCGCAGCCTCGAGCGCGTCGGCGAGTGGTGGAGCATCCTGATCATGCGCGATGCCATCTACGGCATGACGCGGTTTGATGAGTTCCAGAACAACTTGAACATCGCACCAAACATCCTGACCCGCCGCCTCACCGCGCTGGTCGAGGCCGGCCTGCTCGAGCGCCGGCGCTATTGCGAGAGGCCACCGCGCGACGAGTATGTGCTGACGCCGCGCGGCCGCGATTTCCGGCCGGTATTGCTGGCGCTGCAGGCGTTCGGAAACAAGCACTTTGCGCCCGAGGGCATCAGCGTGATGCTGGTCGACAAGAGTACGGGTCTGCCGGCCGACCCGATCCTGGTCGATCGCGTCACCGGGCAGCCGATCACCGATGCCACCCACACCAACGCCCCCGGCCCCGCCGCCGGGCCGCGGGTGCAACGACGTCTGAGCAACCCCCGCAAAACTCCCGCGGCCTCACAGGACGGCTCCCGATGAAGCTCGACCCGCCCCAGGCAATCGTCGCCGCCACCGCCATCCACGAAATGAACCCGCGCACGCGGATGCTGCTGCAGGCGCCGATCGTATCGACACTGCTGAAAATGGCCTGGCCAAACCTGCTGGTGATGCTGGCGCAAGCCTCCACCGGGCTGATCGAAACCTGGTGGGTGTCGCATCTCGGTACCGATGCGCTGACCGGCATGGCGGTGGTGTTCCCCGGCTTCATGATGATGCAGATGCTGTCGGCCGGTGCGATGGGCGGCGGCATTTCCTCGGCGATCGCGCGTGCGCTCGGTGCTCGCCGCCACGACGACGCGCAAGCTTTGGTGATGCACGCCGCCGGGCTCAACATTGCCATTGGCCTGTTCGGTTCAGCGATCTTTTTGATCTGGGGCCGGCCGCTGTATCATGCGATGGGCGTAGATGGCGGCGCGCTCGAAGCCGCGATGCAATATTCCAACGTGGTTTTTGGCGGCGCCGTGCTGGTCTGGCTGATGAATGCGCTGGCCAGTATCATTCGCGGCACCGGCAATATGCTGGTGCCGTCGCTGGCGGTTTGTGTCGGCGTGGTGCTGCTCATTCCTCTGTCACCGCTGCTGATCTTCGGCTGGGGACCGATCCCGGCGCTGGGCATTGCCGGCGGTGGCTGGGCTGTCGTCATCACGACTGCGATCGTCACCGCCGTGCTGGCCGGCTACATCCTGTCCGGACGCTGCATCGTTCGTTTCAAGCTGGCGCGGCCACGCTGGGATCTGTCCATGGACATTCTCCGGGTGGGCGCTATCGCGGCGGTGGTTTCGCTACAGACCAGCCTGACCGTGCTGCTGACCACCGCTTTGGTTGGCGCTTATGGCGGCGGCGACGCGGTCGCCGGTTTCGGTACCGGCGTGCGGCTGGAATATCTGATGGTGCCCTTGGCGTTCGGCTTCGGCGGGCCGCTGGTCGCGCTGGTCGGCACCAACATCGGGGCCGGACAAGAGGCACGCGCGCTGCGCGTCGCCTTGATCGGCGGGGCGATGGTGTTCGCGCTCACCGAGAGCGTGGGCCTCGCGGCGGCGATCTGGCCTGCGGTCTGGCTCGGGCTGTTCGGGACCGACCCGCAGATGATCGAGACCGGCAGCACCTATCTACGCATCGTCGGCCCGACCTACGGCTTCTTCGGCCTTGGATTGTCGCTGTATTTTGCCTCGCAGGGCGCCGGCAGGATGATCTGGCCACTCGGCGCCGGCTTGCTACGACTGGCGATTTCGATCGGCGGCGGCTGGCTGGCGCTGCGGCTGACGGGATCGCTGACCTGGCTGTTCGCCGCGCTCGCTTTCGCACTCGTGATCTACGGAACCCTGATTGCAACCGCCGTGGCGTCCGGCGCATGGTTTACACCGGCACGGACCGCAAAGCCTCGCTGAGCCGCGGATTTCCGCTCCAGCAGGCGCATACGCCTCATGCAGATCGGTGGCTGTAGCGGGTCACCGATCCGGACTACATAGCCGCTCCGGCTGCATTTCGGCGCCGCTACAGGATCGCGACGATGGCAGATGGAATGACGGCGGGGATTGCCCTGCCGATGGATGGCCTGCCTCCCGAACAACGGCGCTGGGCCACTTTCGCGATCTTCACCGCGATGGCGATGGCCTCGCTGGATACCGCGATCGCCAATATCGCGCTGCCGGCCACCGCCGCCGACCTGCACACCACCCCGGCCGATGTGATCTGGGTCGTCAACGTCTACCAGATTGCCCTGGTAGCCACCCTGTTGCCGTTCGCCGCGCTGGGCGAAATCGTTGGCCACCAGCGCATCTATCTCGGCGGGCTGGTGCTGTTCACGCTGGCTTCGGTGGCTTGCGCGCTGGCGTGGTCGCTGGACAGCCTGCTTGTCGCCCGCGCGCTGCAGGGCCTTGGCGCCTCAGGCATCATGAGCGTCAATACGGCGCTGGTCGGACACGTCTATCCCAAGCGCATGCTGGGCCGCGGCTTCGGTCACAACGCGCTGGTCGTAGCGATCTCCTTTACGCTCGGACCCACCATCGCCTCCGGAATCCTGTCAGTGGCAACCTGGCCATGGCTGTTTGCCGTCAACCTGCCGTTCGGCCTGATTGCAATCGTGGTCGGCATGAAGACCCTGCCGCAGACCGCGCGGGCCAGCCATGCCTTCGACTTTCCGGGCGCGCTGCTGGCGGCCGCTTGCATGAGCCTGTTGATCCTGGGCATCAGCAGCGCGGCGCATCACGCCGCCGCGCCGCTCGTCATCGCCGAACTTATCGGCGGCCTGCTGATCGGCTGGCTGCTGCTGCGCCGGCAGACCGGCCACCCCGCCCCGGTATTACCGATTGACCTGTTCAGGCGCCCGATGTTTGCGCTGTCGGCAGCGACCGCGATTTTTACCTTCGCCGTTCAGGGTCTCGCCTTCGTGTCGCTGCCATTCTACTTCGAGGACATCCTGCATCGCTCCCAGGTCGAGACCGGCTTCCTGCTCACGCCGTGGCCGCTGGTGGTGGCGATCATGGCGCCGATTGCCGGCCGCTTGTCGGATCGCTATCCCGCCGGCATCCTCGGCGGTCTCGGGCTGGCGCTGCTCTGCCTCGGTATGATGTTGCTCGCTTTGCTGCCATCGGAGCCCAGCGTCGCCAACATCGTCTGGCGTATGGTGATCTGTGGCGCAGGCTTCGGATTTTTCCAGGCGCCGAACATGAAGGCCTTCATGGCCAGTGCGCCGGCGGGACGCAGCGGCGGCGCCAGCGGCATGGTCTCCACCGCCCGACTGATAGGCCAGACCACCGGCGCGGCACTGGCCGCCTTCTGCTTTGGCCTGGTCGGCCACGAGGGCGCGACACTGGCACTGGCGCTCGGCGCTGGCTTTGCGGCCATAGGTTGCCTGCTGAGCTTCTCGCGTCTCGCCATCCGCGCGGCACCCGTGGCGTGAGGTTCAAAAGAATTTCGCAACCCACGTTTCTATTTTGCAATGCCGTAGTAACTCGTGTGTTATAGTGCACTACGGAGAGACCGTTTCGCAGCGCAAGTATCAAACCGGGTTCCAGTTCCGTTGATACCAGTGATGACGGAATGGTTCTGATGGGTACGGCAACCGCTGGTATGAGGGAAATTCTTGAGGGTTCTGTTCGTCACTCCGGAGATTGACGACTTCGTTCGGGTGGGAGGCCTCGCGGCTGTCTCCGCCGCCCTGCCCCGGGCGTTGCGGATCTGGACCGATGTCAGAGTGATTTTACCCGGTTATCGCAGTGTGGTTTCCCAGTTTGAAACCATCGAGGTGGTAGGCGAATGCCCGGCACTCGCGGAAATGCCAGCCTGCAAGCTCGGGCTGGCGGCGACCAAGGACGGCATGCCCGTCTACATCCTGCTCTGCCCAGAACTTTATGACCGCCCCGGCAATCCCTATGGCGACGCCGGTGGACGCGACTGGCCGGACAATGATATCCGCTTCGCCCGGTTCGCTTCCGCCGCCGCCCTGCTGGCCGCCGGCCGGCTCGACCCGAACTGGTCGGCCGATCTGGTGCATGCCAATGACTGGCAGTCGGCAATGGTCCCGGCCTATCTGGCCTGGAGTGGGATCCGGATTCCAACCATCCTCACCATTCACAACCTGGCCTATCAGGGCCTGTTTCCCAAAGAGTCGCTGCGCCGCATCGGTGCGCCGGTGGAATCGTTCCACATCGACGGACTTGAATTCTACGACAAGCTGTCCTTCCTCAAGGGCGGGCTGATCTACTCCTCGCACCTCACCACGGTGAGCGAGACCTACGCCCGGGAGATCACCACGCCCGAACTGGGCTGCGGCCTCGAGGGGCTGCTGCGCACCCGCTCCAACAAGGCGCAACTCACCGGCATCCTCAACGGCATCGACGAGAGCTGGGACCCGCGCGTCTGCGCCGAACTGATGCGACCCTTCGGCGCCGGCGACTGGGAAGCCAAACGCGCCAATGCCGACGGAGTCCGCCAGCAATTCGGGCTCGCGCTATCACGCGGGCCTATTTTCGGTCTGGTCGCCCGGCTGGTGCATCAGAAGGGCGTCGACCTGGTGCTGTCGGCCGCCGACGCCATCGTGTCGGCCGGTGGCCAGATCGTCGTCACCGGCACCGGCGAGCCCGCGATCGAGCAGGCGCTGATGGAGGCGCATCGACGCCGTCCCGATGCGATCGGCGTCGCCATCGGCTTCAACGACCGCGAAGCCCGCCGCATCTTCGCCGGCAGCGATTTCACTTTGATGCCATCGCGCTTCGAGCCTTGCGGGCTCAGCCAGATGTACGCGCAACGCTTCGGCTCACTGCCGATCGGGCACCAGACCGGCGGCCTTGCCGAAACCATCGTCGATGGCGAAACCGGCTTCCTATTCACCAAGCCTTCCACCGAGTCCTTCCTCGGTGGCATCATGCGGGCGTTCGCGACCTTTGGCTCGAAGGATCGCCTGAACTCGATGCGCCGCAGCGCGATGTCGAAATCCTTCAGCTGGAACATTTCGGCGGCCAGCTACAGCGCGCTCTATCGAAAGACGGTCAGCGCCGGCGTCTAGGCGGCGCCCTCCACTTTCTCCTGCTACTTCACGCCGAGCTGCAACTCGCCCTGACGGGTTTCCGACGGCGACAGCACCAGTGTCTTGCCGTTGCGCAGCTGGAATACCGGCGGCGAATAGGAATCCGCCTGACCGCTGGCGTTGAATTTGATCGGCCCGAAGAAAGTACGCACGTTGAGCCCGGCCAGAGCATCGCGGACCTTCTCCTTGTCGAGCGAGCCAGCGCTTTCGATCGCCATCTGCATCGTCACCGCGGCCACGCTGTAGGACGCGCTGCCATAATCCGGATTGCGGCCGTATTTGTCCTTGAAGGCTTTCAGATAGCCCTCGCTCGACCCGAACACGTCATCGGCCGGATAGCGCGAGGCAGCGTCCCACCAGGCGGCACCGGTGATGTTCTCCGAGCCGGCAATGCCGACCGCCTCGACGAATTCGGGAAATGACGGCCCAGTCAGCATCGTCACCACCGGTGCCTCGATGCGCTGATCGATCATCTGCTTGCGGATCAGGATATTGTCGTTGCTGTAGCCGGCAATGAAGATCCAGTCCGGCGCCAGGTTCTTCATCACCGACAGCGCAGAGGCGTGGTCCAGCGCGTTGATCGAGAATTTTTCGTTGGAGACGACCTCCATGCCATTGGCCCTGGCGACCTGCTCCATCTCCTGCGCGAGCGCCAACGGAAACAGATCGTTGCGGGCGTAGATCGCGACCTTTTTCACCGCCGTCGCTTTCGCCCGCACCACCTTGAACAGCGGCTCCAGCAGCGTGGCATTGGGCGTGTAGGTGCCGAACAGGTAGCGGGGCTTCTGGTCGAACACCTGCTGCGACGAAGCGGTCGCGGCGACCGTCGGGATCCTGTATTTTTCCGACACGATGCTGGCGGCCTTGGCGGCACCCGAGCCGTGCGGTGAGAACAGGAAGTCGACCTTGTCCTGGGTGATCAGGCCCTCGGCCGCCTGCACCGCGCGCGGCGTGTTCGATTGATAGTCGACATAGACCATCTCGACCTTCAGCCGGCGATCTCCGACCTTGAGGCCACCGGCCTTGTTGACCTGCTCCACCCAGACGTCATAGCCCTGCTGGGCTTTCAGGGCCTCAGGCGCGAGGCCGCCGGTGAGCGGCAGCGGCGCGCCGAAGCGGATGACATCCGATGCCTCCGCCACCGCCATCACAGCGGCAAAAGCCATTCCGACCGCCAGCGCGATGACGGTGGCGGAACGCGTCAGAAAACGGGCTGGCATGATGCATCCTCGCGCAGTGATCCGCGACCACCCTGCAAAAACCGCGCCGCTATGTACCGACGCGAAGCGCTGATCCCTGCTTGCGCAGATAGGCGATCACCGACAGGGCGGTGATGCGGCCGGTCTTCGGATTTTCCGACGGGATGTTCTCGATCGACATCGTGAAGCTGGCGGAGTCGGAAGCGACTTCGACGCGATGCACGTTGCGCGTCAACGCGGGATCGGCCCAGATTTCCAGCCGGGTGCGGTCCGGGCCGATGCCGGCCAGTGACAGCGCGACCGCGACGTTGAGATTGGCAGGAAATCCCTTGGCAGCCTCGCGCGCGGTGCCGTCAAAGATCTTCAGCGGCTCGGTGATGCTCTCGATATCGATGTTGTTTTCGACGATGTAGGGCGCACCCGCGAGGCCCTTCACCGGCTTTCGCGTCACCATCCGCACCGAATGGATGGTGCCCTCGGCTGCCGCCGTCACGGCGTCGAGGCCGATCAGCGCGCCGGTCGGCACCACGATCTGGCCGCCATTGTGCTTTGCCGTCGCGACGAGATCATCATTCTCCAGCAACGCACCAACGCTGAGAATGATCGCGGTCTTGCCGCGGCTGACGAACGGCGCCACGATCGACCGCAGCAAGGCCGCCGGCGCGCACTCGATCACGATATCCGCGACATCCGCCAGTGCACCGATCGGCAGGATCGCCGGCGGCTTTGACAAGGCGGCTAGAAACTCCCGGTGCTTTGCGGGGTCGCTGACCGACACGGCGACCAGCGCCAGCCCATCCAAGCCGCCATCCAGTGCCGTGGCAACGGCACGGCCGATCGCGCCCAACCCGACCACTGCCACGCGCTTTACCGATTGAGGTGAGATCATCACAATTTCCCGGTTCAGACTTCGACGACACGCTCAAGGTGAACGCGGCGGCAATCCATTTCATACTCCAGATCGACCACCGGCGGGCGGTTGAAGTGCCAGGTGACGCCGTTGCGCAACACGCCACGGCGGCCGAGTTCGCTTTCCAGCAGGGCATAGACGTCGCGCACGGTGTAGAGCTGTACGGCAGTGGTCTGGCTCCAGCTGCCGGAGAACGCACTCATGCGGCGCTCCATTTCGTCGAGCACCCATTTGGCCTTTGCCAGCATGGCGGGCGGGCTGACATCGCCGAGGCACACCGTGTTGTCGCGGTAGTCGCCCTTGCCTTCCGCGGATTCGCCGCTGCCGGCCACCACGAATGATTCCGGCGCGTCGTCCGCGGCGACCGCGAAGGTGAAGGCATGGAAGCCCGGCTCCGACGGCGGATCGAGCTTCGGACAGACGTTGCTGCGGGCGATCGGGTTGACGCCATCCTTCATCACGCCCCAGTCGATCAGGGTCTTGATGTAGATCTCGTTGAAGTCCTTGAAACCCTGCTCGGTAAATGGCGCCGGTGAGCGCAACTCGCAGGCGGCGAATGAGGTCAGCGGCCGGCCGGCCTTGCCGACGATGTCGGCGATCATCGCAAAGCCCTGCTTCAACGGCACTACGCGGGAGAAGCGTACCCGCTGCAGCGTGAAACCGGGCAGCGCGCCGACGCCGCAGGAATACTGCGTGACGCCAGGCATATAACGATAGCCACTATTGGCTGCTTCGACGGTGTCGATCATGGTTGCCTCGTTGGATGCGATGAAATCAGTCTTCGAGGACGCCGAGATAGGCGTCGCGAATAATCGGATCGGCCAGCAGTTCGGCGCCCTGCCCGGTGCGCACGATGCGGCCCATATCCATGATGTAGGCGGAATGGCAGAGATCCAGCGCGGTGGTGACGTCCTGCTCGACCAGCAGGATCGACATGCCCTCCGCGTTCAGCGTCCGCAGCGCCGCGACCAGTTGCTCGACCAGTAGCGGCGACAGGCCAAGCGACAGCTCGTCGATCATCAGCAGCCGTGGCGCGCTCATCAATCCGCGACCGATGGCGCACATCTGCTGCTCGCCGCCCGACAGGGTCGCGGCAGCCTGGTTACGGCGCTCCAGCAGTTTCGGAAAAATGGTGTAGACGCGGTCGAGGTCGCGCGCGATCTCGGCCCGCGTTACCTTGCGCGAATAGGCCCCCATCAGCAGATTGTCCTCGATGCTCATGGCGCCGAACAACCGGCGGCCCTCGGGCACGTGCACGATGCCATGGGCCAGAATCTGCCCGGCCCTCGCAGCCGAGAGATCAACGCCTTCAGAAAAGTACCTGCCCGACTGGACCGGGAGCAGCCCTGACAGCGCGCGCATCAAGGTGGTCTTGCCGGCGCCGTTGGAGCCGATCAGCGCGGTGATCTCGCCCGATCGCACCGCCATGTCGATGCCCCACAGCACCTGGATTTCGCCATAGCCGGCGCGGACCTGCTGCAGTTCGAGGATCAGCGGCCTATCCACGGGCGGCGTTCCGTTGTGCATATTGCTGGCCCAGATAGGCATCGACCACCGCGGGGTTCTTGATGACGTCGCGCGGCGCGCCGTCGGCAATCAGCCGGCCATTATGCAGCACCGCGATGCGGGTGCAGACGTTGAGCACCACCTTCATCAGATGCTCGATCATCACGATGGTGATGCCATTCGCGGCCAGTTGATGGATCAATTTTGTGGCACGCTCGACTTCGGCGCTGTTGAGGCCGGCATTGACCTCGTCGAGGAACAGCAGCTTCGGCTTCATTGCCAGCGCCTTGGCCAGTTCAAGCCGTTTGCGCATCGCCAGCGTCAGCGTCGCCGCGGACTGGCCGGCCTGCGCTTCCAGGCCAACGAACGCCAGATGCGCACGGGCCTCCTCGCGCGCCGATTTCAGGCTTTCGCCGGGCTGCGAGAACAGCGCTGCCGCGGCGACGTTGTCGAGCGCGGTAAATTCGGCGAACGGCTGCACGACCTGGAAGGTGCGCGACAGGCCGAGCCGCGCCGCCTGATAGGTTTTTACCCGCGTGATGTCGCGGCCATCAAATGTGACGACGCCAGCGCTGGCTGGCGTGACCCCGCAAATCGTGTTGACCAGAGTGGTCTTGCCGGCGCCGTTCGGCCCGATCAGGCCGAGCACTTCGCCCCTGTTGACGGAGATCGAGACATCGCTCAGTGCCTTCAGCCCGCTGAAATTGCGCGAGACATTGCTGAGGTGCAGGATTTCGTGCGGCATCTCAGACATGTTTTGCCTTTCGCCAGAACATCCCCCGCCGCAGCGAGATCAGGCCATGCGGCAGGAACAGCAGCAGCACGATGATGAGGACACCGAGCACGCCGGAATGGATCTGAATATAATTGCGCCAGACCACTTCCTCGAGGCCAAGATAGAGGAACGCGCCGCAGACCACGCCGAGCGGCGAGCCCAGCCCGCCCATCAGCGCCATCACGATCGGCTTGACCGAATAGAGAATGTCGAACACGTCGGATGGATCGATGTAATGCACCCAGGCCGCATAGATGCCGCCAGCCGCGCCGACAAAACACGCCGACAGGCCGAAGGCGATGCTCTTGTAGAGCGTGGCATTGAGCCCGACCATGTTGGAGGCGGTCTCGTTCTGCCGGATGCAGTTCAGGCCGAAGCCAAGTTTCGACGCCGAGACGACGATCACCGCCAGCGCGGTGATTACCAGTAGACCCCACATCGCATAGAAAAAGAACGTCGCATCGGCGAGAATGCCGGAGCCGGAGGTCAACGGGATGTTCAGCCCCATGCCGCCGCCCGTGAGGTCCGTGGCATTGTTGACCAGTTCGCGAAATACTTCGACCAGAGACAGGCTGGCAATGGCGAAGTAATGCCCACGCAGCCGCAACAGGATCGCGCCCAGCGCCGCCGCCAGCAGGAACGACGCGATCAGGGTTCCGACCAAGGCAACGGTGAGCGGCACGCCCTTGTTGAGCAGGACGCCGGTGGCATAGGCGCCAAGGCCGAAGAAGGCCGCCGTGGCGAAGGACGGATAGCCGGCGAAACCGCCGACGATATTCCACGACAGCGCGAAGATCGCATACATACAGGCCATGGTGCCAAGCCGCAGCGCGTAGGCGCCGCCGAACAACGGCAACGACGCGACGCAGGCGATCAGCAGCAACAGTGCGATATTGGCCCGGGTCATTCAAAACCCTTTCGGCCGAGCAGGCCCTGCGGGCGAACGACGAGAAACACGATCAGCAGCACGAACGACAGGGTCGTCGCGTGCGCCGGGCCGAGATAGACCGAGCCGATACCTTCGACCAGCGCCAGCAGCAGGCCGCCGGCCAGCGCGCCGGACACGCTGCCAAGGCCGCCGAGCACGCAGACCACGAAGGCCTTGCCGAGATAGGCCGACGAGGTCAGCGGCGAGATCGGGAAAATCAATGCCATCAGCACGCCGGCGCAGCCCGCCAGAGCGGCACCGAGACCGAAGGCGATGGCATAGATCGACTTGACGTCGACCCCCATCAGCACCGCGGCGTCACGGTCGAGCCGGACCGCGACGATGGCGCGGCCGACCTTCGAGCGCCGCAACAGCAGATACAGCAGTCCAGTAAGCGCCAGCGCCGAAACCGTGGCGATCAGCCGATCGACCGGCACCACCACGTCGAACAGCGAGACCGAGCCGGTCGGCGGGCTCAGGGTCAGCTTGCGGTAATCGGCCTTGAAGTAATAGATCATCGCATTGTTGAGGATCAGATCGAGCCCGAAGGTCAACGTCAGCGTCACCAGCACCGGCGCGGTGATGACGCGGTTAAGCAGCAGCCGCTGCAGCAGATAGCCAAAGGCGAAGAACAGCGGCGCGGCGAGCAGCAGCGCGAACCATGGCGAGATCCCGGCCCATTGATAGGCGCCCCACGCCAGATAGGCGCCGAGCACGATGAACGAGCCGTGGATCAGGTTGATGACGTTGAGCACGCCCCACACCAGCGAAAAGCCAATGGCGATACAGGCGTAAAGACAGCCCAGCACCAGCGCATTGATCAGGACCTGGACTGCCAGCATGTGAATTCCTCAGGGCGAGCGCGGCGTTCAGTTCACGCCGAGCTTGAATTCGCCCTGCTTGATCGCCTCCGGAAACAGCACCACCGGCTTGGCGTTCTGGATCTGGAAGACCGGCGGCTCCAGCGAGTTGATCTGGCCATTGGCGCCGAACTTCACCGGACCCCAGAAGGTCATGACATCCAGGCTGGCAAGCGCATCGCGCACCTTGTCGCGATCAAGCGTGCCGGCCTTCTCGATGGCCAGCTGAAAGAGCGCGCCGGACACCGCCGCCGAAGCCTGGCCATAGTCCGGCTCCGAATTATACTTCGCCTTGAACAGCCGCACGAAGTTCGACGTCTTCCCGAAAATGTCCTTGCCGTCATACTGCTCGGCCGGATGCCACCACGACGCGCTGGAGATGTTCTCGGCGCTCTGCCCGGCGGCCTCGATGAAATCCTGATAGGCGGGACCAGCGATCATCGTGACTACCGACGCCTTCATCTGCTGGTCGACCATCTGCTTGCGGATCAGCAGCAGGTCGTTGGTATAGCCGGTGATGAAGACCCACTGCGGCGCCAGCGACTTGATCTGCGACAGCGTGGCAGAGTGATCAAGCGTGTTGATGGCATATTTTTCGGAGTACACAACCTCTAGGCCAACCGCCTTGGCGGATTTCTCCATCTCCTGCGCGATTGCCAGCGGGAACAGATCGTTGCGCGCCAGGATCGCGATCTTCTTCACGTCCGGCGCCTTGGCCTTGACAATCCCGGTCAGTGGCGTGGTCAGGGTGTCGTTCGGGGTAAAGGTGCCGAACAGATATTTGTAGCCTTGATCATAGACCTGCGAGGACGAGGCCGAGGCCGCGATGGTCGGCATCTTGTATTTCTCGGAGATCGTGCTGGCCGCCTTGGCGGCGCCCGAGCCGAACGGCCCGAACATGAAGTTCACATTGTCCTGGGTGATCATCTGCTCGGTGGTCTGCACCGAACGCGGCGTATTGGACTGGTAATCGCCATAGACGATCTCGACCTTGTATTTCTTGCCGCCGACATTGATGCCCCCAGCCTTGTTGGCCTCCTCGGCCCACAGATTATAACCCATCTGCTGCTTGACGGCTTCCGGCGCCAGCGGCCCGGTGATCGGCAATGGAGCGCCGAACCGGATCACGTCCTCCGCGGACGCCATGGCCGACGCGCCGAGGCTGGCAATCGCCAGTAGCAATGAGCCTGAGATGCGAGCCAGTCGGGGACGAAACATCCATATTCTCCATCGATGACCGTGAACCTGTTCTCGGCAAACATGGCAAATCTATAGGTCGAATAAAAGCATTGAATTTCGATGCGGTCGGTCTGAAAATAAGAATGCTAGTCAAGGGCTGCCAGATCGTTGGGCAGCGGATCGGGATACCGAAGGTGATTGAATCGACTTCCATCCGCTATTTCCGGATCGTGACGGAATGCGGCTCGATCAAACAGGCGGCGGCGGCGCTCCGCATCGCGCCTTCCGCGATCAGCCGGCAGATGCAGGGGCACGAAGAAGAGCTCTCGGTCAAATTATTCGAGCGCGGCGCCCGCGGCATGAACCTGACCGACGCCGGCCACGTGCTGTATCGCTATGCGATCGAGAACCGCGACCAGCTCGACGGGCTGCGCAGCGAGGTCGAGGCGTTCGATTCGCAGCGTCGCGGCCAGGTCAAGATCGCCACCGTCGAGGGCATGCTGGCGAGCTTCTTGCCAAATTTCTTCGTCGACCTGTCGGGTGCTTATCCCGGGATTTCGATGTCGGTCACCGCGGTTGGCTCACGCGACGTCGCCGAGATGGTCGGCCAGAACGAGGTCGATCTCGGCCTGATCTTTGGCCGTGCGCCACGGCGCGATCTGGTCGAACTGGCACGGATGCGGCAATCGGTGCAGCTGATCGTGGCGCCGGACCATCCGCTGGCGGGCAAAATCTCCTGCGGCATGAAGGATCTGGCAGGGCTGCGGGTGGTGGTGCCGGATCCTTCCTTCGGCATCCGGCAGGAAATCGACAAGGCCTGCGCGCAGGCCAATGTCCGGCTGCAGATCTGCAACGAGACCAATTCGCTGGCTTTCGCCCAGACCATCGTGTCGCGCACCGAACTGGCGACCTTCCTGCCGCGCGATACGGCGATGCCCTCGATCCAGGCTGGCACACTGGTCGGGGTGCCGCTGCGCGACAAGCGGCTCGAGGCCACACAGGTGACGCTGGTGCAATTGGCCGCGCGAAATGCCTCGCCATCGACCCGGCTGGTGGCAGAGATGCTGGTGGCGCGAATGCGGGACAACGAGGATTGAAGGAATCGATACCTGGCGGCTGCGCCGGATTGCCGCGACACTTGCAATCACCCTGTACCGCCGACAAAGGCGCGAACATAGCGATGGCTATTCACCCTGAAAGGGCGCACTGTTATTTTCATCTTTCAAAGGAAATTGCATGCAACCCCTGTTGTCGCGTCACGTTGAGACCGAAGAATCGCTGCGTCTCGGCGTCACCTCCGGTTGGTACACCACCAAGGTCAGCGGCACCTTCGTCACCGGCCCGCATGATACCGAGAAAGAGTGCCTGTCGAAGATCGCCGAACTCAACCCGCCCATAAAGCGCAAGTAACACGGCTGATCGAGGAGACCGCCCGATGGCACTGACCGACGCAGGCTTCACCGACTATGATATCGACCGCTCGGTCGTGCTGTTCACCATGATGGACGACACCACCAGCGTGCCATGTGCGATCAGCACCGATGCGATGGACCAGATCGAGGGCGTCAAGCGGACCTCCGCCGGTCAACGTGAGCAGCAATTCCTGCGGCTACGTGACAAGATCAGCGAATGCGCCTCGCGCAAATTCGTCGCGGTCGAACTCGAGGGGCGACCGCCAGGCATTATTTTGCGGGCGATCGATTTCCGCGGCTGACGTTTTGCATTCCGGGGCGCGAGCAGCGCAAGCTGCGAGCGAACCCGGACATGCTGAACAGTTCGGGATTTTGGGTCTGCACTTTCACCGGCTTCGCCGGCCGAAGCGCAGCCCGGAATGACGGATACTAACCTTCGCTGATCGCGATCGCTTCGATTTCGACCAGCGCATCCTTCGGCAGCCGCGCCACTTCGATGGTCGAGCGCGCCGGCGGATTTTCGGCGAAAAACGTCGCGTAGACCGCGTTCATCGCCGCGAAATCATTCATGTCCTTGAGAAACACCGTGGTCTTGACGGCGGAATTGAGACTCGCACCGCCCGCTTCGAGTACCGCGGCGACGTTCCGCAGCGATTGCCGGGTCTGTTCAGCGATGGTCGCCGGCATGGCGCCCGACAGGTCCATCGGCAACTGCCCGGCGCAGAACACCAGATTGCCGGTACGTACGGCCTGCGAATAGGGTCCCGCGGCGGCGGGCGCCTTGGGCGTCGCGATAATGATCTTGCTGGTCATGGCGCATCCTTTACTCGGATGGTCCACCAATGCCGCCCGATCGGCGGCACCATAGGACAATTCGTTTCGCGGTCAATTGCAGGCCGCGCCAGGGCCATGCTTACAGGCGGTGCTGGTTGCGCACCGGCTCAGGCCGCGGCGGCACTGTTGCGCTCGGACTGGACCACCTCGAATCCCTCAAATTTCGGGTGGCCAAGATACAGGCTCTCGCCGTTCTTGTTGCCGGCGCGGGCGTGGGATTTGCGGAAATGTTCGGACCGGGTCCAGGCCTCGAACTCAGCCTTACTGGCCCAGGTCGTGTGCGAGGAATACAACGTGTAATCGTCGGCTACCGGGCCCTTCAGCAAATGGAATTCGACGAAACCGGGCACCTCGCTGAGATAGGATGCGCGCGTCGCCCAGACGGTTTCAAACGCCTGCTCGGCGCCGGTCTTGACCTGGAAGCGGTTCATGGCGATGAACATGAAAATCTCCTGTACGGGTTGGCAACCATCCTAACGGAAAAGCGCCCCGCCAAAGAACTCCCTTTTTGTCTAGCGACCCAGCCACGCGAGGCCTGTCCCGCAGCGGCCCCACCGGCGAAACGCCGGATTGTCCTCACTCCCTGCCGCGGGCACGACGAAGAACTGCCGCGCCTTGCAATGCTGCGGCGCAGCGCCGATAATTCGTCTTCAAATTTGCAAAGGGCCGCATGCCGTTCGATCTGCTCATCCGCAATGCCAACCTGCCGGACGGCCGCCGCGGCCAGGACATCGCCATCGCGGACGGACGTATCGTCGCCGTGCAGCCGGGGCTTGAGGGCGAAGCCGGCCGCGTGATCGACGCCGCCGGACAGCTGGTGTCGCCGCCCTTCATCGATATCCACTTCCACATGGATGCGACCTTGTCGCTCGGCCTGCCCCGCCTCAACACCTCCGGCACGCTGCTCGAGGGCATCGCGCTATGGAGCGAATTGAAGCCGATCCTGACCTATGAGGCGCTGGTTGAACGCGCGCTGCGCTACTGCGACCTCGCGGTGGCGCAGGGCGTGCTGGCGGTACGCAGCCATGTCGACATCTGCGACGACCGGCTGCTGGCGGTGGACGCGCTGCTCGACGTCAAGAAGCAGGTAGCGCCCTGGCTCGATCTCGAACTGGTGGCGTTTCCGCAGGATGGCTATTTTCGGTCGCCAACCGCGGCCGCCAATCTCGCCCGCGCACTCGACAAGGGCGTCAGCATCGTCGGCGGTATCCCGCATTTCGAACGCACGATGGCCGAGGGCGCCGCCTCGGTGAAGGCGTTGTGCGAGATCGCGGCGGCACGCGGGTTGCGCGTGGACATGCATTGCGACGAGAGCGACGATCCGCTGTCGCGGCACATCGAAACGCTGGCCTGCGAGACGCAGCGGCTCGGTCTGCGCGGCCGCGTCGCCGGCTCGCATCTGACCTCGATGCATTCGATGGACAATTACTACGTCTCCAAGCTGCTGCCGCTGATGGCCGAGGCCGGCGTCGCGGCGATCGCCAATCCGCTGATCAACATCGTGCTGCAGGGGCGCCACGACAGCTACCCGAAGCGCCGCGGTATGACCCGCGTGCCGGAGATGCGGCCACATGGTATCAACGTCGCCTTCGGCCAGGATTGCTGCATGGATCCATGGTACTCGATGGGCTCCGCCGACATGCTGGAAGTCGCGCATATGGGGCTGCATGTCGCGCAGATGACCAGCTTTGATGCGATGCGCTACTGCTTCGACGCCGTCACCAGCAATCCGGCAAAGATCATGGGCCTCGAAGGCTATGGCCTCGAGGTCGGCTGCAATGGCGATCTGGTGCTGCTGCAGGCGCGCGACCCGATCGAGGCAATCCGGCTCAAGGCAACCCGGCTGGCGGTGGTTCGCCGTGGCCAGGTGATCTGCGAGACGCCGGCGAGGATCGGCCGGCTCGCGCTGCGGGGGCGACCGCCAACGGTCGATCCCGCCACTTACGCGCCGCCGGAATGACCTATTCGGGCCTTCAATCCATCCCAGAACGCCGTCCATGACATCGCAGCACCCAACGCCCCTGAGCGTCGCCATCATCGGCGGCGGCGCGGCCGGCACGCTCGCCGCCATCATTCTGGCGAAGCTTCCCGGCATCGGCGGCATCACCCTGCTTGATCGCGACGGCCGCTTCGGCCGCGGGTTGGCCTATTCCGCGACTCAGCCATGGCATCGCATCAACGTGCCCGCCTACAAGATGGGCGGCGTCGGTGCCGATGATCCGGAGGGCTTCGCCGATTGGCTGGCGGCGAACGGTCATGCCGCCGGCCCTGATTATTCGACCGCCTTCGTGCCGCGCGCCGCCTATGGCGATTTCCTCTGCGCGCAACTGGCCGAGGTCGGCGCAGGCGGCAGACTCGACATGCGGGTGGACGCGGCATTGGCTGTCGAGAAGCACGGCGACGGCTACCGCGTCGCCACCGCGTCGGGCGACATCATCGAATCCCGGCTGGTGTTTCTGTGCATCGGCAATCATCAACCGTCCGATTTTGCCGGCGTCGTCCCTTCACCGCGTTCGATCTCCAATGTCTGGGCAACGGGCGCGCTCGATCCGATCGGCGCGGACGACAGCGTCATGGTAATCGGCACCGGTGCCACCGCGGTGGACGTGGTGATCGACCTCGTGCATCGCGGCGTCAGGCACGAGATCACCATGGTGTCGCGGCGCGGGTTGCTGCCACGGATCGATGTCGTTCCCGTCACCGATCCCGACCCAGTCAAGAGCTGGCCGGGAAAGACGGTGCGCGGATTGCTGCAAAGGCTGCGCGAGGATATCCGGCACAAGGCCGCCCTCGGGATTCCGTGGCAGACCGCGATCGACAGTTTTCGGCTGTACACCTCGGAGCTCTGGCAAGGCCTATCCGCGACCGAACGCGCACGGTTTTCGCGGCATTTGCGGTCGATCTGGCTGGCGCACCGGCACCGGCTGGCGCCGGATGTCGCGGCGCTGCTGGAGCAGTTGCAGCGCGGCCAACGCTTGCGCGTGATCGCCGGCCGGGTGACCGCAGCGACCACCACCGCGACCGGCCATCACGTCACGCTACGGCGGCGTGGCCGCGGCACACTCGATCTTGCCACCCACTGGATCCTGAACTGCACTGGACCGGAGGAGCGATACGACAAAGTCGATGATCCGCTGGTGCAATCGCTGCTCGCCTCCGGCCGCGTCCGCCCGGGTCCGAATGGGCTGGGGCTCGATGTCGATAGCGGCTGCCGTCTGATCGACCGCGCCGGCCATTCGCAACCCGGGCTATTTGCGATCGGCCCGGCGACGCGTGGCACGTTCTGGGAAGTGACGGCGGCGTCGAATATCCGCAAGCAGCTACTCGGGGTGGCCGAAGCCCTGTAACCGACGCCTCAGCTGCGCAGTGCGCTCGCCAGCGCCAGACGCGACGGAATCGTGACCGTTCGATGAAAATTTATCTTTCTCATTTGCTGAGAACCACATCTTGGATTATGAGACGTCTAGCGCTGACAATAATTGTTGATGCGGGGATGACATCCAGCTGCCGCCAGTGGCGGGCGGCGCGCCTGTCAATCGGAGGCTGTGTTGGCTACAAAGAAGATCGCCCTCGCGCCGATACGTGACGAGCCATCGCGGACAATCGCCGCCGACGGCAGCTCGCGCAAAGTTCTCCGCGCGCTGCTGGCGTTTTCCGTCGAGAGGCCGCGGCATTCAGCGGAGAGCCTGGCCGAACAGATCGGCGTGCCGCTGTC
>JACMOT010000614.1 GCA_014377915.1 Tardiphaga sp.
ACCGGCTGGTCTACCAGGACATGTCGGGCTTCCTGCCGGAATATGAGCGCGCCGACGCGGTCAAGCATCCGCTGTATCGCGCGCGCGACAAGGTCGTCACGATCTCGCATCATCTCGCGCATGCCTATAGCGCGTTTGCGGTGTGCCCGTTCAACGAGGGCGCGATCATGATCGTCGACGGCGTCGGTAGCTATCGTTCCGACGCGATGGAGACGTATCCCGACAACGAGGCCGGCTCACAGCTGGCACGGGAATCCGAGAGCTACTACACTTTCAACGGTAGCCAGCTTGATTGCCTCAAGAAGATCTGGATGGAGCCCGACCGCGGCTTCCTCAGCGACGAATTCTACAACATGCCGGGGCTGGGCGCGCTGTACAGCCGCGCCTCGACCTATGTGTTCGGCGACTGGAACAAGTGCGGCGAGCTGATGGGGCTGGCGCCCTACGGCCGCCACGACGCGATCGGGCCGTTGATGCAGATCGCCGACAATGTGCTGACGGTGCCGCGCTGGTCACCGGACTACAACCAGCCTTACGTGCCGGACCAGGACGGCAAATGGGAGAACCATCCCTCGATGCGGCACTGGGAGGACCTCGCCTGGCGGGTGCAGGACGACACCGAAAAGGTGCTGCTCGCCCGCGCGCGCTGGTTGCGCGAAACCACCGGTGCGAAAAATCTCTGCATCGCCGGCGGCGTCGCGCTGAACTGCGTCGCCAATGGCCGCATCACCCGCGAGTCCGGCTTCGACAAGGTCTGGATCCAGCCGGCGGCCGGCGACAATGGCATCGCCATCGGTTGCGCCTATTACGGCCTGCTCGAGCTGCAGCAACAGCCGCGCCGCTTCGTGATGAAGCACTCCTACACCGGAAAAACCTATCCCGACGCCGATGTCGAGGCGGCGACGCGGCGAACGTTGGTGAAGGCGCAGACCCGCGCGGTGCGCAGCGACAATATCTGCCGCGATACCGCGAAACTGCTGACGGATCAGCAGGTGATCGGCTGGTTCCAGGGCGGCTCGGAATTCGGCCCGCGCGCGCTCGGCCATCGCAGCATTCTCGCCGATCCGCGCCGGCCGGAGATGAAGGACACCATCAACAGCCGCGTCAAGCACCGCCAGCCGTTTCGCCCGTTCGCGCCGATCGTGCTGGCCGAACGCGCGCACGAAATTTTCGAGGGCGACGAGGATTCGCCGTTCATGCTGATCGCCAAGCCGGTACGGCCGGAATGGCGTGACAGAATTCCGGCCATCGTCCATGTCGACGGCACCGCGCGGGTGCAGACGGTGACCGAGGACACCAACCCGATACTATATCGGCTGCTGAGGGAGTTCGAAGCGCTGACCGGTGTGCCGGTGCTGCTCAACACCTCGTTCAACGTCAAGGGCGAACCGATCGTCGAGACCCCGCGCGACGCCATTGCGTGCTTTCTGACCACCGGCATCGACCACCTGATCCTGCACGACACGATGGTGTCAAAGACCGCGGCGCATCGCTTCATCGCACCGTTGGTCCAGACCTATATGGATGTCGCCGGCCTGGTGCTATCGAATGTGAAGTAGCGACGTCCCGGCTCAGCGTTCGCTTCGCTCACTTGGCCGGGACGACATGGTGTGATTTTCGAGCGATTACGCCGCACGAACCGATTCCAGGAACTTGCTGACTTCGGCTTTAAGGTGATTGCCCCCGCCCGATAGCGATTGCGCCGCCGCCAGCACCTGCGCCGACGCCGAGCCGGTCTCGCTGGCGCCGCGCTGCACGTCGGTGATGTTCGACGATACCTGCATGGTGCCCTGCGCGGCCAGCTGCACGTTGCGGGAGATTTCCTGCGTGGCGACGCCCTGCTCCTCCACCGCGGAGGCGATGGTCGAGGCAACCTCGGAGATCCTGGCGATGGTGTCGCCGATCTCCTTGATCGCCGTCACGGATTCCCCGGTGGCCGACTGGATGCCGTGGATCTGCGTGCTGATCTCGCCGGTCGCCTTGGCGGTCTGCTCGGCGAGCGCCTTTACTTCCGATGCGACCACGGCGAAACCACGGCCAGCTTCGCCGGCGCGGGCCGCCTCGATGGTGGCGTTGAGCGCCAGCAAATTGGTCTGGGCGGCGATGGTGTTGATCAGTTCGACGACATCGCCGATGCGGGCGGCGGCCTTGGCCAGTTCGCCGACACGGTCATTGGTTTTCTGCGCCTGCTGCACGGCCTCGCCTGCGATGCGCGCCGATTCCTGCACGTGGCGGCTGATTTGATGGACGGAGGACGTCATATGCTCAGAGGCGGACGCCACCGACTGCACGTTGCTGGAAGCCGCCTGCGAAACTTCCGCCACCGTCGCCGTCAACTGCCGCGCGTGCGCCGCCGTCGCCGTCAACGTCCCGGCCGAAGCCTCCAGTTCGGTCGACGCCGACGACACCGTTTGTACGATCTGGCCCACCGCGCTTTCGAAATCATCGGCAAGCCGGCGCATCTCGCCCTTGCGCTGTTCGGAGGCTTGGCCGGCCTGCTCGGCCTGTCGGTTCGCCTCCTGCACCGCGCGCTCCTGTGCCTTGAGCTTGAATTTTTCCACGGCGCCAGCGACGTCGCCGATCTCATCGCCGCGGCCAAGACCCGGCAGCACCGTCTCGAACTTGCCCTCGGCCAGTTCCAGCATCGATGTGCTGAGCGACCGCATCGGCCGGGCGATGGTGAAGACGCAGAACAGGCAAGTCCCGATCAGCAGCAGGACGGTCGCACCGGCGAGAACCGCGGTGGACTGCTCCGACGCTACCGTCCGCGCCACCGCTTCGGCTTGTGTCGCCTGGCTACGCTGCTTGCTGAAGTCGATAATGTCGGTGGCGATGGCCTCGATCTCAGAACTGGTGGGAACCATCTGCTGCGCGCGGATCGTTTCAATCCCCTCGTTAAGTTTGACAATGCGGGCAGCCTTGTCAGCATCCACGATCGCCTGCCCGGCGGTCAGCCCGATCGTCTCGGCCCGCAGCGCCACGATCTGCTGGCGTCCCTTGGCGAGATCGGCGATCAAGCCGGTCAATTTTGAAATTCGCGCCTGGTTTTCCTGCGTTTTTGAGATCTCCGACATCTGGGCCAGGAATTCGACGGCGGTTTTTTGCCGGGCGGCGAAGTACTCATCCGCCTTGGGAAGGTCCGCGGCGACCTTCGCGCCCAGCACATCCCGAACCGCGGTCTGCATACCGCGCGCCGAAGCTTTGATCTCCGCGGCGATCTGCGCCACGGTCATCTGCCGCAAGCCGACCTCGTAAGTGCCGCGAACCGCGGCGGCGCCGATCATCTGGCTGTAGAGCATGAAGCCAGTCAGAGCGATACCAAGTACCGATGAAATTGCAAGCTTGGTTCCGATACGCAGGTTCAGGATGAAGCGAGTCATATTTCCTCAAATGTATGATCAATGGTTCAGAGCGCAGCAGGCTGAATGACGCTTCAGGCCGCGCGTACCGAATCGAGAAAGCGGCCCACCTCGGCCTTGAGGCGCTGGCTGTCCAACGACAGCGATTGCGCCGCTGACAGCACTTGCGTCGAGGCCGAGCCGGTCTCGGAGGCGCCGCGCTGCACCTCACCGATATTCGAACTCACCTGGGTGGTGCCGCGCGCGGCTTGCTGGACGTTGCGGGAGATTTCCTGGGTCGCCGCGCCCTGTTCTTCCACCGCCGAGGCGATGGTCGAGGCGATCTCCGACATCCGACCGATGGTGTCGCCGATCTCGCGAATGGCGCCGACGGACTCATGGGTCGCCGCCTGGATGCCGGAAATCTGCGCCGAAATTTCGCCGGTCGCCTTGGCGGTCTGCTCGGCCAGCGCCTTCACTTCGGAGGCGACGACCGCGAAGCCGCGACCTGCCTCCCCGGCTCGCGCCGCTTCGATCGTCGCATTCAACGCCAGCAGATTGGTCTGCCCGGCTATGGTGTTGATCAGTTCGACCACATCCCCGATCCGCGACGCCGCCTTGGCCAATTCGCCGACGCGGTCGTTGGTCTTGCGCGCCTGGTCCACCGCCTCGTTGGCCATGCGCGACGATTCCTGAACCTGACGGCTGATCTCATTGACCGAGGACGCCATTTCCTCGGTGGCCGATGCCACGGATTGTACGTTGGTGGAGGCCTGTTCCGAGGCCGCGGCGACCGCGAGGGTCTGTTGCTGCGCGCGCGCGGCGGTCGCCGAAAGGGTGTTGGCGGAAGTCTCCAGTTCGGTCGAGGCCAAGGAAACGGTCTCGATGATGTCCCCGATCGCGCCCTCGAAATCGCCGGCAAGCTTGTGCATTTCCGCCTTGCGTTGCCCGGCCGCGCGCTGCTCGCCGAGCACGATCGCATCGGCTTCGGCGTGCGCCTTGCGCTCGGCATTTTCCTGAATCACGGTGATGGTCTTGGCCATGTCGCCCACCTCGTCGCCACGATCCGCGCCGGAAACGACGACCTCGATTTCTCCGGCCGCAATACGCCCCATCGCCGCGTTCAGACGCGTCATCGGCCGCGCCACGCCCAGAAACGCAAACACCACGGAACCGACGATCGACAGCACCACCACCGCCGACAGCGCCAGGCTGATCTGATTGGCCCGCAGCGACTCATCCGCGGCCAATTCCCGGGCCTCGGCCGCGGACTTTCGTGCCGTGACCAGCGACGCGCTAATCTGCTCGGACCCTTGATTTGCGGCCGGCAAGGCACGGGTTTGAAGCAAGGTGGCGGTGTTCTCCTCGATCTTGATGAGTTCCACCGTCGTCGCGATGAACGTCTTGGCGATCGGCGCGAGTGCCTCGATGGCGCCTCGCACCGCGGGGTCTTCGGCAAGCGAACCGCCACGTGCGAGAATGTCGCGGACCCGAACTTCGCCGCCCGCGATCTTGCTCTTCAGCTCCGGCTCGCCCGTGGTTGCAAAGCGCCAACTGGCGGCGGAAATCGCATTGAAAATAGCCGTTGCCTCATACACGTCACGCTCGATAGCAGCGCGGCCCGGGTCTTGCGTGATGCCTGGCAGAGCAAGCAGCGCTTCTTGCCCTGCGCTCCACTTGGCGGCCTGCGCATTGCTCACACCAAGCAGTTCGAACTTCCTGCGCCCCAGCCTTGCCAGTTCGTCGACCGCGACGCTGTAATCGGCGACCAGCGATTTGATCTTTTCGAACCGCGCCTTGTTCTCGGCTTCCGGAGCCGCCGCGATCGCGGTATCCAGCGGCTTTTCATATAATGATTTGGCCACCGGAAGCTCGCCGACGCCCTTGTCGATATCGACCTGATTTTTGGCGTAACGAATATCCTTGCTCGCAAGCTGGACCCTGCGAAAGCCGATCGCGGCGGTGAGCGCCTGTTCGGAAACGGTCTGCTGCGCGTCCCGCCGGGCATTGAGGTCAGCCAGCGAGGCTTGGGTCATGCTCTGATTGGCAATCCCGCCAATCGACACGATAACGCCAACAAGTCCAGCCAAGCCAAGCTTGTATCCGATACGATTGATCTTGCTCATGTTACCGCCTGTTGATGAATGGTCAAACCGGACTTCTTGGTTGAACGACAGGGCTCCGGTGCCCCCGTCGTCTTTCGATCGGCACCGCGCCAGATGTTGGCTACGCCGACCTTACCGAGTTGAGGAATTTGCCGACCTCCACCTTCAGCCGGTTACTGTCCGACGAAAGCGATCGCGCGGCGGAAAACACCTGCGACGACGCCGAGCCAGTGGCGCTGGCGCCGCGCTGCACGTCGGTGATGTTCGACGAAACCTGCATGGTGCCCTGCGCGGCGAGCTGCACGTTGCGGGAGATTTCCTGCGTGGCGGCGCCCTGCTCATGCACCGCCG
>JACMOT010000615.1 GCA_014377915.1 Tardiphaga sp.
ACGTAGTGAGCGATCGGGGCGGACGGTCCGATGCCGAACACGACAATCCTATCGGCTGGATGAAGCGTCTGAACTGCCTTGGTGAGCGCGCTGCGGGCGTGGCCACGCCGCAATGACCCGACGGCTTCGACATGCGTGGTCAACGCGAGGTCGATTGCCTTGTCCGTGTCGCCACCGATATCCGAGAGGGTGCGACCCATGTCAGCGGCAGGCGTCGCAGGCCGCTGCAGGGACGTCGCCAATTCCTGCTTCATTTCCGGAATGCCGGAAAAGCCGAGCGCTTGGACCGTCCGGACGACCGTCGCGTCAGACGTGCCGAGCGATGCCGCCAGGTCCGCGGCCGAGCTCGCTAGAACCGTTGCGCGGTTCTCGTTGATGAACACCGCCACGCGGTACGCCGTAGGCGACAGCTTGTCGCCATGGCTCAATAGGCGCTGCTTCAAAAGGTCGAAATTTTTCGGTGGTAATTTGGTGTTTTTGATCATGATGTAGGTTATGCTACATTGAATCGGAACATTGTAGCAAATAATTCATTCAATCTGCGATGGCAGACGGACGGACGCAACCCTTGGCGGCGACGCCTCTCCGGTCACCGCGTCCGATCCAACGTCCCGATCGCGGCGGTCCACGTCCCGATGCGGTGACCCACGAAAGCTTGTTTCCGATGAAAGACTTGGAAGACGACGCCCTGAACAAGGTTCCCGCGCTTACGCTCGGGTTTTGGATCATAAAGATTATCGCGACCACGCTGGGCGAGGTCGGCGGCAATGCGCTTTCACAGACGATGGGACTTGGCTATCTCGCCTCGACGGCCATCTTCGGTGCGCTGCTTATCGTGACGGTCATCGCTCAGATCCGCTCCCGGCGGTTTCACCCCTTCCTCTATTGGACCGTCATTGCAGCGACGACACTTGCCGGTACCACGATGGCTGACCTGTTCGACCGCTCTTTCGGCATCGGCTATCTCGGTGGTTCGCTGGGGCTGTTCTTCCTCGTCATCGCGACGCTCGCGCTGTGGTACCGGTCGACAGGGTCGGTGGCCATCGACACCGTATCAACGCCGAAGGTCGAAAGTTTTTACTGGGCCACCATCATGTTCTCCCAGACGCTCGGCACCGCGCTCGGCGACTGGATGGCGGATTCGACGCCTCTGGGTTACAATGACAGCGCGTTCTTGATCGCCGTCGTGCTTGCCATCATCGCCGCGCTCTATTTCTTCACCGAGGTTTCCCGCACGTCGCTGTTCTGGGCGGCGTTCATCCTGACGCGGCCGCTTGGCGCAACACTGGCGAACTCGCTGGACAAACCGGCGGCCAGCGGCGGACTCGGCATCAGCGACGTGACGCTCACCGCCGCCTTTGCGTTGCTCATGATTATTGGACTCTTGGTGATCCCGCAGCGGGCAGGGAGCCACGCACCGGCGTCTCGGGCGTTCTGATGCCCGGGCGAGGGCGCTTTCTGCGCCCGACCGTTGACATCGGCACCGGCCGACCGCTACGTAATTCACACGGCAATGGATTCTGCCGGGCCATCGTGGCCGAACCGCTTCCGAGAGAAGCTGATGACTCCTACTCAACTTGCCCTTCGGGGCGGAGGAGTAGAGTTTTGAGTCCGACGTATCCCCATTTCGCGTTCCGATTGACCGCGTCGCCGTCCGCCCTCCCAGCGGGCAGCGTGCAATGATGTCCCCCATGGGTTTCCTCGGCCTGCGTCTTGAACAGGTCCGCAGCCTCGTCAAATGGGTGGGCATCGTCGTCCCGATGGCCTGCATCGTGGGTTCACTGTGCGCCCTGTTCCTATGGGGACTGGACCGCGCGACGCAGGCGCGCTTCGCCTATCCCTGGCTGATCTTTGGCATGCCGGTGGCCGGCTTCCTGATGGTGCTGGCCTATCAGCGGTTTGGCCGTTCGGCTGAGGGTGGTAACAACCTCATCGTCGAGCGGATCCACGAACCCGGCGGCGGCGTGCCGCTGCGGATGGCGCCGTTCATCCTGGTCACTACCGTGCTGACCCACCTCGTCGGCGGCTCGGCCGGCCGCGAGGGGACCGCGGTGCAACTTGGCGGGAGCATCGCCAGCGCGTTCGCCAAGACGTTCAAACTTTCTCCCACCGACGTCCGCATCCTGCTCATGGCGGGTATCGCGGCCGGCTTCGGCGCGGTGTTCGGCACCCCCATCGCGGGAGCCATCTTCGCGCTGGAAGTGCTGACCATCGGACGTATGCAGTACGAAGCCCTTCTGCCGTGCCTGATGGCGGCGATAGCGGGCGACTGGAGTTGCCACGCCTGGGGCATCGAGCACACCGGTTACGCCATCAATTATCTGGCCAACGCCGGAGAGGACACCGGCTTCCACCTGAACGCCTTGTTGCTCCTGAAGGTCGGCATCGCGGGCGTCGCCTTCGGCCTGGCCGCGCGGTTTTTCAGTGAGTTCTCCCACCTGGTGAATGCCGCGTTCAAGGCGGTCTGTCCGTACGCGCCGCTGCGCCCGGTCATCGCGAGCGCGATCCTCATCGGGCTGGTCTACGCGCTCGGCACCCGTGAATATCTCGGCCTTGGCGTGTGGTCGCCCAATCCCGACGACGCGACGATTGCGGGCTTCTTCCATCCCGGCCATGTCGATCCCTGGAGCTGGCTCTGGAAGACGATCTTCACGATCATCACCCTCAGCAGCGGCTTCAAGGGCGGCGAGGTCACGCCGCTGTTCTTCATCGGCGCCGCGCTCGGCAACGCCCTGGCGGATGTGCTGGGCGCGCCTTCCGATCTGTTTGCCGGTCTCGGCTTCGTGGCGCTGTTCGCCGGCGCGACCAACACGTCGCTGGCCTGCATGATCATGGGTATCGAACTGTTCGGCTCGCTGCACGCGGTCTACATCGCCGTCGCCTGCTTCCTGGCCTACCTCTGCAGCGGCCATTCCGGCATCTACATGTCGCAGCGCCTCGGTACGCCGAAGACCGCGTCCGCCCATATTCCGCCGGACATGTCCGTCCGGCAGGTCCGTGATCTCAACGTCCAGGCCTTCGGCGATTTCGTCGGCCGGGTCCGCCTCCGCGCCGCCAACTCCTCCGTTCCCGCACAGAAAGTTGAATTCATGGTCCGTCGCACACTCGTGCACAAGGAAATCGGCATGGTCACGATTTACATGAAGTCGAGCGAGAAGGTCGTGGGCGTGGGCAACCGCCTGTTCGGTAGCAAGCCGCTGTATCGCGAACTGGTGCTGCGGGCGAAGGCCGCCGGCTTCTTGAACGCGACGGCTCACCACACCCACTTCGGCTACAGTAACAGCGGAAAGCTGGAGGATGAAGGCTTCGAGCTTTTCAATCCGGACCTGACGATGTGCGTCGAGCTGATCGCGCCGCGCGATGAACTTGAAGACTTCTGCCGGATGCACGGCGATCTGCTGAAGCGCAAGGTCATCATCTACAAGCACATCGAACATTGGGACGTCGTCGGCGACGCGCTCACCGCGGACGACGCCCTGAAGCCGAAGTTGGCGGAGCGGGCATGAAGAATCTGCTGGGCCCCTGGTTCTTCGGCGCTTCGTGGATCTGCTATTTCCGCGCGCTGAAGCTGGGGGTTGCCGCCCGCGTCGCTCCGATCGATAGGCTCAGCGTGGTGTTCGTCGCCGTCTTCGCGGTGTTCTTTCTGGGCGAACGGCTCGCGCTGCCGAACTGGCTCGGCGTGATCCTGATCGACGGCGGGGCTGTGCTTGCCGCGGCCGTTCTGGCGTTCGGCCTTGGTGTCGAGGCTGATCTGATCATCCTGGTTTTCATCCTGGGCGTCGCCACGGCATTCGCTGAGACCTCAATGCGAGCGTGCAACAACAAAGGAAATACGAAGTGAAAAGCATTGCCATGCTGTGGTTGAGACGGTTCGGACTGACGGTCGGAATCCTCGCCGCCGGCGCCGGCGGCTGGGCGGGTTATCTGCGTCTGACCGGCAATTTCCATCCGATCGAGGCGGGCGTGATCTACCGCTCCGGACAGCTCAGCGGTTCGCAGTTCGCGGATCGCATCGAAGAGAACGGAATCCGCACCATCATCAACCTGCGCGGCAATAATATCGGGCAGCCCTGGTATGACGCCGAGATGAAGGCTAGCCAAGCGGCCGGCGTGCAGCACGTGGATTTTGCTCTATCGGCTGGCCGGGAGCTTACGGACGATCAGGTGACGCAATTGACGGGGCTGCTTCGGGATTCACCGCGGCCGGTCCTGATCCATTGCGAAGCCGGCGCCGACAGAAGCGGTGTGGCCTCGGCGCTGTACAAGCTGCTGGTGGCCAAGCGGCCGGCTCAAGAGGCATCGGAGCAGCTATCATTCCGATACGGTCACTTTCCCTGGCTGACAAGCAGGACGGCGGCGATGGACCGAACGTTCGAGCGGGTCGCGTCCCGTTCGCGCCTGACGCCGGCGACGCACTGATGGCACGCATCGGAGACGCCCGGACCATCGCAGACATCGAATAGGTCATTGAGCCGTCGAGCCTGGGCAGCGATGTCACTTGCCGTTCCGCGATGCCAAGGCCGTGCCGAGATGTGAATCGGCGTGGTATTTGATCCCCGATCGGCGCCCAAGGATGACCCCACCCGGGGCGACGCAAGAGCTGCGCATTATTTCTGATTTTTGAGCTACACGGGGGCAACATTCGGAGCCGAGACACATCCAAGGCGCTTCCGTGAATGCCGCCCGTGAACACTTCACCATTCTAACCGACAAGTTCAGGAGAATTCCGATGCAGCCTTTCACATCATTGACCCGTCGAGGCGCGCTGGCCGTGCTTGCGGCGGGCATGGCGGCGCCACTGCGCGTGGTCAGGGCGGATGCCACCATGATTCTGGTTCACAAGGATCCGGACTGCGGCTGCTGCACGGGTTGGGTGAAACATCTGCGAGACGCCGGCTTCATGGTAACCGTCGAAGAGATCGCGGACCTGCGACCGATCCGGACGCGTCTCCGCGTTCCGCAGTCGCTGACGGCCTGTCATACGGCGGAGGTCTCCGGATACGCAATCGAAGGCCACGTGCCGGCGGCGGCCATCCGGCGACTGCTCGATGCGCGCCCTGCCGCGCTCGGCCTGGCGGTCCCCGGCATGCCCGCGGGGTCTCCCGGCATGGAAGGCGGTACGCCCGATGTCTACGACGTGATACTCTTTGCCGCCGACGGGAATCGGCCGTTCTTGCGGTTCCTCGGCACGAAAATCGTGTCCTGACGTGGGGACGATTACCAGGGCCGAGTTTCGCTCCGCGGCTGGCGAACATGTGAATTGTCGTCTCTTCACATCCGACCTTGTCCGTGTGATGGTCCTAACATGAATGTTCGTCGCTTCTTCGGTCGAATGCTCGCGGTCTTCGTGATCGCTGGGCTGGCGTTTGCGCCGTTGGTTACGCCGGCGGCGGCGAAACATGTGGTCGCTGCGGAGATGGCCGACATGTCGGCTATGTCCTGAGACATGCCGTGCTGTCCGGACGGGAACAAGACCGACGGCTGCAAGGATTGCCCGCTCATCGCGATGTGCATGCTAAGCGTTGCACAAGTGCTGCCGACCTATGCCGACGGTGTTCAGATTTTCTTCCAGGCCCGACGGCTGTCTTTCGCGCTCTTTGATGTCGCGGCCGACGGCCTCGTCGGTGTCCCTCCAGACTATCCCCCTCGAATCTTGATCTGATCGGCATCAATACGCCGCTTGCTACTGCGTCGGCCTAAAGCCGCGCGGATAGACGCATGCCGCCTTCGCGGTAAATCAGGACATCGAGGATCTCATCATGAAGAGTTACAATTCCACACGCGCCCTCTGGGCCGCGGCGATCGGCATTGCCTTGGCCGCTGGCGTTACGACTGCCCGCGCCGACGTCAAGGACTACGAATTCCAACTCGTCGACAAGACCGTCAAGACGGGCGAGGCGGTCATTGCCGTCCGCCTCGTCCACAAGCCGGACGGCAAACCGGTCCCGGACGCCGTGATCTTCGCCAAACGGCTCGATATGGCTCCCGACGGCATGGAGTCGATGAAGACCACCATAGATACGATGCCCAGCACGGAGCCGGGGGTCTACAAGTTCAAGGCCGCCATGACGATGGAAGGCGGCTGGCAGTTGTCGCTGGGCGCCAAGGTTCAGGGGGAGACCGGGACGGTCGAGAGCAAGCTCGTCCTCAAGGCCACGCCGTGACACGCGTGGTCTTCATCGCGGGTTCCGCTGCCACCGGGGCGGCCACAGCATTGCTGTGGTCATTTCCGGTCGCCACTGCGCCGCTCGGTTTCGACCGTCCCGGCTCGTCCGATGTTTCGCCGGTCTTCAAGTCCGAGCGCAGGTACCGGGCCGTCGGACTCGACCCGTTGACGCTCAAGGGCGGACTGCGGTCCGGACACGCCGAACTCAAGCGTCTGTCGGGAGGCTCGCTATGCGGCGTTCATCGATCGTATTTCTGATTTTGGCGGCCGCATCGATCGCTGGTGGTTCGGGGCTGGCCGTTGGGCGGTCGAACTATCCGTTACCCACTTGGCTGTCCGCCGTCTTGCCCGCGATGGCCGATCCGGGACATGCAAGCGCGGCCCAAACGGGGCCAATCATCTACTATCGCGACCCGGACGGCGCGCCAAAGTATTCGCTGGCGCCTGCGAAGACTTCTTCGGGCAAGCAATATCTGGTCGTCAAAAGCAGCGAGGACGTGAACTTCGAGAAGGTGCCGGAGCCCGTCGCGGCCAAAGGTGCCGAGCCCGGACGTATCAAGTTTTACCGGAATCCGATGGGGCTCCCGGATACGTCGCCGACCCCGAAGAAGGACTCGATGGGGATGGACTACCTGCCAGTTTACGAAGGCGAGCAGGACGGCGATTCTTCGGTCAAGGTCAGCGCGGGAAAGCTGCAGAAAGCCGGCGTCCGGACCGAAGCGGCCGAACTCCGTACCCTCAATACGACGGTCAGGGCCCCCGGTACCGTCCAGCAGGACGAACGGCGTGTGTCCGTCGTCTCGCTCCGGTTCGAAGGCTTCATCGACACCGTCGCAGACGTCACCACCGGTTCGCAGGTGCGCAAGGGCCAGCCCCTGATGCGTGTCTACGGGCCGATTTTGTCCAGCGCGGCCGCCGAATATCTGTCGGTACTGAACGCCCGGAGCGACGCCGGCATCGGAGGCCAGGGACTGAAAGGCGCACGCCGTCGTCTCGAGAATCTCGGTGCGCCCGACGCCTTCATCGCGGACATCGAACGCACCCGGGAGATTCCCGTCTATCTGAACTGGCCCGCTCCCCAGGACGGCGAGATCGTGGAGCGGACCGCCGTCAACGGAATGCGGGCCGCACCGGGCGACATTCTGTTCCGGATCGTCGACCGGGGCCTAGTCTGGGTGATGGTCGACGTCGCGGAGCGGGATCTGGCGCTTCTGAAGGTCGGTCAGAAGGTCGTCGTTCGGCCCCGCGCGTATCCGGATCGCCTGTTCACCGGAAAGATCGCGATGATCTATCCGAACCTTAAACCAGAGACGCGCACCGCGCGCGTCAGGATCGAACTCCCCAATCCGGACGACGTGCTGCGGCCGGACATGTATGCGGACGTGGAGATCGCAACGGGAGCCGAAACTCCGGTTGTGACCGTTTCGAGTAGCGCCGTGATCGACAGCGGCGAGCGCCAGCTGGTTCTTCTCGACAAGGGGGACGGCCGGTTCGAACCGCGCGCCGTGAAGCTCGGACGTCGCGGAGACGGCCGGGTGGAAATCAAGGAGGGAGTCGCCGAGAGCGATAAGGTCGTCGTCTCCGCGAACTTCCTGATCGACGCCGAGAGTAATTTGAAGGCCGCCCTCAAGGGCCTCGATACTGGAGGGAAACCCTAATGATCGCGCGCTTCATCGACTGGTCGGCCCGCAACCTGATGCTGATCCTGATCGGAACGGTCTTCGTCGTCGCCGGCGGTCTCTACGCCGTGCAGCACTCCGCGCTGGACGCCATCCCCGACCTCTCCGACACCCAGGTGATCGTATACACCGAGTACAAGGGCCAGGCGCCGCAGGTCATCGAGGACCAGGTGACCTATCCTTTGACGACGGCCATGCTGACGGTGCCGAAATCGAAGGTCGTTCGCGGCTTCTCGTTCTTCGGCGCCTCGTTCGTCTACATCATCTTCGAAGACGGCACGGACATCTACTGGGCGCGCTCGCGCGTCCTGGAATACCTCAACGCTGCCGCGCGTAAGCTCCCCGCCGGCGTCACGCCGACATTGGGCCCCGACGCCACCGGTGTCGGCTGGGTCTATCAGTATGCGTTGCAATCCAAGGACAAGTCGCTGGCGGACCTGCGGTCCATCCAGGACTGGACCATCCGCTACGGCATCTCCAAAGCCGAGGGTGTCGCCGAAGTCGCCAGCGTCGGCGGCTTCGTCAAACAGTACAACATCGTGGTCGATCCGAACCGGCTGAGGTCCCTCGACATCCCGCTCGCGAAGGTGCGGGACGCGGTCCGCGGCAGCAACATGGACGTGGGAGGGCGCACCGTCGAGCTCTCGGAATTCGAGTTCATCGTGCGGGGCAGAGGCTATGTCAAAAGCCTGTCTGATCTTTCGAACATCGTGCTCAAGGTCGACAAGGGCACTCCCGTCCTATTGAAGGACGTCGCGCGGATCGAGCTTGGTCCGGACGAGCGCCGGGGTATCACCGAACTCAACGGGGAAGGCGAGGTCGCGGGTGGAATCGCCGTGCAGCGGTTCGGGCAGAACGCGCTCGATGTCATCGACAACGTCAAGGCGCGATTGGCCGAGATGGCGTCTGCGCTGCCGAAGGGCGTCGAGATCATACCGGTCTACGACCGCTCCGACCTCATCCACAGCGCGATCGAGACGTTGAAGCGGACGCTGACCGAGGAAAGCATCGTCGTCGCTCTGGTCTGCATCGTGTTCCTGCTGCATGTGCGCAGCGCGCTCGTCGCCATCATCATGCTGCCGGTCGGGATTTTGATGGCGTTCGGCGCCATGAAGCTGCTGGGGATCGGCTCCAACATCATGAGCCTCGGCGGCATCGCGATTGCGATCGGCGCCATGGTCGACGGCGCCATCGTCATGATCGAAAGCGCCCACAAGCATCTCGAACGGGCCCCACCGGACAAGCCGCGACTGGAGGTCTTGATAGAGGCCGCAAGCGAAGTCGGGCCGCCGTTGTTCTTCAGCCTGCTGATCATCACGGTATCGTTTCTGCCGATCTTCACCATGGAATCGCAGGAGGGCCGGCTGTTCAGCCCGCTGGCCTTCACCAAAACATTCGCCATGGCGGCGGCCGCGATCCTGTCGATCACCCTGGTGCCGGCGCTGATGGTACTGTTCGTGCGCGGGCGGATCGTTCCGGAACACAAGAATCCGATCAACCGCTTCCTGATCTGGGTCTATCGTCCTCTCATCCGCGGTGTGCTGAAAGCCAAGACCCTTACGATCCTGCTGGCGCTCGTCGCTCTGGCGGTGAGCCTTTGGCCGGCGCGTCAACTCGGGACCGAGTTCATGCCGAGCCTGAACGAAGGCACGCTGATGTACATGCCGACGACGTTGCCTGGGCTCTCGGTGACGAAGGCGGCCGAAATTTTGCAGACCCAGAACAGGATCATCAAGACGTTTCCGGAGGTGGCCTCGGTCTACGGCAAGGCGGGACGTGCCGAGACCGCGACCGATCCGGCTCCGACCGAAATGTTCGAGACGATCGTCAATCTCAAGCCCAAGGAGCAGTGGCGAGTAGGAATGACAGTCGACGGCCTGATCGCTGATCTGGACAAAGCGCTGCGGTTTCCCGGCGTCTCGAACGCCTGGACTATGCCGATCAAAGCCCGCACCGACATGCTCGCGACCGGCATCCGCACGCCGATCGGCATCAAGGTGCTGGGCACCGACCTGGTCGAAATGGAGAAGCTGGCCCGTCAGATCGAGACCGTTGTGAAGACCGTCCCCGGCACGTCGAGTGCCTACGCGGAGCGCGTTATCGGCGGCTACTACCTCGACGTCGTTCCCGACCGGGAAGCGCTCGCCCGCTACGGTCTGATGGTCAGCGACGTGCAGGATACGGTGTCGTCCGCTCTGGGCGGCGAGACGATCACAACGACCGTCGAAGGTCGGGAGCGCTACGGCGTCAATCTGCGATATCCGCGCGATCTGCGCAGCGATCCCCAGTCGATCGCCCGGGACGTCCTGGTCGGGCTTCCGGGCGGAGGCACCGTTCCCCTCGGCGAGGTCGCCGTGATCAAGCTGACGCGTGGACCGACGTCGATTCGGATCGAAAACGGCCAGCTCGCGGTCTACATTTTCGTCGATATCCGTGACCGCGATCTCGGCGGCTACGTCGCCGACGCCAAGGCGGCCGTGGCCGCCAGCGTGCAGTTTCCGCCCGGAAACTACGTCGTCTGGAGCGGCCAGTTCGAATATCTCGAACGAGCGACCGCGCGGCTGAAGATCGTCGTGCCCGCCACGCTGCTGATCATCTTCCTCTTGTTGTATTTGAACTTCCGACGCCTGACCGAAACGCTGATCGTGATGCTGTCGCTGCCGTTCGCCCTTGTCGGCGGATTGTGGCTGATGTGGTGGCTCGGCTTCAATTTTTCGGTCGCAGTGGCTGTCGGCTTCATCGCTCTGGCCGGCGTCGCCGCGGAGACCGGCGTCATCATGCTGATCTATCTCGATCACGCGATGAAGGAGATCCAGGCCGCCCGGGCGGCGGAGGACAGGCCGTTCACGCGTTCCGACCTGAACGCGGCGATCATGCTGGGCGCGGTTGAGCGGGTCCGCCCGAAGATGATGACCGTCGTGGCCATCATGGCCGGTCTGATCCCGATCCTCTGGAGCACCGGCACCGGGTCGGAGGTCATGCAGCGCATCGCGGTGCCGATGATCGGCGGTATGATCTCGTCGACGATCCTGACGCTCATCGTGATTCCGGCCGTCTACGCGCTGATCAAGGGATTTGCGCTTTCCGGCGGACCGGGGGATGAGGTTCCGGAGGCGCTGCGAGACGGCGCCAGCCGCGTGGACGAGTTGCATCGCCCGCGGGCCGCGAAATGATGCTCGAGCCCTCCGGTGCCGGAAAAAGTTCTTGGTCGGCCAAGCAAGGTATTGAAGTCATCTTCAGCTGAAACGAGGCCAATTCCAACCGGATCGCGCCGAATATAACGGCCGCGCACCCTGGTCGAGAATCTGGCTAGTCGAAAAGCGCGGGGAGCAACTTGCCTTCGGTGACAAAGTGCGAACTAAGCCGCCTGCGATGCGTGCGTGATCTATTGGCAGAGCCCAGTCCTCGGCGTCCTTCCGGCGGACGAAAGTCTCGTTGACGTGTTTTACGTTACGCCGGACCTAGGCACGCCACCAACCTGACTTTAATCTGCTAGGGGTAGCCACGCGTGTGCGCTGAGGCGTCGAAAAGCCGAAAAAAACGTCGTGTCATGGCGTAAGATAGAGTGCACACGACGCGATCTAATGATTTGAATGTATTCGAAAAATGAAGATAAATCAATCACATAGATTTTCCGTGGCGCCGATGATGGACTGGACTGACCGTCACTGCCGCGTGTTTCACCGGCTGATGACGCGGCGGGCGCTGCTGTACACGGAAATGCTGACGACGGGGGCCATCATCCATGGCGATCGGCAGCGGCTGCTGGGCTATGATGCCAGCGAACATCCGGTGGCGTTGCAGCTCGGCGGCTCGGATCCCCAGGCTCTCGCCGAAGCCGCCAAAATCGGCGCCGATTTTGGCTATGACGAAATCAATATCAATGTCGGCTGTCCTTCCGACCGTGTGAAGGATGGTCGTTTCGGCGCCTGCCTGATGGCCGAGCCGGAACTGGTCGCCGAAGGCGTCGCCGCGATGAAGCGCGCGGTCTCCGTACCGGTCACCGTGAAATGCCGGATCGGTATCGACGACCAGGACCCGGAACTGGCGCTGGACGCGCTGGCGCGCGCCGTGGTCGAAGCCGGCGCCGACGCGCTGATCGTGCACGCCCGCAAGGCCTGGCTGAACGGCCTGTCGCCGAAAGAGAACCGCAACATTCCGCCGCTGGATTATGACCGCGTCTACCGGCTGAAGGCGGCGATGCCGGACGTCCCGGTGATCATCAATGGCGGCATCCCTGGTGTTGCGGAAGCGGTCGCACATCTGGCGCATGTCGATGGCGCGATGCTGGGCCGCGCGGCCTATCAGGAGCCGTGGCGGCTGCTCGCTGTCGATCCCGAGATTTTTGGCGAGCCGGCGCCCTATGCCAATATGAAGGACGTGTTCGAGGCGATGATGCCGTATATGTCCGATCAGCTGGCGCTGGGTGTCCGGCTGCATTCGATGACGCGGCATTTCGTCGGCGCATTCCACGGCGTGCGCGGGGCCCGTGCGTTCCGGCGCTATCTCGCCGAGAATGGCACCCGGCACGGCGCCGGCATCGAGGTGCTGCGCGAGGCGATCGCGCTGGTCGAGACCGAGGTCGAGGAATCGGTGGCAGCGGAGGCGTCAGGGATAGCCGCGTAGCATCAGCCGGTCGGCGCGCACTTCCCAGCTTTCCAGCCGGTCGAGAAAGCTCATGCCGAGCAAATTCGTTTTCATCTGCCCGCGCGGCACCACCAGCGCCGGCACCGAGCGCTCCACCAGTTTGCCAACCGCCAGACGGTCCAGCGTCAGCCGCGCCGCCTTGGTGTGGCCGGCGGCGGTTTCGACCTCGACGTCATAGACCAGCAATTCCAGCGGCAGCCCGGCGGCCTTGGCGGTTTCATAGGTCAGCACCACCGAGGTCGCGCCGGTATCGATCACCATCGGCGCATTGACGCCGTTGATCCTGGCCTGCAGACCGAATTCGCCGCTCTGGCCGCGTTCGACGGCGACGGCGCGCGGCACGGCAGCGGGCGTCCTGCGCAACAATTCGGTGACGATGGTGCCGGCCTTGGCGATCTGCGTCGGGTCGCCATAGGCAAAAGCGGCGCCCGCCGTGGCGGCCACCAGCACGACCAGCAACAGCAGCCGGCTCATGGCGCACCTGTCAGGAAGTCGCGGCCTTTTTCGTCGGCGCGTAAATGGAGGAGGGTTGCAGGCCGGCCGCGGCCATCCGCGCGTCCAGCGAAGCCATTACCTCGAGCCGTTCCGCGCCCGGCATGCCATGCCAGCGCGCGATCTCCGGCAGCGTTCGCCCGCAGCCGAGGCAGAGCTTGGTGGAGGGGTCGATGATGCAGACTGCGATGCACGGCGATTCTTTGCTCATGGGTAGACAATGATGCGGTTCGGGCCGCCTTCGCAAGCGGTCCGTTACAGTCCAGTTCCCGCGCTCATGATGGGCTTGTTGCGCGGGCGCCGGCGTTCGTCGGCGGTGCTGCTTTCATAGCTGGGCGACAGCGGCGGGGCTTCCTCGGCCATCGGTGCCAGCGCCGACATCACCCGTTCCGGCGGGAAGGTGATGATGACCTCGGTGCCGATCCGCAGCTTCGATTTCAGCGTGAAGGTGCCGCCATGCATGTCGATCAGGCTCTTGGCGATCGGCAGGCCGAGCCCGGCGCCCTGTTCTGCCGATTTGATCGAGTTCGAGCCTTGGCCGAACGAAGCCAGCACGATCGGGATCTCGTCCTCGGCGATACCGGAACCGGTGTCCTTGCAGCTCAGATACTGCCCGCCCGAGGCGGTCCATCCGACCTTGAGCCAGATCTCGCCGCCCTGCGGCGTGAACTTGATCGAATTCGACAGCAGATTGAGCACGATCTGGCGGCAGGCGCGCTCGTCGCCCCAGATTCGCGGCATGCCGTGTTCGAACACTTCGTGAATGGTGATGCCGCGGCTGGAGGCGCGCAGCTTCAGCAGATGATGGCAATCCGCCACCACATGGACCAGCGACACCGCTTCCTCGTTGAGCTCATAGCGACCAGCTTCGATCCGCGACAGGTCGAGAATCTCGTTGATCAGATTGAGCAGATGCACGCCGGAATTGTGGATGTCGGCGGAGTAGTCCTTGTAGACCGGCACCGCGTGGGCGCCAAAGATCTCGCTCTTCATCACTTCGGAAAATCCGAGGATGGCGTTCAGCGGCGTGCGCAGTTCGTGGCTCATCTGGGCGAGGAAGCGCGATTTGGCGACATTGGCGGCTTCGGCGCGATGGCGGGCCTCATCGGAGATCGCCTTGGCCTGTTCGAGTTCGCCGATCAGCGCGTCCTTTTCGGCGCGTGCTTCGAGCGTCGCCAGCGTGGTCGAGTGCAGCCGGTGCGCCAGCAGCGCAAAATAGCCTTCGGCGGCCACGGCGAGCAACGCCAGCACGTAATTGTCGAAGGTGCCGCGCAGGATGAAGTCCAGCGCCACCCCCATGGTCACCGGAGCGGTCGCCGCGAAGGCCGCGATCGGCAGGCTGGCCGCCAGCATGCTGGAGACCGCGACCACCAGCAGCATCAGGAACATCATCAGCGAATTCGAGACGATGTCGCTGCCGGTCGGATGCACCAGGATCACGGTCCAGCACAGGCCGTACAGCAGATCGAGCACGATGAAGCGAATCCGCCATTTGCGGGTTCGGTTCGGGGTCGGGGGCTCGTTCAGATAGCGGTTGCAGGTGCGCAACACGACCGCGTGAATGCACAGCATCGCGCAGGACCAGATCGCCGCCGGCAGCGGCTGCATCCAGAAGCCGAACAGCAGGCCGGTGCCGATCACCAGCAGCGTGACCACCAGCGAGGCGGACAGGCGGGTCTGAGCGTATTGGCGGAGCAATTCGCGGTCGAAGGCCGGGCGGGTGCCCGAGGTTGAGGTTAACCGGTCGCGCGCCTCACGGACCCGCTGCGCTGCGACTCGGCGATTGCGCGCCGGGGCAACGACCGGAGGTTCAGCCGGCAAATGCACGACTTCTGGCCTATCGGCGGGCTTACTCATCACACTTACACAAATCCTGTACGCGCCGGCGCGCGCTTTTTACGCATCCTATCTGTGCCGCTAAATCCTTAAGAGGTGCCTTAAAAAATCAGATATTCCGGTTAATCCACTATTAAATCGAAGCACCGGAGCGGCGGCGTGACACGGGCCGCTCCGGTATTATTTTGCTCTTTCAGCTGGTTCAGCGCTGCAGGCGCGCCAGCAGGGCCGAGGTGTCCCAGCGCTTGCCGCCCATCGTCTCGACTTCCGAATAGAACGCGTCGACCACGGCGGTCACCGGCAGGCTGGCGCCGTTGCGGCGGGCCTCGGCGAGGCAGATCGACAGGTCCTTGCGCATCCATTCGACCGCGAAACCGAAATCGAACTTGCCGTCGTTCATCGTCTTGTGTCGGTTTTCCATCTGCCAGGACTGCGCGGCTCCCTTGGAGATCACCTCGATCACGGCATTGACGTCGAGCCCCGCCTTCTTGGCGAAGTGGATGCCCTCCGACAGCGCTTCGACCAGCCCGGCGATGCAGATCTGGTTGACCATCTTGGTGAGCTGGCCTGAGCCGGCCGGCCCCAGCAGCTTCTGCATCTTGGCGTAGGATTCGATCACCGGCGCGACCCGGGCATAGGCAGAATCGGTGCCGCCGCACATCACGGTGAGGGCGCCATTCTCGGCGCCGGCCTGGCCGCCCGACACCGGGGCGTCAATGAAATGAAAGCCCAGTCTGGTGGCTTCGGCATCGAGCTCGCGGGCGACTTCGGCGGAGGCCGTGGTGTGATCGACGAAAACCGCGCCCTTGGCGATGCCGGCGAAGGCGCCGTTCTGGCCTGTCGTCACGGAGCGCAAATCGTCGTCATTGCCGACGCAGGCCATCACGAATTCCTGGCCCTCGGCTGCCGCCTGCGGCGTTGGCGCCGTCTTGCCGCCGAACTTGTCCGCCCATGCCTTGGCCTTGGCCGGGTTGCGGTTGAACACCGTCACCTCATGCTTGCCCTTGGCGGCGAGGTGGCCGGCCATCGGAAAACCCATGACGCCGAGACCGATGAAAGCAATTTTGGCCATATCCATACCCTTTGGAGTTGTCGGCTTGCGTGCCGAACGTGCTGTATTGGAGAGGTGAGGCGCCCGTGCCGGGCGGCTGCGGGAGAATTCGGCGCAGCATAAAGGCTGATACGGTCGAGGCAAGGTCGGGCACCTCGATCGGCGCCCCCGGCGCTAGAAATGGCATTTCGAGCTTCGGGTTTTCCTCAAATGCGGTATCGGGCTTGGCACTGACCAAAGCATCCTCGATGCAAAATTGCCCCTGTACTCGGCTTCGAATAGCTCTATGTCTCCGGTCTCAATCCAGCCGGCCGGGAGATATCCAGTGAGCGTTTCAAAGCAGCAAGTTCTTGACGGTCTGGCCAAGGTCAATTCGCCGCGCGGCGTCCCGTTGCTGCATGCCAACGTGTTATCCGAAATCTCGGTATCCGACGGTAAGGTGTTGTTTTCGATCAATGTTGAGGCCAGTGAGGCCCGCGCCTGGGAAGGTGTCCGGGCGCAGGCCGAAGCCGCGGTACGGGCGATTCCGGGCGTCACCGGGGCGATGGTGGCGCTGACCGCGGAGCGCAAGGCGGGCGTCGCACCGGCGCCGGCAACCGCGGGTCACGCCGGCCACAGCCATGGCGTGCAGCCGGTCTCGGCGCATCGTCCGCCGGCCAATCCGGCGGGGTCGCCGATGTCGCGGCAGGCCGAAATCCCCGGCGTCACCGCGGTGATCGCGGTGGCCTCCGGCAAGGGCGGCGTTGGCAAATCCACCACGTCGCTGAATCTGGCGCTGGGCCTGCGCGATCTCGGGCTGCGCGTCGGACTGCTCGATGCCGACATCTACGGCCCGTCGGTGCCGCGCCTGACCGGCATCCGCGACAAGCCGACGCTCGACGACAACAAGAAGATGATTCCGATCGCCAAGTTCGGGCTGTCGATCATGTCGATCGGGTTCCTGGTCGAGGAGGAGACCGCGATGATCTGGCGCGGGCCGATGGTGATGTCGGCGATTACCCAGATGCTGCGCGACGTCGCCTGGGGCACGCTCGACGTCCTCGTCGTCGACATGCCACCCGGCACCGGCGACGCCCAGTTGACGCTGGCGCAGAATGTCCCGCTGAAGGGGGCGGTGATCGTGTCGACGCCGCAGGACCTGGCCCTGATCGATGCCCGCCGCGGGCTGGCGATGTTCAGCAAGGTCAACGTGCCGGTGCTCGGCATCATCGAGAACATGAGCTATTTCCAGTGCCCGGAATGCGGCACGCGGTCGGATATTTTTGGCCATGGCGGCGCTCGCCACGAGGCCGAACGGCTCGGCGTGCCTTTTCTCGGCGAGGTGCCGCTGCACATGTCGATCCGGGCGATGTCCGACGCTGGAACGCCGGTGGTGGCGAGCGAGCCGGATAGTCCGCATGCGGCGATCTATCGGGCGATCGCGGCCCTGGTCCGTGACCAGCTACCAGGCATCGTCGCCGCCGCCTGAGGGATGGTGGCTCCAACCACAATCGCCGTATAGAACTTTCGTTTAATTGGCCGCGCCAGGCGGTTCGCCGTGTTTTCCGCGGCCGAATTTCCGTGTAAGAAAGTCATGCACCAGAGCGTCTTCGGTTGAATCGGTTACGCGTCATCCGTTGAACATGCTCCAGGAATCCAGGGAAACGCCCGCAACAAGGAGAGCTCGAATGAAGCGTCGTGAATTTTTGAAGGTCTCAACGGCAGGCGCCGCGGTGGCCGCTGTTGCCTCTCCGGCGATCGCCCAGTCGACGCCTGAAATCAAGTGGCGGCTCGCTTCGAGCTTTCCGAAGTCGCTCGATACCATCTATGGCGGCGCCGAGCATATGGCGAAGCAGGTCGCCGAGATGACCGACAACAAGTTTCAGATTCAGGTGTTCGCGGCCGGCGAACTGGTGCCCGGGCTGCAGGCGCTGGACGCGGTTTCCAACGGCACCGTCGAGATGTGTCACACCGTCTCTTATTACTATGTCGGCAAGGATCCGACCTTCGCGATCTACGCCTCGGTGCCGTTCGGCCTCAACGCCCGCCAGCAGAATTCCTGGTGGTATCAGGGCGGCGGCATGGAGCTTGGCAATGAGTTCTTCAAGAAGTTCGGTGTGATTGGTCATCCCTGCGGCAACACCGGCACCCAGATGGGCGGCTGGTTCCGTAAGGAAATCAAGACCGTCGCGGATCTGTCTGGTCTGAAGATGCGTATCGGCGGCATTGCCGGCCAGGTACTGCAGAAGGTCGGCGTGGTGCCGCAGCAGCTTGCCGGCGGCGACATCTATCCGTCGCTGGAAAAAGGCACCATCGATGCGGCCGAATGGGTCGGTCCCTATGACGACCAGAAGCTCGGCTTCCAGAAAGTCGCCAAATATTATTATTATCCTGGCTTCTGGGAAGGCGGCCCGATGGTCCATGCCTTCACCAATCTGGACAAGTTCAATTCGTTGCCGAAGAACTACCAAACAATTCTGGCCAACGCCTGCACCAATGCCAATACCTGGATGGCGGCCCGCTATGACATGCAGAACCCGGGTGCGTTGAAGCAGTTGGTGGCTGGCGGCACCCAACTGCGTCCGTTCACCAACGAGGTGCTCGACGCCTGCCTGAAGGCGACCAATGAGCTGTGGGGTGAGATCTCCGCGAAGAACGCCGACTTCAAGAAATCGATCGATGCGATGCAGGCCTACCGTTCGGATGAATATCTGTGGTGGCAGGTCGCCGAATACACCTTTGACAGTTTCATGATCCGCTCCCGCACCCGCGGCTGATCGAGCAAGCCACCATCGTGAAACGCCCGGCCTTCGCGAGAGGGCCGGGTTTTTGTTGAGCGGCAGTGGTTTAAGATGCCGGCTTTTGCGAGTGAGGTTTAGTTTGCGTGGATGAAATCCGATCCACCGGATTAGAGTGTATCAGTTGGTGATGTGCGCGGTCACGAGGGCCTGGTTAAACATGGCGTTCAGAGCCGTCGTGATATCGGCAGGCGTGTTGGCCGTGAAGAAGAAATTTGGCGAGGCACAGGCCTGCAGCGTCGCCGGGATATTAGGAATGATCGCATTCACCGCGTAATCCTCGTTGTTAGCGAAGCTCGTCGGATTCTGGATTGTCTGGTACGGGATGTAGAGTATCGCGACGACGATGCCGCGGTTTTTCAACGATGCACACAGTGTCGAGTTCATCACCGTCGCATTGTTGTTGCCGCTCCAGCCGCCGCCCCACTGCGTCTGGTTGTTCTGCGCTCCATCGGTTACCAGGAAGACGTAGGGCAGGGTGTTATTCCACGCGGTCCCGGTGCCGACGCTGGAGATCAGCGTGTTCATGGCGGGCAGCACGTTTTCGAAATGGGTGCCGCCCGAGCCAAGGTTGGAATTGACGCCGGTATCCAGCAAGGAGGCAAGATTTGCCGCGGCGTAATTGATCGTGCCGGCATTGCTCGGCGATCCGTTGATGCTGCTGGTCAGCGCGAAATACGTATAAAGATTCTGGATGAAGGGATACAACCCGACGCGATACTGATTGGCGATCTTGGCGCTGGCATTGGCCGTGACCAGCAATTGCGAAACGGCATAGCCGACGGCGTCGGCGCGCAGCTGGATGCAGGCACCGGTGCCAGGCGAGGCGCAGTTCGAAACCGCCGTATTGCCTGAATTCCCGGCAGTGCGCGACAGCGAATAGCCCATACAATAATTATTGGTATTGTATTTCTGTGTCGAGTTGCTGCAAGCCCCGGCATTGGTGAAATGGCAGGCGAAGGTGCAGCCATTTGGATACTGCGAATAATTGTCTGGATTGATGGCGGCGAGCCGGGTCTGCTCGCTGTTGGTGGACGGCAGGCCCATCGATCCCGACACGTCGAGCATCAAATAGAAGTCGAGATAGCCGGGCAGCGTTGCCTCTGATACCGAAGTGCTGTTCACCGTCAGCGTAGGGTATCCAACCAATTTCATGAAGGTGGTCGTTACGCTGGCACTGAACTGCACGGTTGATGTGAGTTGCAATCCGACTTTTGTCACGGTGGTGGTCGTGAGCAAATTATTATAGCCGGTTAATCCGCTGATATTACCGTTGAAGATCGCCAGAGCATCGGTTCGCGCCACTGCAACGACGCCGTCGGCTGACATCCCGGTTGCCGCGATATAGCCCGGGGATTTGCTCGCCACCGCGCCGACACTCGCTGCGTCCGCCGCTGCCTGCAGCTTGCCGCGCATCCGCATGGCCTGCGCATAATCGACCGCGCAGCCGATCGATATGATGAGCGGAACGCAGGCGATCGCGAATATAACAGCGATCGAGCCACTCTTGTTGTTGTTAAACGGGAGCGCAACAACCGCCACTCGCTGCAACACGCGCGACCAAGTCATCTTCAGATTGTCCGTCGATTAAAGCTGCTTCTTAATCGTAGTTCCTGTTTTAGCGGCGCAATCGTTAAGACAAAGGTTGAATGCACCAGTATCGGTCGACGGTATCATTGTCGACGGCTGATCCAATAAGGTGCGCTCAGCCTGCGATGTTGATAGTGGTATAATTGAACGTGGCTTCGCGGTACAAAGCAGGTCATGCTTGCATTCGCGCTCTGGAATTTTCGATCGATGTCGGACCAGCGTGGGTATAATACTGCGCGCGTTCACGAAAGCCTGTCGTCATGGCAGGCCTACGAATCCGCTAGATGTTTTCCGAAGGAACCCCGATGACCGAATCAGAAATAGAAGACGCAGCCGGACGGCTGGTTCAGGCGCGACGCACCGGCGTGTTGATCGACGCGCTGCCCATCGTGCCCGCATCGGTTGCCAAAGCGCACGCGGTGCAGGATCGCGTGGCGGCATTGCTGGGCGAGGCCATCGGCGGCTTCAAGGCCGGCGCGCCGCCGGACGGTGAGCCGACCCGCGGTCTGATTTATGAGCGCACCATTCGGTCCAGTCCGGCGCGGATGTCGCCGGCCGAGGTGCCGCATCTCGGGGTGGAGGGCGAGATCGCGTTCCGCTTTACGCGCGACCTGCCGGCAACCGGCGTACCTTACACGCGCGAGGAGGTCGCCTTGGCGGTGACCGTGCTGCCGGCCATTGAGATCGTGTCGGGCCGGTATAGCAACCCCCGCGGTCGCCCCAATCTGGAGCAATTGGCGGATTGCACCATTAATGGTGGGCTGGTGTTCGGGCCGGAGACGGCGGACTGGTCGCATCTCGATCTGCCCAACCTTCGGATCACGATGCTGGTGAATGGCGCGACCGTGCATCACAAGCAGGGCGGCCATCCGACCGGTGACCCGCTAGGGGCCGCTGTGGCGCTGGCCAATATGTTGTCAGATGGCGTGAAAGCAGGTCATATCGTCACCACCGGAAGCTGGACCGGGATGGATTTCCTCAAGCCCGGCGACCGCTGCGTGGTCCGCTTCGAGGCGCTCGGCGAGGCCGAGGTCGTTTTCGAGTAGCGTCGGCCGGTTGCGATGTCAGCTCTTCTTGGTCGTCTCTGAGACCAGTCCGGATGCTTCGCTCGCCGGGCGGTGTTCGATCCAATCGGCCAGGGCTGGCAACAGGCCCTGGGCCGGTTTGGCCCCCGGCCGCGCGAAGCGGCCGGCGCGGGCTGGCCGGGGACGCAGTCGTGCCAGCGTCTGCGCATGGCACACCGCCGCCGAGAGCGGATCGATGACCGGCACCGAAATCCGATCGGCAACGCGCTCTGCCAGTCCGGTCAGCGGCGCGCCGGCGAGAATGATGACGTCGGCGCCGTCTTCCTTCACGGCCCGCTCGGCGAGCGCGACAAGTTCACCCTCGAGTTCGTCTTGGACGGTCGCCACCGACTGGAAGCTGACATCGGGCACGCGGATGCCGCTGCATCGCGCCTCGAGGCCGGCCAATGCCACCGCGTCTTCATACCAGGACACCAGCGTCCTCGAAAAGGTCAGGATCGAAAACCGCTTGCCCAGCATGCAGGCGGTGAGAATGGAGGATTCCGCCATCGCTGTGATTGGCACTTCGAACAATTCGCGGGCGCCGATCAGTCCGGGGTCGCCGAACGCCGCGATGATGATCGCGTCGACGCCGTGATGATTTTCCGCGATCATTTCCAGCGTGATCGTGCCGGAGATCACCGCCTCGGCGCGGCTGGCAATATAGGGCATCCCCCGCGTCGCCGTGATCGCGACCAGCTCGACGTCGGGCGCCAGCACCCGCGCCGCCGTCCGTATCATGCGATCGGTCATGTCGGCGGAGGTGTTGGGATTGATCAGGAGAAGTTTC
>JACMOT010000616.1 GCA_014377915.1 Tardiphaga sp.
GCGCTTCATCCCGCCCCCAGGGCTGATGGTCAGAATTCTAGGCTGCTTCGGGGTTTTCACACAGGCTCGGTGGGAAGCGGCCCTACCCCTGGAGCGTCGCACAGCAAGATGGGCAATAAGCAATATCGGAAATTAGAGAAGGCCTAGAGATCCGCCCGAGCCTCCAAGAGGCGCTGCAGTTCCTTTTCCAAATCGGCAACTACGCTGCCGTTGTCAGGCGGTCCCCCGATGCTGGACGGAGCTTGGAGAATCTCCAACTCACGCCGCACCTTGTTGATCGCTTCGGTGAGCTCTTCACGGATCGGCATTTCGGAGTCTGACATGTCGCGACCTTAGTGGGACACCGCGGCTACGGCCAGCCCGTGCTCATCGTGTCGACCCGCCGGTGTCCGCGCCCGCGTCTTAAAAGCGCGACGAAAGCCCTGGGCGCCCGGTCCGCCCAATTTACTCGCCACCAGGGTCCTCGCCTTCGACAATCCCGCCGCTCAGGGGCAGCGTCCCGACGGGCGCCGTCAGTGGTAGCCGATATCCGCCCACACCTTCCCGCGGAACACCCAATACGACCAGCCAGTGTAGAGGAGGATCACCGGCAGCAGGAACAACGTGCCGACAGGCAGGAACGCCTGGGTGCTCTCCGAGGAGGCAGCCTGCCAAAGCGTATAGTGATGGGACACGATCATCGGCCAAAGACTGATGGCGATGCCAAGGTAGGACACCAGGAAAAGACCGACCGCGCCGACGAACTGCCCTGCCTCGCCGCGTCCGCTCAGAGCGCGCCAAATGAACCAGGCGAGAAGCGCGGTGACGATCGGAACCGGAGCGAGGAATGCCAGGTTGGGCCAGGAAAGCCAGCGGTGCGCAATCGATGGGTCGATCGCCGGTGTCCATAGGCTGACGATGACGATGGCCGCCAACACGCCCAGCAGTGCAAAACGTCCCAGCCGCCGTGCGCGCGCCTGAAGCTCGCCCTCTGTTTTCAGCACCAGCCAGCCAGCGCCGAGCAGCGCATATCCAAACACGAGCCCGATCCCGGTCAGCAAAGAGAACGGGATGAAGCAATCGAAGCTTGAACCCACGAAATGGCGGCCCGCAGCGCTTCGTGCTGCTGACCCACTAGCCGAGCGCCGCCAGGCCCGTGAGGCCATCCATGGAGCCAATCATGAACCGCCCCCGATCGCACTTGGAGCGACACCTCGTCCAGCGGATCGGTTGGCTCAGAGCCGCTGTTCTTGGGGCGAATGACGGCATCCTCTCGACCGCGAGCTTGCTCGTCGGGGTGGCGAATATCTGCTTGGCGAGCGTACAACCCGCATCCGATTAGCCTTATAGGAACTACAAGCCCCGCAGGCTGAAGTGCTGCGTATGCCGTTCTTCGCTGAGCACCCCCCACACCGAAATCGCCACGGCCTTGAATCTGCCTCTTGGCACGGTGAAGTCTCGCTTGCGCTTGGCGATGCTACGACTCCGGACAATTCTCTGCGACGAGATTTGAATACTCTCGACCTCGCCGAGTTCTGCCCAATTCCTGGTGATCCAAACTTTCGAGGGATCGAAATGGATTGGTGGACTACGGGTTTGTCAGGAAGAGCGTACGAGACCAGCATCGAGCACCAGCTGTTCGGCCCGCGCTGCCGCGATGGCCTGTCGAAGCCGCTGCTCTAGTTCGCCGTCTCGAAATGGCTTGCCGACCACCAGGCTACCCGCAAGGAAGCCCGGCAACAGGCTGGCGACATCATAGCCCGTGCTGAAGACAAACGGGATGCCTCGCTCCTTGAGCAGAGCGGCCACATCCCAGGACATTTCACCGTCCAGATTGACGTCAAGCAGGGCGGCATCGAAGGTTTCCGACTCGGCCAAGATCATCGCCTCGGCTTTGCGCGTCGCCGGGCCCACAATCTCCCACCCGAGATCGTCGAACACACCTTCAAGTGACATAACTAGGAGAAAGGAGTCCTCGACGACCAAAATCCGCAACGGCTCCAACCCGGCTTCCGGCGTCATCTGGACGACTACCGGCGCGTCAGCGCGTGGTGCCCGGCTCTCCACCTCGGATTGAGAGACCGACGACAGGGGTAGGAAGATTTCGCACACGACCCCGGTGTGTAGATAATGGATGTTGGCTCTCCCGCCTGTCTCCATGGCAAGGGCGCGCTCGATAAGCGTTGAACCGAAGCCCCGCCGTGTAGGTGGCCCGACGGGCGGCCCTCCCGCCTCGCTCCATGACAGCTCGATACCGCCGTCGTCCCCACGGCGCCAATGCACCGCGACCCGGCCGCCCGGCGTGAGCAGGGCGCCGTATTTGGCCGCGTTCGTCGCCAATTCGTGGATCGCCAGTGATAGCGAAAGCGCCGATTTCGGGGTCAGCAGCACATCTGTTCCGGTTAGTGTCACCGCGAAGTGCCCATTTGCGTAGGGGTTGAGTTCCTCGCGTAGCAACCTGTCGATCGAGACACCTTCCCAGCGGCTCTGGGATAAAAGGCTGTGCGCTTTGGCCATCGATTGGATCCGGCCGTCCAGACCCGCGACAAATCCGCTGAGCGTGTCGGCGCTGCGGCTCGTCTGCACGACCAGTGCCTGAATATTTGCGATCGTATTCTTCACCCGATGGTCCAGCTCTGCCATCAACAGTTGGTCGCGCTCCGCCACCCGCTTGCGTTCGCGGGCGGCGGTGTTGATGCGCCGCAACACGACATGCAGGAGAGAGACGCGCAGGTCGAAGGCTGCGTCTAGATCAGCGGGCGTCCAGGGCAGGCAGCGCCCGCGGACCGTTTCCTTCCAGACCTCGAACGATTTCCGAGGGCTTAGCCGGTCACCATTCGGGCCGCTCGTCACCAGCTTTTTGGGCTCGCCGGCCCAGTTGGCGGTCGCCACGATTTCGGGCCTAAACCAGACTATGAAGTCAGACGGCTCTGGAGACACCGAGATCGCCAGGATGCCGGCCGATACGCCGGCGAAGGCTGCAGCCTCAGGCCAAAGCTCGCCTAACCGGTCGGTGGAAAACACACTCTCATCCTTGAGAATACGCGTGTTCAGCCATTCAATCAGGGACTCGATCTGCGACTTAGATGGAGTAAATCCCAGAAAGGTGAGCTGCCCTTTCACGCTGACGGCGACGCCGCCTTGTCGCGACCCGTCAAGGGAGGCGTCGCCACCATGGATGTAGTCGAGCAAATTAGGCGATTGTTGGGTGAGCCCAATGGCGTAGTCGTCGGCGCCGGCCAGGTTCAGCATCAGGTTCTGAAGCACCATCCGACTGGCGAGTCGTTCTTCGAATTGCTCGCCGTTCTCGCGCGCTTCGAGCTGCAAGGAGAACATGGAGCCAAACAGTTCGCAGATCGCGCGCAGGTGCCGCGGCAATATCCGCGGGCTGTAGTTATGGCACGCAATGAGCCCCCAGAGCTTTCCGTGGCGAATGATCGAGATCGACATCGAGGCGTCGATACCCATGTTCCGCAGGTATTCCCGATGGATCGGCGACACGTCGCGCAGGATAGCCTGGCTCATGTCCAACGGCTGTCCGGTGCGCGGATTGTCAACCGGGGTGAGCGGAGAAGGGTCGTAGTTGACCTGAGTGATCAGCCGCAGCCAGTTCTTCACGTAAAGTGCGCGCGCCTGCGGTGGAATATCGGCCGCCGGATAGTGCAGGTCGAGGAACGGTTCGAGATGTTCCTGGCGGCTTTCGGCGATCACCCAGCCGGAGTCGTCTTGCATGAAGCGGTAGACCAAGACGCGGTCATATCGGGCGACGCTGCGCACCCTGTCAGCGGCAAGCTGGCAAAGCCCCTGCAGCGTGACCGCCGCATCGAGCCCCTGGACCATCTCGTGTACGCCGGCGAGCGGATCGGCGGCAAAGCGGTCTGCGGTGTCAGCCGCCTCGAATTCCAGGACGAGCGACCCGCCACTGCGGTGCAGGCTCGCGTCGAGGGGCAGGTTTGGCACGACTCGCAGAAGTGGATCGAGCAAATGGCGCGGCTTCGTAAGCTCGGAGCTCGCAGCCAACGCACGCAGGTTTTCCACTTGGTCGCTTCGAAAAATCTCGGTTGCGGATCGCCCGAGTAATTCGACGAGCGACGCGCCAAGCAGGCCTGACGTATCGCCTGCAGCCTGGAGCACATCGAGCGTATCGGGGTCCAGCACCAGCATCGCACCATGCGGCAGGATGGCCCCCGGGATGTGGATGGGCTCTTGAGCGCAGTTCGTGATGTCGAGCGTCGTCGGCGTGGGTTCGGATTTAGCCATCTGTCGCACTGCTCCAACCGGACAGCCAGCTTTCGAAGACGGCAAACGTCTCCAGCGCGGCTCCAATGATCTTGGTCCTTACCACCGGATCGCCCGAACCCGCCGAAAGCTGTGAAAGATAGCGCCTCCAAGCCTCCCCCGTGCCGGAACCACGGCCAAGGAAAAACCGGCGGCCGTTGATCGCGTCCGGACCGAGGAGCCGGTCGAGGCTGCGACCGAGTTCCCGCCCGCCGAGCGCTGATCCCTCGACGACATAAAGCGCGCCCAGCCGCGTTTCGGCGGTCTTAAGACACGGAATGCCATTGCACAGGGCGGGCGCGGCCGGCGCCTTAAAGTCAACGCCTAGAGACCGAAGATCATCCTCCAGCCACGCGCTACGATCATGACCGATATCAGCGGCCGTTTCGAACGGGAGGTAAAAGCCGTAAAGGCGAATAATCAGGCGTCGGTATGACGCGATATCGATCGTGGCGTTCTGGATCGCCGCGAATCCGTCGTGACGGTGGAGCCGTTGGTGAACTTCGTGGGTAGCTTCTCGTATGACCCAGCGAAACGCCGTACCCCCCCCCGCGGCTGCAGGATTACTCAAGCGAGCATCGGGGTTGATCAGCTGATCCATCCACAATTGCGAGCTGCTCCAGCATCGCGAGCAAAATGCTTCCGATCTAAAGTCCGCCAGCTGGTTATTAGTTTTGCTCCAAAAATACTCTGAATCGAACCAGATTAATTGTGAACTCAGTATAAATGCTCAGGCCGGGCTATGGTTCCAATACAAAAATCTAGGTAATCTGGACACAATCCTAAAGAACAGCATAAATTCAAATCCTCACCCGTTCGATCTCATCCAGGCTGACCTGATCGGCTTGGCGATCATAGAGCTGCGTTGTGCGCGTCGAAACATGGTTGGCCATCGCCGCCGCGTTCTCCAGCGTGCCGCCATTCTTCAGGTAGGCGGTGATGCCGGTCGCTCGGAAGGTGTGATTGCCGATCTTGGTGGCGATGCCGGCACCGGCGGCGCGGCGGCCGATCATGGCGTAAGCGTTGGCCTGGGGCAGAGGTGTAGCGGTCAGCACCCCCCTGCCCCGCTCAATGGTGCGGAACAGTGGTCCCTTCGGATCGCCGCGCAAGGCGCAGCCGTCGA
>JACMOT010000617.1 GCA_014377915.1 Tardiphaga sp.
AAAGATAACACTCGTGTCCCGGACGCGGTGCGGCATTCTCAGGCGATGCCCTTGCATCGCCGCCATGCCGCTCCGCGGAGCCGGGACCGTATCAGGCAACGACGTTTTTGGCGGTCCCGGCTCCGCGGCTCATGACGCCTCCCGCGGAGGCGCATTGCGCTGCGTCCGGGACAAGTGCCCTTTCTTCCTAGGAGCCCTTGCGACGAAGCAAGCCAGTTCTTTCTCGCTTGCCGCCTACTGGATTGCCGCGTCGCAAGGGCTCCTCGCAATGACGACGGATGGGTCTACGCGTCATTCGGTGAAGTGTAGTTCGAGGCGCGCTTTGTTAGTTGCTGAAGGCGCCGGCGCGGTCGCTGAACAGATCGAGCGGCCTGGGCACGCCGACCTCGGGGGCTTTCGGCAGCGATACCGAGGTCAGCGACGAGCCGTTGCCCCATAATTCCTGCACCGCGCGCGACACCGGCTGGGTGCGTTCGCCGCCCTGGAACAGCGAGCGGAAGATCGGCGGCTCCGGCGCGGCCGCGGCCGAACTATCCGAGGCGAAGCTGGCGACCTGGGCATTGCGGAGGTCCGGGAAGCTGGACAGATAGGCGGCATTATCGACCGGCGCCGAGGGCGTCACCGCGCGCGCCGTCACCACGCCGGAGGCCGCCATCGCATCGCGGGTGGTAGCGGAACTGGCGGCGGCGTCATAGCGCGTCGACAGCACCGAATAGACCTGCGAGACGCTGCGCGCGGCGCCGCCCTGGTCGTAGAAGATCGACTTGTTGGCCGCGGCGGCATTGGCAAACAGCGCCGCGCCGGACACGTTCGGGGTGCTCTGCGCGGCGTTGATCAGTTTCGAGGCGCCGCCGACGCCCATGAAATGCGCCATGTACAATTCGGCGTCGTTGGGGCGGCGGCCGATCGCCTCGCCCAGCTTGAAACTGTTGGACTGCGTCAGCACGCCGGCCATCGCCGAGCTCGCCGCGGGATCGTCGCGCAGCTTCAGGATCTCGGCCTTGGCGGCGGGGTCGGCGACCGAATAGCTGCCGGACTCGGATTTCTGGATGGCGTCGGCATATTGGCCGTAGCCGAGCTTCGCGCCGGCTTCCTTGACGGTGCCGAGCCAGGTCTGGTCGATGAACTGGAACAGGCCCTTGGCCGACGAGGTCGAGGCGGTGGCCGACGGGTTGAGGTTGGATTCCATCTTCGCGGTGGAGAGCAGATATTCGAAGCTGGTACCGGTGGTGTCGGCAGCATTCTTGATCGCGCCCGTCACCTGACTGCGCGACGACGCGATGGCTGCTGTTGTGATGCTGGTCGCCTCGACCGTCATTTGGGATGCCCCGGGCGCCTCACGCGGCGCCACGTTCAGTCACCTTCAGGGCATTGTGGTTAACGACGCGTTAAGGAGACGTGTCCCGGACGCGGTGCGGCGCGAAGTGCCGCTCCGCAGATCCGGGATCCCGGTTACTCACGTTCATTACCGGGCCCCGGCTCTGCGGCGCACCCCGCCGCGAAGCCGCGGCGCCGTGCACCGCGTCCGGGGAACGATCAGGGCGTCTTGTAAACTGCGGCCGGGTCGAACAACGGTTCGGCGTCGACGAACGACACTTTGGCCGCGCCGTCCTCGCCTTTCGTGATGGCGCGGTAGAAGCAGGAGCGGCGGCCGGTATGGCAGGCGGCGCCGATCTGCTCGACCCGGAGCCAGATCGCGTCCTGGTCGCAATCCATCCGCATCTCCACCACGCGCTGGGTCTGGCCGGAGCTCTCGCCCTTGCGCCAGAGCGCTTGTCGCGAGCGACTGAAGTACCAGGCATCGCCGGTCGCGATGGTCTTTCGCAACGCCTCGTCGTTCATATGCGCGACCATCAGCACGTCGCCGGAGCCCGCGTCGGTGGCGACGCAGGTGACGAGGCCCGCGGCATCGAATTTCGGCGTCAGCGCGAGGGCTTCTTCGGGGTCGTGGGAGTGGGACACGGCGAGCTTTCAGCAAGAAATGAAGCGCGTAACGATGGCAAGAGCGCTGAATGCCCGCTCTCCCCGGTGGGGAGAGGTGACGGGATCAGCGCGTTGGCATGGTGATCATCGACATGAAGCGCGCCTGCTCGATCGGGTTGTCGCGAAAACTGCCGGTATAGCGGGTGGTGAAGGTGCGCGAGCCTTCCTTGCGGATGCCCCTGGCCGACATGCAGGTGTGTTCCGCCTCGACCATGATGGCGACGCCGCGCGGCTTCAGGACCTCGTCGACCGCCGCGGCGAGCTGCGCGGTCAGATGTTCCTGGGTCTGCAGCCGGTGACCGAAGATGTCGACCAGCCGGGCCAGCTTCGACAGCCCGACGACGCGCTCGACCGGCGTGTAGGCGATATGCGCCTTGCCGTAGAACGGCATCATGTGATGCTCGCAATGCGAGGTGAAGTTCATGTCGCGGATCAGCACGAAATCGTCATAGCCGGCGGTCTCGCCAAAGGTGCGGTTCAGCACTTCGGAGGGATTCTGGTAATAGCCCTGGAACAGTTCGTCATAGGCCTCGACGACCCGGCGCGGGGTGTCGAGCAGACCCTCGCGCCGCGGGTTCTCGCCGATATAGGCCAATAGCGTCTGCACCGCCTGCTCGGCCTCGGTGCGCGACGGGCGCGGCTGGTCGGCATGCACGGCGGGGGCCATGAATTCGGCGGGATCGAGCTCGGACGGCTGGAAGCCGGGCTTGCTGTCAGGTTTGGCGCCGCGCAGCGGCTTGATCATCGCTTCCATCATAACTCCGTTCGACCGGCCTCGCAGGAGACCGGAGTGTCACCGGGCAGACCGAGCGGCCACGGCCGCCCAACGCCTGAATCGGTCAAACATAGCGCCAACCCGACTGAATTGAATTGCAAGATTCCGGCGATCTGAAGAACGCCGGACCATTCTCATCGTGGCCTGGCCTTCCTATATAGGGATAGTTCCACGGCAGCCAAGGGCGGCTTTCCCGGCCGCGGCTGCCGCTGGCCATCAGGGTTGAATTCCGATGCTGAACGACATCTACAACAAGCGCATCATCGAACTGGCCGGCAATATACCGCGGCTCGGCCACCTGCCGGCGCCGGATGCGTCCGCCACGGCGCATTCCAAACTGTGCGGCTCGACCGTCAAGATCGACCTCACCATGGACGGCGCGGTGGTCACCGATTTCGCCCATGACGTGAAGGCCTGCGCGCTCGGCCAGGCCTCGTGCTCGATCATGGCCAGCCATGTGGTCGGTTCCACCGCCGCGGAATTGCGCGAGTTGCGCGAGACGATGCGAAAAATGCTGAAGGAAAACGGCGCGCCGCCGACCGGCAAATGGGCCGATTTCAGCCTGCTCGAGCCGGTACGCGAGTACAAAGCGCGCCATGCCTCGACGCTGCTGACCTTCGACGCGGTGGTCGATGCGATCGGCCAGATCGAGGCGAAGGCGGGCCATGCCGTGACCCCGGCGCCCGGCCAGCTCGCGCCGGCGCAAGGCTGATTGATCGATTGTACCCGGACTTGTCCCGGACGCGGTGCGGCACTCAGGCGATGCCCTTGCATCGCCGCCGTGCCGCTCCGCGGAGCCGGGACCGCACCAGGCACCGGCGTTCTTGGCGGTCCCGGCTCTGCAGCGCACGACGCCGCCAGAGGGCGGCGCACTGCGCTGCGTCCGGGACACGGACTGAGTGCGGTGGAGAGCGGATCTACTTCGCCGGCGCCAGCACCAGGCCGCCGGTCGGCAGCGCCGCTTCCGCGGTCTTGGTCGGCTTCGGCGCCGATGGAGACACCATCGCCAGCGGAGTTGGTTCGTCGGTCGCGCTGACAAAACGATCCAGCACCGCTTTCGGCGCCAGGGCCGCGACCGGCACGTCCGTCCGTCTCTCCGGCAGCACATCGGCGAAATTGTCGGTGGTGACCAGATTGGTCAGCCGCAATTCCGGCACCGAGAGTTCGTTCAGATCCTCCCACGGCGGCACATTCAGCGACAGCAACAGCAGGTCACCGCTGCCGCCCATGTCGAAGGTGAATTTGGCAAGCCGGCCGATATCGCGTTCCACGATCATCAGGTCCTGCGCGGTATAGGTGGCGGCGCGCGGATCGTCGGCACGGTCGCCCATCCAGATCTGGTGGACGCGGACATGGGCGCCGTCCGGTACGTAACGGGTCTGGCCAGCCAGCAGCAGGAACGCGCACATCGATTCGCAATAGGCCTGCGGCATCACCACCGGCCGCGGGCCGGACGCGGTGTCCTGCTCGACGGTCAGGCCGACGGTGGTGAGCAGCCCGAGCTTGCGCCAGCGCCGTCCCATGGCAATGGCGTCATTGACCGAGCCACCGCTGGAATCCAGTACCACCGTGGCGCCCTTGAGGTCGCGCTCCCTGGCGAATTCATCGAAATCCCGAACGGTGTCGCCGGTCACGATCCCGACCGCGCCGATCCAGCCGCGGCAATCCGGCGCGCATTCAACCCAGGTGAAGCGCATCGGCAGCTTGCGTTCTTCGAGAACAGCACCGGCCTGGGCCATGGCGCCAAAGGCCGCCAGCAGGACTGGCCAAGCGAGGCAAAAGGCAGCGGCACGAAACAGTGCGGCCTGAGTGGATCGACGCGATCTAACCCGTTTCAAATCGGTTCCTTCCCCGCTCTATCGAGCAATGGTACTGGCCCCAAATCAACGTCCATGAATCTGTCACACAGACGTTAACTAAAAACCTAACGTCCCCATGGCTGCCGTCCAGCTCGATTTGCTGCGTTGCGGCCACAAAACCGGCAGGTGTGTCCCCGTTGCATAAGTCGTTGAGTTCCCTGCTGAAAAACCGTGCAAACCGGGCCTGATATGGTAGCAATCCGCCCATGAAACATTCATCGCCCTGCCCGAGCTGCGCCGGTACCATCCGACTGTTGCCGCGCCAGGCCGGCCGCGGCGCGATCTGGATCTACCGCCATACGCTGTCGCCGCTGGTCGGCTACAATTGCCGGCATCTGCCGAGCTGCTCGGTCTATGGCGACGAGGCGATCGGGCGCTTTGGCCTGTGGGCCGGCGGCTGGATGACGCTGGCGCGGCTGCTGCGCTGCCAGCCCTGGGGCACCTCGGGCATCGACAATGTGCCGGCGACGCTGTCGCCCGCCGCGCGCTGGTATAGGCCCTGGCGCTATGCGCGCTGGCGCGGCGTCAATGACAGCCGATAGTTATTCACAGCCGTGACGCGCATCGGCTGCCGCCGATGCGATACGTCGCGCGCCTTGATCGGCCATCTCCCGTCGCGATCGAAAGTCTAATACTGACAGCAGCGGGAAACCGGCGATGGCCATTGTTCGCGTGCATTCAATTTCGTACGATCATACCTTAAACGAAACGGGGGGGCGCAGACGTGCAAGAAGGACTGTACGAGGTTCATTTCCACTCGGTCCATGGCGCGGGCACCGGCGTCATCTACGCCATCAATGGCCGGCTGCGCGGCGGCAATTCGGCCTTTGCCTTCCTCGGCAACTACCAGAACAAGGGCGACAGCACCACGGTGAAGGTGTCGACGCGACGCTACAATCCGGATCCGGCGTTGAAATCGCTGTTCGGGCTGGACGGCGTCACCCTGGCGCTCAACGGAAGCGTCAATGGCGAGGTCGTCGACTTCGAAGGCACCGCGCTGCAATTGCCGGGCGTCAGCTTCAAGGCCTCGCTGATCCGTATCAGCGACTGACGGGCCATGCCGCGAGGCGGCGGCTGAACAAAATGGCCGCGAGCGCCAGCGCGACGAAGCCCATGGCGATGAAGCCCGCGGCATGAAAATGCCCGCTGGCGAACAGCAGGCCCCCGCTGCCCGAGCCGATCGCCTGGCCGACATAGAGCACCGAGGTGTTGAGCGCCACCGAGGCCGCGGCCGCGTCCGGCGCCGCCGAGATCAGCCGCACCTGCTGCATCGAATTGATGGCGCCAAAGCCCATCCCCCAGATCGCGACGCCGAACGCCATCACCGGCAGATGGCCGGCGCCAAAGCTCCAGACCGACAGGCCAGCGAGCAGCAGCGAGGTCGCCAGCAGCGAGGTGTTGAAGGCGCCCCAGCCATCGACGATGCGCGTCGCCGTCAGGATGCCGATCAGCCCGCAGATTCCGTACAACGCGAAGATCGCGGCCGCGGCGTCCGGACTGGCACCGGTCAATTGCCCGAGCAGCGGCGCGAGAAAGGTGAAGACGGCGAATTGTCCGGAGATCTGCAGCGTGGTGATCAGCAGCAGCAGCACGACCAGCCGGTTGCGCGCCAGTCCCGTCCAGGTCGAGAGATCGACCGGCGTGCCATAGAGGCCGCGCGGCAGCCGCCACGCCAGCAGCGCCAGGCTGGCGCAGCTCATCCCGCCGATGCCGGCATAGACGACGCGCCAGCCATAGCGGCTGGCGACGAAGCTCACCAGCGGCAATCCGACAGCTACGACCAGCGTCCAGCCGAGGAAGACGTAAGCGACGCTGGAGCCGCGCTTTTCGGGCGGCACGATCAGCCCAACCGTGCCGGCGGCCTGCGGCGTGTACAAAGCGGCGACCGCGGCCATCAGCAGGCGGATACCGAGCAGCACCGCGTAATCCGGCGCCAGCGCCGAGGCGAAATTGGCTACCGCGACCACCGCGATGGTGCCCATCAGCAGATGGCGGCGCTCGACCCAGCTGGTCAGCCACGCCATCACCGGCGCGCCGACGCACAAGACCAGCGCGCCAAACGTGATCAACAGCCCGGCGTCGCGGATGGTGACGCCCAGCCCGGCGGATAATTGCCCGAGCATCGCCGTCGGCGCCAGCAGCGCGATGCCGCTGACGAAATTGCCGATCATCAGGGCGGTGGGGGCGAAGCGGTGATTCGTTCTCAAGACCTCAGGCTCGCAAAAACTTCTGAATTTTGCGAGCAAGAACTGTCCTGTTTTTTGGGATCGCCTCGCATTCCCAGATCACCAAAGCCTTCCAACCATCTTTTCTCAATTGCCGCCCAACCTTTCGATCACGCGTGACGTTCGCCGCGAGCTTGGGTTGCCAGAAATCGAGGCGGGTTTTGGGCAATCGACTACGCCAGCAACCGGGCCGGCCATGGCGGTGCCAGAAACACCCATGAACGAAGATCACCTTTCGGCGGCGCGCAAAAACCAGATCCGGACGGCCCGGAACGTTGGCCCCGTGAGTATCAAACCTAAACCGCAGTTCGCTCACAATGCCTTGCACAAAAAGCTCAGGCTTCGTGTTTTTACCTTTTACCAGAGCCATCTGCGCGCTGCGCGCACCATCGATCGACATTTTACTTACTGCGCATCACTTCAAGTTGCTGATCGTAATCCCTATTTTCTCGATACATGATCACGCGATTTGGAAGCGCGGTAATGCTATGAAAATGTCGCGTCAACCGGCTGCGAAATCCCGCCTCGGCGTCGGTCTTGCCAATGCAAACCAAATCATTCGGGTAAAAGAGCATGTAGGCGCCCTGAACGCCCAAGGGAATTCGCACCACGTTCTCGAGCAGTAGCGGATCGGCTGATAGTCCGTCGAAGTAATCGGGTAGTTTTTCCCGTATGACCTCCGGAATATTCAGTTCGAACTCCGCGTACCCCATCAGGCGGCCTTTGACTTGAGCGGAGAACGACGCAGATATTTGGCCATCTGTCGTGCGAAGGCTTCCGAGAGTTGGCGCGGCACGGCGTTTCCAAGTTGGCGCATATTCTCGGACCACGATCCAATAAACTCGTAATCGTCAGGCAGCCCTTGCAGACGCGCGGCTTCTCTCACCGTGAAGTACCGAACTTCTCCGCTGTCGAGCAACATCATGTTCTCGCCTCCTGGAACGCCATGCACTCCGGCTTTCAGCGCCTTGGCCGGCTCGTCCAACAAACTCCCGGTATGCCCTGGATAGGCGCGAGCTCCGTGTTGCATGATATGGTTTGGTGTATCATGCCGACTCCCGGGCTCGCCAAGGCCGGAGATCGCATCTCTCACGGTCACCCAGGCTTTGGATTTTGGTTCGATCATGGCTGAGCGCAAGTTTTCGACTAACACGCTATCTAATTTTTTTGGTCCACTTCGTGGTGGATGGATGCCGTGCATCCGCCAATAGTCGCCAGTAACCCATTGATCCCATAGAAGCCGGTCCCGCGTATGCGTCACACGGGGGGGCGTGGGCATCTCACCCAAATCCTCGTGAAGCCCCATAATGATCACGCGGTGACGCTTCTGGGGAGCCCCAAAGTCGGCGGCATTGACCGGCACCAACCGGATGCAATAGGTGGCTTTGTGCTTGGCGGAGTCCAGGCGGCGCAGGTGGGACTCGCGCGACTCGCCATCCTCTTGTTTCAACGATGGCTTCGCCAGCGATTGCAGCACCCATCGCAAATAATCCGCGAAGCCCGGTCTGAGCAATCCACGAACATTTTCAAACAAGAAGGCACGCGGCTTTATTTCTCGGACTGACCGAACCGCTTCCGGCCACATGTCACGCCGGTCTTCATTCCCTCGATGGCGACCACCGATCGAGAATGGCTGACAGGGCGGCCCCCCGGATACGAGATCGACGCCACCATATGCCGACCAGTCGACCAGCCGAACATCTTCCCGATGAATCGGCCAGTTCTTGACCAGACTGAGGCCCAAGTCTCGATTATGCT
>JACMOT010000618.1 GCA_014377915.1 Tardiphaga sp.
CGGCGGCCCGCCGGTGGTGATGTACTGGCTGCGCGACACCGCGGTAGCCGCCGTCACCCGCGCCAACATCATTTTGTATTTTGCGATCGCCGACGTCCTGATCATCATCAGCTATTCGATCGGAGGGCTGTGGAGCTCAGCCATCCTCGGCCTCGCGGTGATCACCGGCCCGCTGTTCGGCCTGGGCCTGTGGCTCGGCTCGAAACTGTTCGGCCGTGCCAGCAACGAGACCTTCCGCCGCATCTGCTACACCCTGATCGTGGTGTCCGCCCTGATCAGCCTGCCGCTGTTCGACGGGCTGTTTCGCTAGTCCCACCGCCTTCCTTGCGCGGCGCGCGGCCGCCGCGTTAGGGTTACCGCGACGCCAAGAAAATTAACCGGGAGAACACCATGGTCGATCGCCGACATCTGTTGAAGCTCGCGATCGGCAGTGCGGCCGCCCTGTCCGCACCAGCGGCACTGGCCGTGATGCCGGTGAAGCCGCGCACGCGCATCGTGTTTCTCGGCACCAAGGGCGGCCCCCGCGTCGGCGTCGGCGCCTCGAATCCGGCCAATCTCGTCGAAGTCAACGGCACGCCATTCGTCATCGACTGCGGCATGGGCGTCAGCCGGCAACTCGTCAATGCCGGCGTCTCGATCCCGTCGGTGAAGTATATCTTCATCAGCCATCACCATTCGGATCACAACCTCGAATATGGCAACCTGGCCTACAACGCTTGGGCGGCAGGACTTTCGACGCCGATTCATTCATTCGGCCCCAAGGGCATCGAGCAGATGACCAGGACCTACTGGGACCTCAACAGGTTCGATGTCGACACCCGGATCGAGGACGAGGGCCGGCCGGATCCGCGCCCGCTCCTGATCGCCAAGGATATTCTTGACGACGGCGTGGTGCTGCAGACGGCCGATGTAAAAGTCACCGCGTTCCGGACGCCGCATCCGCCCATCATCGACAGCTTCGCCTACAAATTCGAGACGCCGGACGGTACCATCGTTTTCTCCAGCGACACCGCCTACAATCCGAAGCTCGCCGAATTCGCCAAGGGCGCTGACGTACTGGTTCACGAGGCACTTTACGTCCCGGCAGTCGACAGGCTGGTGATCAAGACCAAAAATGGCGCGACGCTGAAGAAGCACCTGCTGGAGAGCCACACGACCACCGAAGACGTCGGCCGCATTGCAGCCGCCGCCGGCGTCAAGGTTCTGGTGCTCAGCCATTTCGTGCCGGGCGATCTCGACGTCACCGACGACGAATGGATGGCGGATGTGAAGAAGCATTTCTCCGGCAGGATCGTGGTGGCGAAAGACCTGATGCAGTTGATGTTGCCGGTCTAGCCGGCGAGCCATTCCAGCTATTCGGTCCCGCTTGAGCGCTGCCGCCGCTTCGACGCCCGCGCCGGCTTTTCCGGCACCGATTCCTTCAGCGCGCCGATCTTCTTCAGCGCCGCTTCGGCGGCGCGATCGCCACTTTCCCAGGCGCCGTCCACGGTGCCCGACAGCGTCTCATGGGTGGCCTCGCCAGCGAGAAACAAATTCCCCATCGGTTCAATCAATGTCCGGCGCGACGCCTGGCCGCCGGGGGCCGCCGCGGACATCGCGCCCTGCACGAACGGCGAAGCATTCCAGCGCGTCGCACTGCTCTTCCGCACCGCTGCCTTGATATCGCTGCCGAACAGTTTCGTCAGCCATTCCACCGCGAAGCCGACCATCCCCGCCTCGCCCTGCGCCGACAGATCGCGGCCGAAGGCGCCAGCGATATCGACCGTGCACAACGACGTGCCGCTGATATTGGCGAACAGCGCACCCGTGCGCCCATCAAGGCTCTGCTCGATCAGCGTCTCGTCTCGTCCAAGCCCGAGCGGATTGCCGGCCAGTTGCAACGCGATGCGGTCATAGCTGCCGAGGTTGAGTTTCGCCGCGGCATCGAGCTGCCGCTTCGGCAGTTCCGGCGTGAACCGGATCGCACCCGACGCCAGCACATTGGACGACACGGTGACGATTACCGCGCGCGCCGCGATACGGCCCGACGCCGTCTCGACCCCGATGTCACGGCCGCTCCAGACGACGCGCGTCGCCGGTGTCGACAGCGCCACCGGGATGGCTTCGCCGAGCCTGGCCAGCAGCGCGCCGAGGCCCTGCTGCGTGGCGACAGCAATGGCGCGGTCCTGCGCGCGGAACTGATCCAGCACCGACAGATCCTTGAGATCCTTGCCGGTGGCCGAGGCGCCGAGCAGGAAATCAATGGTGCCGGCCCAGTCCCCCAGATCCTTCGGCAACACCGCCGCGCAGGCGCCGTCACCACCCTTGCGCGCGGCCTCGTCGATGGCGCGGTTGGCGCGCACCAGGGTCGCCAGCAGATCCTCGGTCTCGCCGGCGCGGGCATTGCGGCGGCCGATGCGCAGGCGCTGGCTGGGCGGCGACGGCGCGACATCGACGCCGGCACCGCGCGCCAGCTTGACCAGCGCATTGGTTTCCGGCGTATGCAACCAGCGCGCGCCGCGGTCGAACGGCGCCTCGAAAGTCGTGGCACCAGTGCTGCAACGGCCGCCGATCTTGCCGGACGCTTCCAGCACCAGCACCTTGCGGTTGGCGGCCATCACCCGGCGCGCGGCGGCAATGCCGGCCGCACCGGCGCCGATCACGACAATATCGGCCTCGCGCGGCAATGCCGCGCCCCACGCCCTTGCGCCGAGCAGCGGCGCCAGCGCCAATGCCGTCGACGCCGACAGGAAGTCGCGGCGCGAAATTGTCATGGCATGGTTTCCGAAACTTTGAGAAGCGCGAGGATGTCCGGCAAACTTTGCCGGATTCACCGGGGAGCGGCAACTCTCATGGTGAATCAAGCATGACGGGCCGCGCGCCGCCATGAACCAAATCGAAATGGCTCTTGACCATGATTGACCTGAAGGAAGCGGCCGTTACGAGCCGCGGGGAGTGACGATCATGGGATTGGTGCTCGATACGGTCGGAAAATGGATTGCGGGCTATCTCCAGAAGGAGCTGCCGGGCTATGAGCCTTTCACACCCAGCGATCCGGAACGCCTGCGCGACGTGATCCAGGAAGGCGACGTGCTGCTGGTCGAGGGCAACAACCATATCTCCGGCATCATCAAATATCTGACCCAGTCGACCTGGTCGCATGCCGCGCTCTATGTCGGGGTGATCGATGGCGCTTCCGAACCCGACGGCGAGCCGCATGTGCTGATCGAGGCCAATATCGGCGAAGGCGTGACCTCGGCGCCGCTATCGAAATATTTTTCGTATCACACAAGGCTGTGCCGGCCGGTCGGGTTGTCCTTCGAGGACCGCACCACCGTGTGCCGCTACGCGATCAACCGGATCGGCTTTGGCTACGACACCAAGAACATCGTCGATCTGATGCGTTTCCTGATTCCGCTGCCGGTGCCGCAGCGCTGGCGCCGCCGCATGATCGCATTCGGCTCCGGCGATCCCAGCAAGATCATCTGCTCGGCGCTGATCGCGCAGGCCTTCGACGCCGTGCGCTATCCGATCCTGCCGAAGATCACCCGCGCCGGCAGCCGCCAGGCGCGCCGCGAAATCCTGCACATCCGCGATTCCTCGCTGTACATGCCGCGGGACTTCGACATCTCGCCCTATTTCGACGTCGTCAAACCGACCATCGAACTCGGCTTCGACTACACCGCCCTGCACTGGGCCGACAAGCAGAAACCGCTCCGGGAGGTAGCGGGCGCTATCGGCTCGTTTCCCGAAACCACCCCCGCGCCGCCGCTCGTTCCTGCGACGACTGGTCCGCAAGCGTCGATTTTTGGCGAACAAATGAGGGCGGGGATCCCGCGGGTGGCGTGACGCGCGGTTACGACTTCACCGCGCCCGCCGTCAGACCGCCGACCATGTAGCGCTTGAAGGCGTAGTACATCGCCGCCGGCGGCAGGGCGTAGATCAGGCCGGTCGTCATCAGCAATTCCCACGGCGAATCGTCAGCGGCGAGAAAGTTGCCGAGCGCCACCGGCAGCGTGATCTCGGTATCCTTCGACAGCAGCAGGAACGCGTAGAGATATTCGTTCCAGGCCAGCAGCACCGCATAGGCGCCGACCGCCACCAGCGACGGCATCATAAGCGGCAGATAGACCATGCGAAACAGCTGCATGGTGGTGGCGCCGTCCATGATCGCAGCCTCGTCGAGTTCGACCGGCAGCTTGTCGGACGCCTGCTTCAGCACCCAGATCGCATAGGGCGAGGCGATCGTCACCATCGCCAGGATCAGCGCCCAGTGATTGTTGAGCAGGCCGTAATTGCCCATGGTGCGGTACATCGGCACGGCCAGGAACGCCGCCGGAATGAAATAGGTGAACAGCGCCAGGTTCATCACCAGCCGCCCACCCGGCACCCGCAACCGCGAGATCGCGAATGCCGCCGCGGTCGCGATCAGCAGCGTCAGCACGCCGGCCGACAAGGCGATCACCGTCGAATTCCAGAACTGCGCCCAGAAGTCACGCAAAAAATAATGCTGCTGGCGGAACACGATCTCGAAATTGTGCAGCGTCGGATGATCCGGCCACAGCTTGCCGGCAAAGGCATCCTGCTTCGGTGAGATCGCGAACAGGAACAGATGATAGATCGGCAGCATGGTCCAGATGAAGACGGGAATGCCGATCAGCAGCAGTTTCGCTTCGGCGCCAACTTCGCGCAGGGAAGGGAGTCTCATCGCGACAACCGTTTCATCATGAAATACACCAGCGGCAGTACCAGCGGCAACGCGCAGACGATCGCCGCCATCGACAAATCGAGCTGGTCGAGACGCAGATAGCGAATGCCCAGCGTCGCCAACACATGGGTGAGATCGGCCGGGCCGCCGCCGGTCAGCAGATAGACGCTGTTGAAATCGCCAAGCGTCCAGATCATCGAGAGCAGCGTGCAGGTGATGTACAGCGTGCGCATCGACGGCCAGGTGATGAAGCGGAATTTCTGCCACCAGCTGGCGCCGTCGACTTCCGCCGCCTCGAACTGGTCGTCCGGAATCGCCAGCCGTCCGGTCATCAGGATCAGCGTCCAGAATGGCAGCGATTTCCAGATATGCATGCCGATCGCCATGGTCAGCGCGATGGTGGGATCGTTGAGCCAGTTCGGCCCGTCCTCGCCGGTGAATTTGAAGATCAGATTATTGACCATGCCCCATTCGGGATTGAACATGAATCGCACCGACAGGATGGTCGGGATCGACGGCACCGCCCAGGGCAGGATGAACAGCACCGACAGCCATTTGATCCAGGTCCGCGACTGGATGAAGAAGCCCGACAGGCCGAGCGCGATCAGCATCTTGATGTTGATGCCAATCACCAGGAAGATCAGCGTGTTGATCGCCGCGCGCGCGAAAATCGGGTCGTTGTACAACGCGACATAGCTCGCCGGGTGTCGGGCCAGCCACAGGCCGTAGCCGACCGGATAGACCACGAAGGCCGCGAACACGAGCATATATGGCGCCAGCAGCGCCAGTCCCCAGACATGCGGCGTCGACAGCCGCGACGACCACGGCTTTCGCGGGATGGTGTCGTGGCGGGTAGAGAGCGTGATCGAGGTCATGCACTGCCTATCATCGTTTCGTCCAACCCCAATCGGTCATTCCGGGGCGCAAGCGCCGCGAGGCGATTGCGAACCCGGAATCCCGAAATGAGAGGTACAGGGACAGAGCCGCCTGAGGTTCCGGGTTCGCTCGCGCTGCGCGCGCTCGCCCCGGAACGACAGTGACTGCTAACCCGCCACCTGCTTGATCCGCGCGATCAGCTCATCAACCGCCTTGTCGACCGGTACCTTTTCGCTGACGACGCGGTTCATCGCCTTGGCCCAGACGTTCTCGTTGTTCAGGATCGTGAACTTGTAGTTGCGCACGAAATCGAAGGTAGAGGTGCCCGCCTTGAACTGGTTCCAGACCGCCTTGCGATGGTGATCGGCCTGCCAGAACGGGCTGGCCTGTCCGGCGATCGTCACCGGAAACCAGCGGCCCAGCGCGCCTTCGACATAAGGCTGCAGGTTTTCCTCCTGCAACAGGAATTTGACGAATTCCTTGGCCTGCGGCTTGTTCTTCGAGGCGCTGAAGATCATGCCGGTCTTGACGTCGGAGCGATATTTGATCGGCGTGCCGTCGGGCTTGTTGGGGAACGCCGCGGTGATGATGGTTTCCTCATAGGCCTTCTTGCCGGCCGCGCGCTGCTCCGGCGTCAGCGCCTGGTTCTGCGAATCCTCGAACCATTTTCCCGCGATCGAGATGGTGAAATTATGCGTCATCACGGTGGTGCGGTTGTGGAAGGCGACGTTGTTGTCGGGGTCCTTCCAGGTCGTCGAGGAGGGCGGCGTGCAGCCCTTGATGTAGGGATCGGTGTAATCCTTGAGCGCGCCGATCAGGCCCTCGCGAACCTTGGGATCGTCGACCAGCAGTCTGCCGTCATCATCCACCAGCCGGACATTGTAGGCGTCCATGAAGGTGTAGAACGACTGGAAGGAGTCGGTGGATTCGACGCCCATCGGCATGCCGATGCCGTAGCCGCGGGTGCCGGACGCCTTGCGATAGGCCGGCTGCACCTTGTCGCACCAGAATGACCAATAGCCCTTCCAGTCGGTCGGAATGTCACTGACCTTGAAACCGGACTGCTCCAGCATGTCGCTCCAGATCTGCACATGCATCGACTGCTGCTTCAGCGGGAAGCCGTAATAGGCCTTTTTCTTGGTCTGGTCGTTATAGAGATAGGCGGTCTCGATGGTGTTGGGCGCGAAGGCCGACTTCATCGGCGCCAGGATGTCGGTGAGATCCTCGAGCTTGCCCTCGAACGCCCATTTGCCGGAGGCCTGGACGTCATAGGTGTCGGCATAGGCGACGTCCGGCGGCGTGCCGGAATCCAGCGCCGCCACGGTCTTCGGGATCATGTCCTGGATGGCATATTGCGACAGCTCGACCTTGATGCCGGTCTTGGCCTCGAACTTCTTGATCGCCGCGATCAGCGAATCGTCCTCGGAGCGATAAAACCCCTTGCTGAACCAGACCGTGATCGATTGTTGCGCCAGCGCGGGCGCCGCGCTGTAGAACAGGCCAATGGCCGCAATGGTGAATGCAAGCGGACGCGTCGTCTTGAATGCCACGATGGTCTTCCTCCCCTGGTCGTTTATTTTCGGCCAGACTACCGAATTCCAACGTGCCGTCCAGAAGAGACCATGCTGCAGTGCCGAGCCAGGCGAAATAAGCGCGGGACGAATAGCGGCGCTAAATGCCCGCTTGGCTTTCAGGATTCGATCGCTGCGGGATCATCCTCGCTTCGCGGGACAACCGGCGTAGCACGCGACGTGCTGTGCAGCAGGCATAACGCGAGCAAGGCCGACAGGCTGAGCGCCGATGACACCAGCAGCACCCGGCTGCCGATGATGTCGATCAGTAAACCGAAGGCCAGCGGCGCGGCGGCCTGCGCCATTCGCGCGGGAGCGCCGAGCAGGCCGAGGCGGTAGCCATAATTCTCCGGACCGAAGATTGCGAGCGGCAGCGTGCCCCGCGCAATGGTCAGGATGCCGTTGCCGGCGCCATGAAAGATTCCGAATACACCGGCCGCGCCGCCGCCGGCCAGCGCCAGAATGCCGGCGCCGATCGGATGGGTGAGACAGGCCAGCCGCGTCGACAACAGCGGATGGAAGCGGCTGAGAAAGCCGGCTTCGAGGATTCGTGCCAGCACCTGCGCCGGGCCGATCAGCGCGCCCGCGGTGATCGCCTGCACGCTGGTGGCGCCGGCTGCCTCCATGATGCGCGGCAGATGCGCCGCCATCGCGCCGGTCACGCTCCAGGCGGCGGCGAAGGCAAAGGCCAGCAGGATCATGCCGCGGTCAATCGGAAGATGCGGCTTCGCCACCGCGGTTTTCGGCGCGCCCGACTTCTCGCGGCTTACCGACGGCAGGAAGATCAGATTGAGCGGGAGGCCGATGACGATATGCGCCGCCGCCCAGGCAAAGCAGGTGTTGCGCCAGCCGATCGTCTCCAGCCCCCACGCCGTCAGCGGCCATCCGATGGTGCTGGCGAGGCCGGCGAGCAGCGTGATGCCGGTAATCGCGCGCCTCGCCTGCTCGCCATAGATCCGGCCGAGCGCCGCGAAGGCGGCGTCGTACAGGCCGAGGCCCATGCCGGCGCCGAGCAGCAACCACGCCAGCATCAGAACGGGGATCGAGTGCGCGAAGCCCAGCACCGTCAGCCCTGCCGCCAGGATCAGGCTGGAGCCAGACAACACCTGGCGCCCGCCGAATTGATCGATCTGCCGCCCGACCCGCGGGCCGAGCAACGCCGAGATCACCAGCGACGCCGAGAACGCCGCGAACAGCCAGTTGCTGGAAATACCGAGATCATGCGCGATCGGATCGGCGAGGATCGCGGGGAGATAGTAGCTGGAAGCCCAGGCCAGGGTCTGTGTGGTACCGAGCGCGAGGATGAGGGGAAGCTGGCGCGGGGTCATTGTGACGTTATTCTCGAATTCCAGGACGATCAGTTTGACAGCTAAATCATATATCGGTAATTCTGGATATATGGAATCCGAAAACGCCATTCTCGCTTTCGCCGCGCTGGCGCAATCGACCCGGCTCGACGTGTTTCGCCTGCTGGTGAAACACGAGCCGGAAGGTCTCGCCGCAGGTGAAATCGCCCGGGCGCTGGCGGTGCCGCAGAACACAATGTCATCGCATCTCGCGGTTCTGGCACGTGCCAAACTGGTGGTCGCCACTCGCCAGGGTCGATCAATCATCTATCGAGCCGGCCTCAAGCAACTCGACGGTGTGGTTCAGTTCCTGATGGAAGACTGCTGTGGCGGCCGTGCCGACCGGTGCGAGCCGGCGAAGAAGAAGCGTTCCCGTGCTGCGATTTGATATGCCACGACGTCTCGCGGCGGAAGCGCTCGGCACGATGCTGCTGGTCGCCACGGTCGTCGGCTCCGGCATCATGGCTGAACGCCTAACCGGGGATATCGCACTCGCGCTGCTCGGCAATACCATCGCCACCGGCGCGATGCTGGTGGTGCTGATCAGCATATTCGGACCGATCTCCGGCGCGCATCTCAATCCGCTGGTGACGGCGGTGTTCGCACTTAAAGGCGAAACCTCGCTGCGCGAAGCCGCGCTTTACATCGCGGTGCAAATTGCAGGGGCCATTCTTGGCACCTTGATCGCGCATGCCATGTTTGAATTGCCGCTGCTGCAGCTTTCTCTCAAAGCCCGGAGCGGCCAGGCACAATGGTTGTCCGAAGCCGTCGCGACTTTTGGCCTGCTCGCGACCATTCTGGCGGGGCGACGCTTCGCCAGCGCATCGTTGCCCGTGCTCGTCGGTCTTTATATCACCGCGGCCTACTGGTTCACCGCATCGACCTCTTTCGCCAATCCTGCGGTGACCATCGCGCGTGCGCTGAGCAACAGCTTTTCCGGCATCCGTCCGCAGGACGTTGCGGCCTTCGTCGCCGCGCAGTGCTGCGGCGCACTGATCGCACTGATGTTGGTGGGCTGGCTACTGCACGAGGATATCGCGCTCAACAAGGATATTCCGTCATGACCGTCACGATCTATCACAACCCCGCTTGCGGCACCTCGCGCAACACGCTGGCGATCATCGAGGCGTCAGGCGAAACGCCGGTGGTGATCGAATATCTCAAGACGCCGCCGGACCGCGCGCGGCTGCGCGAACTCGTCGCGGCGATGGGCATTTCCGTGCGCGCCCTGCTGCGTGAAAAAGGCACGCCCTATGCCGAACTCGGCCTCGGAGATCCAAAATGGAGCGATGACGAACTGATCGACGTCATGCTCGCGCATCCGATCCTGATCAACCGGCCGATCGTGGAAACGGCCAAGGGCACCGGGCTGTGCCGCCCCTCCGAACGGGTGTTCGAGCTGCTCGAGCATCCGGTCGAATCCTTCGTCAAGGAAGACGGCGAGGTCATTGCCGGGACGCTTTCGCATGGATGACTTGCCGAATATCGACCGCGGCTGTTTTGCGATACCGGGAATCGACACGCTGCGACCGCCGCTGTCGCAGCATCGGCCACGTATTCTTCTGATGTACGGGTCGCTGCGCGAGCGATCCTTCAGCCGATTATTGATCGAGGAAGCGGCGCGGCTGCTCGAAGCGCTTGGCGCCGAGACGAGGACCTTCAATCCGTCCGGCCTGCCGCTGCCCGATGATGCGCCGGCGGACCATCCGAAAGTGCGGGAGCTGCGCGCTTTGTCGGAATGGTCCGAAGGCCAGGTGTGGTGCAGCCCCGAGCGACATGGCGCGATGACCGCGATCATGAAGGCACAGATCGACTGGATCCCGCTTGCGATTGGCGCTGTCCGTCCCACCCAGGGCAAGACACTGGCGATCATGCAGGTCAGCGGCGGATCGCAGTCGTTCAACGCGCTCAACCAGCTTCGCGTACTCGGCCGGTGGATGCGGATGATTACCATTCCGAACCAGTCCTCGGTGGCTAGGGCCTACGAGCAGTTCGACGATCATGATCGCATGAAGCCATCCGCCTATTATGACCGCGTCGTCGACGTGATGGAGGAGCTGGTCAAATTCACGCTGCTGACCCGCGACGTTTCAACCTGTCTCACTGACCGCTACAGCGAGCGCAAGGAAGATGCGGCCCAGGCCTCGGCACGGGTTGCGCTGCGGGCGCATTAGACTTTTATCAACAGGTGGCCGGATCAGCGCGGCCGCGCGCCACGCCCTTGCCGAACCCGCCGGTCATCTCTACCTCTGCGAGGGTTGAAGCAGAGGACGCCATGATATTCACCGCCGCCGCCAAGGCGCTTGCCCAGATCCTGTCGCCGCCGATGCGCGGCATCTTGTGGAAGTCGATTGGTCTCGCGCTGGTGCTGATTGTCGTGCTGGGTATCGGCCTGCAGCGCGCGCTGAGCTGGATGGCCACCTCGGGCGAGGTGTGGGCCGAGGCGTTGCTGGGTCCGGGCTTTCATACCACGCTGGACGTGCTGGCCTGGATGCTGTCGATCGCCGCGGGGCTGGGCGTGCTCGCCGGCGCGATCTTCCTGATGCCCGCGATCACCTCGCTGGTGGCCAGCGTGTTCGTCGATGACGTCGCCGACATCGTCGAGCTCGAGCACTATCCGGCCGAGCGTCCCGGCACCGCGCTGCCGTTCGGCGTGGCCATCACCGAGGGCGTCAAGACCGCGCTGCTGACGATTGCCGTCTATCTGGTCGCGCTGCCCTTCGTGTTTTTCGCCGGCGCCGGCTTCATCGCGTTCTTCATCGCCACCGCCTGGCTGCTCGGCCGCGAATATTTTGAACTGGCGGCGATGCGGTTTCGTTCGCCGGCCGATGCCAAGCTGATGCGTCAGCGGCACGGCATGACGGTGTTCAGCGCCGGCCTCGTCATCGCCGGCTTTGTCTCGATCCCGATCGTCAACCTCGCGACGCCGTTGTTCGGCATGGCGCTGATGGTGCATCTGCACAAGCGCCTGAGCGGGCCGCGGCCCGAGCTGATCGAGCCGGCGCGGCGGGCGCGAATGCCGGTGGCGTAAGGCTCGGACCTCTCCCCGTCATTGCGAGGAGCCCTTGCGACGAAGCAATCCAGTCCTTTCGGCGCGTGCTGCCTTCTGGATGGCCGCGTCGTTTCGCTCCTCGCAATGACGTTGATAGGACGGCGCGTTA
>JACMOT010000619.1 GCA_014377915.1 Tardiphaga sp.
AAGCCCGCGAACGCGGCCGCGAACTGCTGCGCGCCGCGGGCCTCGCCGGTTTCGAACAGCGGATGCCGCGCGAATTGTCGGGCGGCATGCAGCAGCGCGTCGCGATCTGCCGCGGCCTTGTGCAGAATCCGCGCATCCTGCTCATGGATGAGCCGTTTGGCGCGCTGGATGCGCTGACGCGGGAAGAGATGAGCCTGTCCTTGCTGGCGCTGTGGCAGGCCAATCCGATGGCCGTGCTGTTTGTCACGCATTCGATCTCCGAAGCCGTGCTGCTCGCCGACCGCGTTGTGGTGATGTCGCCGCGGCCCGGCCGCGTCGCCGAGATCGTCGATGTCGACCTGCCGCGGCCGCGTTCGTTCGACCAGGAAGCCAGCGCGGAATTCCATCGCTGCTCGAAACTGATCCGCGACCGGATCTATGGCGGGGCTTCCCGTGCTCACTAGCGCAGGGGCATGGTCCCGCCGAAATCTTCCGATGCTGCTGTCGGTGCTTTCATTCGTGCTGGCGTGGGAAGTGATCTGCCGGGCGTTCGGCATCCGGCCTTTCTTGCTGCCGACGCCGAGCGCGATCTGGACTGCGGTGGTGCCGGTATGGCCCAATATCGCCATGCATACGGTGACGACCTTGCGCACCGTGATGCTTGGCCTGCTGGCCTCCATCATCATCAGCGTCCCGCTGGCCATGCTGATTGCCAGTTCGCGCGCGATCTCGGCTGCGATCTACCCGCTGCTGGTGCTGACGCAATCGGTGCCGAAGGTGGCGCTGGCGCCGATCCTGCTGGTCGCTCTCGGCGCCAATGAAACGTCGCGCGTCATCATTACCTTCCTGGTGGCGTTTTTTCCGCTGGTGGTGAGTTCGGTGGCCGGCCTGCTGGCGACGCCGCCGGAGCTGATCGAGCTTGGCCGTTCCTGCCGGGCAACACGGTTGCAGGAACTTCTGCGGATCCGGCTGCCCTATGCGCTGCCATTCGTGTTCGGCGGATTGCGGGTCGCCGCCGCGCTGTGCGTGGTCGGCGCCGTGGTCGCCGAATTTGTCGGCGCGGATTCCGGGCTCGGCTATCTGATCCAGACCTCGATGGCGTTCTTCCGGACGCCGGTCGCCTATGGCGCGGTGGTGATCCTCGCGGTCATGGGCATCGCGCTGTTCCAGCTGGTCGAGGTGATCGAGCGGCTGTTGGTGCCGTGGTCGAGCAATTTCGACAACAACTCCAGAGATGAAAACTAAGGGGCTCCAATGGCCAAGAATTTTCCGGGATATATCCTGATTCGCGATGCGCTGATCGCCGATGCCGGCGCCCGCCGCGGCACCAAGGGCGACATCCTGATCAAGGATGGCATGATCGTGGAGATCGGCGCTGGTCTCGCCGCGCCGGAGGATGCGGAAATCATTGATGCGTCCGGCATGCTGGTGCATCCCGGTCTGATCAACGCGCACACCCATGGCCATGGAGGCTTGGCGCGCGGGCAGGGCGACAGGTGGACGCTCGAACTGCTGCTCGCGGCGGGGCCTTGGATCTCTGGCGGCCGTTCGCTGCGGGACAAGAAACTCACCACCCAGATCGGCGCTGCCGAAATGGTGCTGAAGGGCTGCACGTCGGCTTACGACCTGTACTACGAATTTCCGACGCCGAGCGTCGACGGCATGGACGCGGTCGCCGAAGCCTATGCCGAGGTCGGGATGCGCGCCGTTATCGCGCCGATGGTCGCCGACCACAGCTTCTATGAAGCAATTCCCGGTTTGCGCGATGCGTTGCCGGACGACCTCCGGCTCAAGGTCGATACGTTGCGGATGGGCCCGGGCGACCGTACCATCGCCGCGATCGGAACCATCCTGGAGCGCTGGCGCTGGTCATCGCATGATATCCGGCCCGCCGTTGCGCCAACGATTCCAATTCATTGCAGCGATAATTTCATGTGCGGGTGCGCAAAGCTGGCGCGCCAGCATGGTGTCGCCATGCACAGCCATGTCGGTGAGAGCAAGGTGCAGGCGGTCGTCGGCAAGGAGCGCTACGGCAAGACGCTGGTCGCCCATCTCGATGCGCTCGGGATGATCGATGAAAATTTCACGGCCGCGCACGCGGTGTGGCTGGACGATGATGATTTCCGTATCATGGCAGGTCGTGGCGCCTCGCTGGCGCACAATGCCGGCAGCAACATGCGGCTCGGCAACGGCCATTTCCGGCTGCGGCGCGCGCTCGATCTTGGCGTCAATGTCGGCATCGGCACCGATGGCGCGAGTTGCTCGGATAACCAGAACATGTACGAGGCGATGCGCTATGCCTCGATGGTGTCGAAAAACCAGGGTCCCGATCCGCGCAACTGGGCGGCGGTGGAGGAGATCTACCACGCCGCGACGGTCGGCTCGGCGCAAGCGCTGGGGCTGTCGCAGGCCGGCCGACTGGCGCCGGGTTACAAGGCGGACATCGTCTTTGTCGATCTCGCCGCCATCAACTGGATTCCGCACAATGGCACGGTCAACCAGCTGGTTCATGTCGAGGACGCCACCTCGGTGCGGCACGTCATGATCGGTGGCAGTTTTGTCGTCCGCGACGGCCGGCTGCTGACACTGGACATGGCCAGACTGGCGCTCGAGGCCGAGGCGGCGCGCGAGCGTCTGGAAATCGTCAACTCCGAATGGCACGGGCTGTTCGACCGGTTGCAGCCGGTCGTCAGTTCGTTCTGTCCCGCTCTGGCGGCGCGTCCCTACCAGATCAACCGCTATCTCTGCGACGAGGTGGAATAAGGGCGGATTTTACTGTCCCGGCTCTGCGGAGCGGCACAACGGTGCCGCACCACGTCCGGACAAGAGCGCCGGGGTGAAAACGCCTCAGCCCTTGACCATGCTGATCTGTACGCCGCGGATTTCGCCCTTGGAATTGATCGACACTGACTGCTTGTTGCCGCGGGTGGTCAAAGTGATGTTGGCGGCAAAGCCGGCAGCCTCGACGAAGACGTCGATCTGGCCGCCGCCAGCGCGGCCGTTGAGGTTGCCGTAAATGCCGCGGCTGGCTTCGCTCCAGCTGCCGGAGACGTTGTTGCCCTGGCTGGTGACGTTGCTCGACAGGTCGAATTTGTAGCTGTCGCTGGCACAGCGCAGCGTCTGGGCCAGGGCGTTGCCGCTGTCGACCTTGTAGGTAGCGCGGCAGCGAATCCGCTCCGAGGAGCCGTCCGACAGGGTGACCGTCCCCGCGCCATTCCAGGAGCCGTCGAATCCCGCGAATGGGCCGGACTGGGCATAACCGGCTGATCCCGACAACAGCAGCGCGGCAATCACGCCGGCTGCCCTCAGCGTTCCGAAAGTGATGCTGCGATTAAAGCGTTTCATCTTCGCGTTCCCATCCAAATGCGCCCATCTCGGTACGCCGCGGCAATTCGCAGTTAAGAGTGATCACGATGTTTTAGGTTCAACCGGAATTTGGAATGGGACAATCAAAAAGTATTTAAATACCGAATCAAAAGATAAAGTTCCTTGATGGGGGTGGCGGATTTCGGGCTATCGCGGTCTGAACACCGCTCCGCCTCAATGATGTCAGGTTAATGCCGGATTTCCGGCGCGGCGCCATTTTGGCCGTATTTCTCAGTGCTTCTGCTCCGGACTTACCCTGTGTCTTCGCTGCATCCATCGATGTGAATCGGTGTAAGTGCCTGAAGATAAGGTCCGACCGGCGATGCGAACGTTTCCGTTTATGTTATCCCTGATGCGGGCTGAACTCCGCCACACCACCGAAGGAAGACAATGCGTAAAATTTTCTTGGTACTGTCCGTGCTCTCTGTTTCTGCCTCGACCGGCGCCCTGGCTCAGCAGCGCGGTGGCACCGATGCGGAGCAGAAGGCCTGCACCCGCGACGTTCAGAAGTTCTGCCGGACCCTGATGGACCAGGGCGATCTGGTGATCCTGTCCTGCCTGCAGCAGAATCGCCCCCAATTGTCGAAGCCCTGCAATGCTGTGCTGGTCAGCCACGGTCAGTAAGGCCCGCCCGCGGCATCAGGCCCGCGGCATTGCCGACGGGCCGCCCGAGGCCTGACGGCTCCGGACAGGCGCCGGGCCGGTTTGTAAAAAGCGGCATATTGGCATTGGTTTAGCGGACCATTTTGCCCTATATGGGGGCTCGCGACCGACCCCGCCTGCCGGTATCCTGGCAGCGCGGAATGCGGGCCATCCAGTTTTCCTGTAACGTAGCCAGTTGTTGATGATCCCTGCGAGCGACCTTCGATCGGGTAAAACCCACAAGGACGAGAACTTTCCCGTGGCGTCGTGGGTGATTCATCCACGGCACCGGGCGTTGATCCTGGCCTTCTACAATTTCGTCCGCACCGCCGACGACATTGCCGATCACGCGCTGCTGGAAGATTCCGCCAAGCTGGCGTTGCTTGACGAACTCGAGGCTGACCTGGTGGGGCAGGGCGACAGCCAGCCCGAAGCCGTAGCGCTGCGCCTGGCGCTGGCCGAGCGAGCCATGCCACCGCGTCACGCCCAGGACGTGCTCACCGCCTTCCGGATGGACGTCAATCACCGCCGCTATGCCAATTGGGATGAGCTGATCCATTATTGTTCCTATTCGGCGATGCCGGTCGGCCGCTTCATGCTCGACGTCCATGGCGAGAGCAAAGATACCTGGCCGGCTTCCGATGCGCTGTGCGCGGCGTTGCAGATCAACAACCACCTGCAGGATTGCGGTGACGATTTTCGCGATCTCGATCGCGTCTATATTCCCGACGATACGTTGGCGCGCCATGGCGCGACCCAGGCCGATCTCAAGGCCGCGAAGGCCTCACCGGCGCTGCTGTCCTGCATTCACGATCTTGCCGCCAGGACCGAGACATTGCTGAATCAGAGCGACCTGCTCGCTGTTCATGTCGCCGACGCCCGGCTGGGTTGCGAAATTTCCGTGATCCACACTTTTGCGCGGCGGATATTGGCGTTGCTCAAGGTTCGCGATCCACTTGGTCAGCGCGTCCATTTGTCGAAGCTCGAACTGGTCGGCTACAGCCTGACCGGCCTGGCCGGCGGCCTGTGGCGCCGCGCCACCGGCGGTGCGCCTTTGTCCCGCTTGACTCCCGGCGCATGAACCAGCCCATGAATATACAACCGCACGACAGCGCGTCCCGCGACGAGGCCCAGGGCATCGCGGTGGGGAGCTCGTTCTACACGGCGATGCGGATTCTGCCGCGCGCGCAACGCGATGCCATGTTCCAGATCTACAGCTTCTGCCGCCAGGTCGATGACATCGCCGATTCCGACGGCCCGCGCGATGTCAGGCTGGAGGCTCTGCAGCGGTGGCGCGAGGATATCGACGCGCTCTATGCCGGCCATCCGCCCGCGCGGGTGCGCGACTATGCGGGACCGATCGCGCAATTCGGCATGCGCCGCGAGGACTTTCTGGCCGTGATCGACGGCATGGAAATGGATGTGCCGGCCGATATCCGCGCGCCCGACGCCGCGACGCTGGATCTGTACTGCGACCGGGTCGCCAGCGCCGTCGGCCGGCTGTCGGTCAAGGTCTTCGGCCTGCCGGATGACGACGGCATCCTGCTGGCGCATCATCTCGGCCGCGCGTTGCAATTGACCAACATCCTGCGCGACATCGACGAGGACGCCGGTATCGGTCGTCTGTATCTGCCGCGCGAGGGCCTGTTTCACGCCGGCATCACCTCAAGCGATCCGAATGTCGTGATCGAGGAGCCCGCGCTGCCAAAGGTCTGCGCGCCGCTGGTGGCCCAGGCGCGGATGCACTTCCAGAAGTCCGACGAGATCATGGCACGCAACAAGCGTCGCAATGTGCGTGCGCCGCGCATCATGTCGAAATATTATCGCGCCATTCTGGAATTGCTGGTGGCGCGGGGCTTCGCGCTGCCGCGCGATCCGGTTCGCCTCGGCAAGGTGTCGAAGATGGCGATCCTGCTGCAATACGCGATTATCTGATGGTGAAGACAGCTCACATTATCGGGGCCGGAATTTCCGGGCTGGCCGCCGCGGTACGGCTCGCCAATGCCGGTTTCCAGATCCAACTCCACGAAGCCACGCAGCAGGCCGGCGGCCGCTGCCGGTCCTATTTCGACGCGCAGACCCAGCTTGTCATCGACAATGGCAACCATCTGCTGCTGTCGGGCAATCGCCACGCCATTGCCTATGCGAAGTCGATCGGCACGGAGGCGGGCTTGGTGGGGCCCGCGCGTGCGCAGTTTCCGTTCGTCGATATCAAGACCGGCAAGCGCTGGCAGCTCGATCTCGGCAATGGCCGGATCCCGATCTGGCTGTTCGACAAGACGCGCCGCGTGCCGGACACCCGGATCCGCGACTATCTTGCGCTCGCGCCCTTGATCTGGTCGTCGACCAGCCGCCTGATCGGAGACGCCATTCCCTGCAAGGGCGTGCTGTATGACCGGCTGGTGCAGCCGCTGCTGCTCGCCGCGCTGAATGTTGATCCGCCGGAAGGCTCCGCCGGTCTGGCCGGCGCCATCGTGCGCGAAACGCTGCTCGCCGGCGGCCAAGCCTGCCGGCCTCTGATCGCCCGCGACGGCCTCAGCGCCGTGTTGGTCGAACCCGCGATCGAACTCTTGCGCGGCAAGGGCGCCGGTATTCATTTCGGTCATGAATTGCGCAGCTACACTATGACTGGCGATCGCGTCGGTACCCTGCATTTCGGTGCCGAGGATGCGATCGCGCTCGGCGCGGACGACGTCGTGGTGATGGCGGTGCCGCCGCGGGCGGCGGCGGCGATGCTGCCCGGCCTGAAAGTGCCGACCAAATTCCGCGCCATCGTCAATGCGCATTTCCGTTTCGACCCGCCGGCCGGTCTGCCGGACCTCACCGGCGTGGTCGGCGGCCTGATCGAATGGCTGTTCGCGTTTCCGCAGCGGCTGTCGATCACCATATCAGGCGCCGACCGCCTGATCGATGTGCCGCGCGAACAACTGGCGCGGCAGATCTGGGACGATATCTGCAAGACCGCCGGCATCACCGCCGGGCTGCCGCCGTGGCAGATCGTGCGTGAGCGCCGCGCCACCTTCGAGGCGACACCGGAGCAGAACGCGCAGCGTCCGGGCCCGGTGACGAAGTTCAAGAACCTGTTCCTGGCCGGCGACTGGACCGATACCGGTCTGCCCGCCACCATCGAGGGTTCGGTACGCTCCGGCGACCGCGCCGCGGATCTCGTGCTGGCGATGCGGGCGGCGTGAGCGCCCGACGCTAGCCGACCTAGACGACGAGTAGATCAACATGTCGAATGTAATGCCACTGGCCCATCCCGAGCCCGCCATCGAACAGGCGGCGCTGGACAACAGCATCGACCACGCCAAGCAGGGCCTGCTTGGATTCCGCCAGCCGGACGGGCACTGGGTGTTCGAGCTGGAGGCCGATGCCACGATTCCGTCGGAATATCTGTTGTTGCGGCACTATCTCGGCGAGCCCGTCGACAGCGTGCTCGAAAGCAAGATCACCGCCTATCTGATGCGAACCCAGGGGACGCATGGCGGCTGGGCGCTGGTGCAGGACGGCCCGTTTGAAATGAGTGCCAGCATCAAGGCGTATTTCGCGCTGAAGATGATGGGCGCTTCGATCGACGCGCCGCACATGGTGCGCGCCCGCGAGGCTATCCGCTCGCGCGGCGGCGCCATCCACGCCAACGTCTTTACCCGCTTCATGCTGTCGCTGTTCGGCGTGCTGACCTGGAACAGCGTGCCGGTGCTGCCGGTCGAGATCATGTTGCTGCCGCTCTGGTTTCCGTTCCATCTCAACAAGATGTCGTACTGGGCGCGCACCACCATCGTGCCGCTGATGGTGCTGACGGCGTTGAAGCCGCGCGCGCAGAACAAGAGCGGCATCGGGATTGACGAACTGTTCTTGCAGGATCCGCGCACGATCGGTCGTACCGCGCGCGCACCGCATCAAGGCAGGGCGCTGTTCGCCTTCTTCACCGGCATCGACATTCTGCTGCGCGCCACCGAGCCCTATTTTCCGAAGCGGCTGCGCGCGCACTCCATCGCCAAGGCGGTGGCCTTCGTCGAGGAGCGGCTGAACGGCGAGGACGGGCTCGGTGCGATCTACCCGCCGATGGCCAATACCGTGATGATGTACGAGGTGCTCGGCTTTCCCGCCGATTATCCGCCGCGTGCCATCACCCGCCGCGGCATCGAAAGACTGCTGGTGATCGGCGAGGTCGAGGCCTACTGCCAGCCTTGCGTCTCGCCGGTATGGGACACCGCGCTGACCGCGCATGCGATGATCGAGGCTGGCGGCGAGGAGGCCTTCGCTCCCGCCAAACAGGGGCTGGACTGGCTACTCGGCCGGCAGGTGCTCGACGTCAAGGGCGATTGGGCCGTGAAGCGGCCGGACCTGCGGCCGGGCGGCTGGGCGTTCCAGTACAATAACGCGCATTATCCCGATCTCGACGATACCGCGGTGGTGGTGATGGCGATGGACCGCGCCCGCCGCCACACCGGCGGCAAGGAATATGACGTCGCCATCGAGCGGGCCCGCGAATGGATCGAGGGCATGCAGAGCCGCGACGGAGGCTTCGCCGCGTTCGACGTCGACAACCTCGAATACTATCTCAACAATATTCCGTTCTCGGATCACGGTGCGCTGCTTGACCCGCCGACCGAGGACGTCACGGCGCGCTGTGTCTCGATGCTGGCGCAGCTTGGCGAGACCATCCACACCAGCAAACCGATGGCCGACGGCGTCGACTACCTGCGCCGTACCCAGTTGGCCGACGGCTCGTGGTACGGTCGCTGGGGCCTCAATTATATCTATGGCACCTGGTCGGTGCTGTGCGGGCTCAACGCCGCCAGCGTCGATCATCAGGAGCCAATGATGCGCAAGGCGGTGGCCTGGCTCGAATCGGTGCAGAATACCGACGGCGGCTGGGGCGAGGATGCGGTCAGCTACCGACTCGATTACAAGGGGTTCGAGCCGGCGCCGAGCACCTCGTCGCAGACGGCATGGGCCTTGCTGGCGTTAATGGCCGCCGGCGAGGTCGACAATCCGGCCGTATCCCGCGGAATGCGGTACCTGATGGACACACAAGGCGAAAAAGGGTTCTGGGATGAGGCCCGATACACTGCCACCGGCTTCCCCCGGGTATTTTATTTGCGTTACCATGGCTACGCAAAGTTTTTTCCGCTTTGGGCGCTGGCCCGGTTCCGCAATCTGAAGAGCACGAACAGCAAGACGGTAGGGGTCGGAATGTGATTTTGGGGGCTGTTGGGATTGCGACCGTGGGCGCTTCGATGGACCCGCGGCCGGTGTTGATTGTGACCGGACTCGTTCAGGAAGCACGAATCGCCACTGGACCGGGAATGACCGTCATCTGCAGCTCCAGCGATCCCGCGCAGCTGCGGGCGCTGCTGTCCACCTTCGATCCCCTGAGCATCCGCGGCGTCGTTAGCTTTGGCGTCGCCGGCGGCCTCGATCCCCAGCTAAAATCCGGTGCTGTCGTAGTGGCCACCGAAGTCATGGCCGGCGAATGCCGCTGGCTGGCGGCGGACGCGCTCAGCGACGAATTGATCGCCGGTGCCGGTATCGGTCGCCAGACGGTGTTTCGCGGCGGTCTGGTCGGCGTCGAGAAAGTCGTGACCGGTCAGGCCGGCAAGGCCGCCTTGCGTTCCGCGACCGGGGCCGCCGCCGTCGACATGGAAAGCCACATCGCCGCCGATTATGCCGCCCGGGCCGGGCTGCCCTTTGCCGCGCTGCGTGTGGTCTCCGACCCCGCCAGCCGGGCGCTGCCGGAACTGGCGACCAGCGCCATCAAGCCCAATGGCGATATCGACCTGCGCAAGGTGCTGCGCGGCATTGCCCGCAATCCCTCGACGATCCGCGCGCTGGTTTCCACTGGCCGCGACTTCAACCGCGCTTTGCGCAGCCTGCGCGACTGCCGCGGCTTTTTCCTCGGCCAGACAAGTCTGGTGTCCGCGGACGCGTGACATCGGTCACTCCAGGATGCCCGACAGGCGGCGAATGCCGGTTGGCGGGCAGACCCGGAATTCCGGAATGTTCAGCGGGGCACCACCTCGGGATTTCGGGTTCGCTCGCGGCTCGTGACGATCCCGCCCCGGAATGACAACTACACAAACAGACAACTACACAAAACAAAAGGGCGCGATCCGCATCGCGCCCTTTTTCGAATAGATGCAACTCGCCTTACGCCGCGGTCGAAGCCTTCTGCGCAATCTTGGCCTGGGCCGCTTCGGCTTCTTCCTTGCGGATGTCCGACAGGCGCTTCTGCACTTCCGACGAGAAGATGTATTGCGCCGGACGCTGGTGATCGAGGTTGATCTCCGGTGCCATCGGGCCCGAGGTCTTCACCCCGCGCAGTGCTACCCACATCGCCTTCAGCGGGTTGCTGATCGCGTTGTCCGCCGCGGTTGGTTCGTAACCGCAATGCGCCATGCAGTCGGCGCACTTTTCGTACTTGCCGGTGCCGTAGGTTTCCCAGTCGGTGGTGTCCATCAATTCCTTGAAGGTCTTGGTGTAGCCTTCACCCAGCAGGTAACACGGCTTCTGCCAGCCGAAGATGTTGCGCGCGGGCATGCCCCACGGCTTGCACTCGTATTCCTGGTTGCCGGCGAGGAAGTCGAGGAACAGACCGGAGTGCATGATGTTCCATTTCTTGCCCTTGCCGAGGGCAAAGACGTCGCGGAACAGTTTCTTGGTCTTGGTGCGATTGAGGAAGTGCGCCTGATCGGGGGCGCGCTCATAGGCGTAACCGGGCGACATCGAGACTCCGACGCCGAGTTCGACCGTGTAGTCGAGGAATTTGGCGATGTCCTCGGCGGCATGGCCGTCGAAGATGGTCGCATTGACGTTGACGGCAAAGCCCTTGGCCTTGGCGGCCTTGATGGCGGAGACGGCGCGGTCGAACACGCCCTCTTGCGACACGGCCTTGTCGTGGTGGTCCTTCAGACCATCGAGATGCACCGAGAAAAACAGGTAGGGCGACGGCGTGAACAGGTCGAGCTTCTTCTCCAGCAACAGCGCGTTGGTGCAGAGCGAGACGAACTTCTTGCGTTCCACCAGGCCGCGCACGATCTCGCCGATCTCCTTGTGGATCAGCGGCTCGCCGCCGGGAATCGCGACCATCGGCGCGCCACACTCCTCGGCGGCGTCCCAGCACTCCTGCGCCGACATGCGACGGTTCAGGATGGCATTGGGATAATCGATCTTGCCGCAACCGACGCAGGCCAGGTTACAGCGAAACAGCGGCTCCAGCATGAGCACCAACGGATAACGCTTCCGGCCAAGCAATTTCTGCTTGATCAGATATCCGCCGATCTTTATTTCTTTAAAAAACGGAATTACCATTTCAAGGTTCTTTCTGCGTATCGTCGTCAAGAAGGTGGATCACACCGCGGACAGTTCAGTCAGTTCGGCGGGTAGCCTGAATTCAATATTCTCTTCGCGTCCCGGCAATACCGACACCGTTACGGGGCCGATCCGCCTCAAAGCCTCGATCACATCATCAACAAGCACTTCCGGCGCCGATGCGCCAGCCATGACTCCGACCGCCCTGGCATCCTTCAACCATTCCGGATTGAGCTCGCTGCCGTCGGCGATCAGGTAGCTGGCGACACCGACCTCGGTGCCAATCTCGCGCAACCTGTTGGAGTTCGAGCTGTTGGCCGCGCCGACCACGAGGATCACATCCACACGCTTACTGAGGTCTCTTACCGCAGATTGGCGGTTTTGTGTCGCATAGCAGATATCCCGCGTCTCCGGGCCCTGAATATCGCTAAATCGCTGTTCCAGAGCCGCAATTATGTCGCGTGTGTCATCCACGCTCAGGGTTGTCTGGGTAATATAGGCTGCGGGCGTGTCGTTTGGGATCGGCAGGGCCGCGATGTCGGCCAGATTCTGCACCAGATAAACCGGCCCCGGAACTTGTCCCATGGTTCCGACCACTTCGGGATGGCCGGCGTGCCCGATCAGGATGACCGTGCGCCCGCGGGCCATGTAGCGCTTGCCCTGGTTGTGCACCTTGGTAACGAGCGGGCAGGTGGCGTCCAGGACCGGCAGGCCGCGCCGTTTGGCGTCGTCCTCGATGCTTTTGGCCACCCCGTGGGCGCTGAACACCGTTACGGCGTGCGGGGGAACTTCCGACAGTTCCTCGACAAAAACAGCGCCCTTGGCCTTCAGGCTCTCGACGACATATTTGTTATGGACAATCTCATGGCGCACATAGATCGGCGCGCCGTATTTATCGAGCGCGCGCTCGACAATTTCGATGGCCCTTACCACGCCGGCACAGAAGCCGCGTGGTTGCGCCAGAAGCAGTTCGAGGGGACGCTGACCAAACACTTGCACCAAGCCCATAACCGAGTTCGATTATTCCCTAAATCTGTACCATTTTCAGAGACATATCCACCCCGGTGCGGTATTTGACGGGCGCGGTGTGACAAAAATCACGCAAGCTTTAAAGTGCGGGAAGGTGCCAACAGGCGGTGGTTTGACCGCGTGGTAAGTTTTGCGGCCGATGCAAAATGGGCTAAGCAAGGCGCGGAACCCTCACCTCTTCGTCACTTTACGGCCCGAGCGGGCAATTATAACAGGGCCGAAACGGGGCTCTCAGCATGTTTATGAGCAGCCTTCATGCCATTTCCTCGTGCCTGTGAAGTGCGCCTGTTTTAGAACACAATAATCGGGTTGCGAACCGCGCGGGCGTCGCGGACTCTTCGCGAGACCATCCTGAATAGAAAGAAAAAGTGTGCTGACAAGTCTTGTCGTTTCAATCGTGAAAGCCTGCACCCGGTATGCGTTCCTCACGGTGGTGGTCGGAACGCTTCTCGCGGTCGGTGCCGGTTACTACACCGCCAGGAATTTCGGCATCAATACCGACATCAACAAGCTGATTTCGCCGGATCTCGACTGGCGCCAGCGCGATATTGCCTTCGACAAGGCGTTCGACCAGGAGCGCTTGATCCTCGTCGTGGTGGAAGCGCCGACGCCGGAATTTGCCGGCGCGGCGCCCGCTGCGCTGGAAGCCAAGCTGGCTCCCGACAAGAAGGATTTCGATTCGGTCCGCCGCCTGGGCGCCGGTGAATTCTTCGAGAAAAATGGCCTGTTGTTCCTGCCGACCGCCCAGGTCGGGCAGATGACGGGCCAGTTCCAGGCGGCCGCGCCATTGGTCGAGATCCTCGCCGGCGATCCCAGCCTGCGCGGCCTGACCGGCGCGCTCGAAACCGGTCTCACCGGTGTACGCCGCGGCCAGTTGCCGCTCGACAGCACGGCGCGGACCTTCAACATGGTCGCGGAGACCATCGAAAATGTCCTGAAGACCGGAACCGGAAGTTTTTCCTGGCGCGGTCTCGTCAATGATCAGCCGCTCAGCGATACCGATAGGCGCGGCTTCATCGAGGTGAAGCCCATTCTCGATTTCAAGGCGCTGGAGCCGGGCAAGACCGCCACCGACGCAATTCGCCAGGCCGCGGTCGATCTCAATCTCGCTGGTCAATATGGCGCCCATGTTCGGCTGACCGGACCGGTGCCAATCGCGAATGAGGAATTCGCCACCGTGCAGGACGGCGCCGTGGTCAACGGTATCGGTACAATTCTGATTGTGCTGTTCATCCTGTGGATGGCGCTGCATTCCGTCAAAATCATCGTCGCGGTGTTTATCACTTTGTTCGCCGGTCTGGCGATTACGACCGCGGTCGGCCTGATGATGGTGGGGTCGCTAAACCTGCTGTCGATTGCCTTCGCGGTGCTGTTCGTGGGACTTGGCGTCGATTTCGGCATCCAGTTCAGCGTTCGCTATCGCTCCGAGCGCTACAAGAGCGGCGATCTGCAGGCTTCGCTGATCAAGGCTGCCGAATATTCGGCGATCCCGCTGTCGCTGGCGGCGATGGCGACCGCCGCCGGCTTTTTGTCGTTCCTCCCCACCGACTACAAAGGTGTGTCGGAACTCGGCAAGATCGCCGGTGCCGGCATGATGATCGCATTCTTCACCAGCATCACCATCCTTCCCGCGCTGCTCGATCTGCTGAATCCCGCCGGCGAGAAGGAGCCGCTGGGCTATGCCTTCCTGGCGCCGCTCGATCATTTCCTCGAGAAGCAGCGCTACTGGATCATCGGCGGCACGCTGCTGCTGACCATCGCCGGTCTGCCATTGCTGTATTTCCTCAAATTCGACTTCAACCCGATCAATTTGCGTAATCCGAAGGTAGAGTCGATCGCGACCTTCCTCGATCTGCGCAAGGATCCAAATACCGGCGCCAACGCCGTCAACATCATGGCGCCGAACGAGGCGGGCGCGCGCGAGGTCGAAGCGCGGCTCGCCAGGGTGCCGGAAGTCGCCCGCACCATGTCGCTCGACAGCTTCGTGCCCGATGATCAGCCGGCCAAGCTCAAATTCATCAAGGACGGCGCCGCGATTCTGGAGCCGGCGCTTAATCCGGATTCGGTCGACAAGCCGCCGACCGATGTCGAGAACGTCACCTCGCTGAAGGATTCAGCGGCCAGCCTGCGCAAGATCGCTGGCAGCCAGACCGGTCCCGGCGCCCTGGCGTCGAAACGTCTGGCCGATGCATTGGCCAAGACGGCCGAGGCCAGCCAGTCACTGCGCGACAAGGTGCAGGCGACCTTCGTGGTGCCGCTGCAAATCGCGCTGGCGCAGTTGCGCGGCCTGATGCAGGCCGCTCCCGTCAGTCTCGATACACTGCCGGCCGACCTGGTCAATGCATGGAAGACCAAGGGTGGCCAGATCCGTGTCGAGGCGCTGCCCAAGGGTGATCCAAACGATAATGACACGCTGCGCAAATTCGCCGACGCGGTGCTGAAGTCGGAGCCGCTCGCCGTCGGCGGCCCGATCTCGATCCTGAAGTCGGGCGATACCATCGTCACCGCCTTCATTCACGCCGGGATCTGGGCGCTGCTGTCGATCTCGCTGCTGTTGTGGCTGGCGCTGCGCCGGGTCAGCGACGTGCTGCTGACCATCATCCCGCTGCTGGTGGCGGGGACGGTGACGCTGGAAATCTGTGTGCTGATCGGGCTGCCGTTGAACTTCGCCAACATCATCGCGCTGCCGCTGCTGCTCGGTGTCGGCGTGGCGTTCAAGATCTACTATGTGACGGCGTGGCGTGCCGGCCATACCAATCTGTTGCAGTCGGCGCTGACCCGGGCGATTTTCTTCAGCGCGCTGACCACCGCGACCGCGTTCGGCAGCCTGTGGCTGTCCAACCACCCCGGTACCGCCAGCATGGGCAAGTTGCTCGCGCTGTCCTTCGTGGTGACGCTGGCGGCGGTACTGTTGTTTCAGCCGGCGCTGATGGGCAAGCCGCGCGAACCAGGCGAATAGCCGGCACCTGCGTCCTGGATCCGCGGCGCGAAACGCCGCTCCGCGGATCCGGGCAACGATTATCGCGTTCCGTCGGCGGTCTTTAGTGCGCCGCGCGCGCGATCTCCGGCAACAGGCAGATGTCACCGATCGTATCGGCGGGCTGTCCGGGCATCGCGGCGGTGGCGGTCTCCTGGCCGGGTGCCTTCGGTGCCATGGCCGGAGCCGCCTTCGGCGCTGCCGCCGCGGTCGTGGGCGCCTTCGGCGCGGTGGTCGGGGCGGGGGCCGCGGCTGGTGTCAT
>JACMOT010000620.1 GCA_014377915.1 Tardiphaga sp.
CGCCAATGCTGGCGACGTTGCGGGTCGATCCCCCGGCTTCGGAAATCGCGACAGGCAGCATCCCGGAAAACCGCGACCCTCTTCCCCCATCGATTGGGCCGGACGACGTGCGCTCCGCACCCGCGGCTACGGACGCCGCGGTGACGGTCCACCCACTTAACGTCGAAATTCCGGATTCGCCGGCTCCCGCCGCGCCACAGGAGACGCCACCACAGCCGGATCCGGTTCAGGTCGTGACACCGGCGCCGGCTGCGCCGGCCGACGCGCCAGCCAGGGTCACGGCGACGCAAGACCGGGAAGCCGCTCCGGCGATCACGACGCTCACCAAAGCCGACCTTGGCCTGGCGTCGGTCAAAGTGGCGACGCTGGGCGGCCCGCCAGTCGTGATTGCGTCGCCGGTCGATGTGAAAGCCGCGGCCGCGGCCGCCGAGCAAAAACTCAAGGCCCAACGCGTCGCTACCCGTCGCAGGATCGCAGCCCGCCGGGCGCAGGCCGTGGCCGATCAACGGGCCGCGGCGCTGGCCGCGCAACGAACGGCCCAACAACCCTACGATCCGTTCGCATTGGGCCCCCAGCCGCAGGCCCGATAGGCCGAGCGCGGTTACGCCGGCCCGGTCGCGACGGGCGGTCCATCCGACATGCCCCATTCCGCCCATGACCCGTCATACAGCGCGGTGCCGCGCACGCCGAGCCGGTACAGTGCCAGCGTCAGCACCAGCGCCGAGACACCGGAGCCGCAGGTCGTGACGATCGAGCGGTCGAGATCGACGCCGGCGCCCACGAAGGCCTGACGCAACTCGTCCAGCGGTTTCATGGCGCCCGTGATGGGGTCGAAAAGCTGCGCGTATGGCACGTTGCGGCTGCCGGGAATGTGGCCGCCACGCATGCCGGGCCGCGGCTCGGGGACGCTGCCTTCAAAACGGCCCTGCGGCCGGGCATCGACCAGCTGCGCGATCTGGCTGTCGAGATTGGCAACCACCTGCTGCCGGCTGCGGACGAATCCCGGATCGAAACTGGCCGCATAGCTGGCCGGCACAGGATCCGCCTCGCCGCTCGTCACCGGGCGGCCTTCGGCGCGCCATTTCTGCAGGCCGCCATCGAGTACGCGCACATCGGCATGGCCGAAGGCGAGAAACATCCACCACGCCCGCGGACCGGCGACCCAACCGCCGCCATCATAGACGACCACCGTGTCGGCATTGGAGACGCCGAGCGCGCCGACGCCATCGGCGAAGCTGCCTTCGCTGGGAAACATGTGCGGCAGCGCGACGCCATGATCGCTGATGGCGTCGACATCGAAGAACGCCGCGCCAGGAATGTGCGCCGCGAGATAGTCGTCCTTCGGCAGCGGCAGCACGCCCGGCAACTTGAACGAGGCGTCGAGGATCTTGACGGTGGGATCATTGAGGCGGGCGGCGAGCCAGTCGGTGGAGACCAGCGGGTCGGTGATGGTGGTCATCATTTGTCCTGTCAGTTCAGCTGTCATTGCGAGGAGCCCTTGCGACGAAGCAATCCAGCTCTTCAGCGCATGCTGCTTCTGGATTGCCGCGTCGCTCCGCTAAGGGGAAAGCCAATTGGCTTTCCCTGACCTCGCAATGACGTGGAGGCAGCGGAGTATCTCAATCCTTCTTCCGCGGCTCGACCTTCTCGACCGCGCCGCCGGCCTCGCGCCAGGCGGCGAAGCCGCCGGCCATATGCGCCACCGGTGCGAGACCCATCTCATGCGCGGTCTTGGCCGCCAGTGCGGAGCGCATGCCGCCCGCGCAATGGAAGATGAATTTCTTGTCCTCCTGGAACACCGGTTTGGCATAGGGGCTTTCCGGATCGATCCAGAATTCCAGCATGCCGCGCGTGCAGGAGAAAGTGCCGGGAATCCGGCCGTCGCGCTCGATCTCGCGGGGGTCGCGAATATCGACGATCACGACATCGCCACGCGCCACCGCATCCATGACCGCCCGAGCGTCCATGGTTTCGATCAGCGCATTGGCCTCGTCGATCATCGCCTTGATGCCGCGGGTAATGGTTTGCGTCATGGTGTTCCTTGTTGCGTAGGCGGCGCGGCGCCGTTACGCCGCTCCGCTGGATCGAAACGTCGCGGACACCGGCGTTATTGCGGGCCCCAAAGCAGCCCGGCGTACCGCGCCGCGTCCAGCGCAAGTGCTAGGCTTTGCGCACCAGTTCCTTCATCGCGCCTTCGAGTCCCTCGATGGTCAGGGGATACATCCGCTCGGAAAACAGGCGGCGGATCAGCGTGGTGGATTCCGAATAGTCCCAGTGTCGCTTCGCCACCGGATTAAGCCAGACCGCGTTGGGATAGGTTTGCGTGATGCGTTCGAGCCAGACCGAACCCGCCTCCTCATTGACGTGCTCAACCGAGCCGCCAGGGACCATCACCTCGTAAGGCGACATCGACGCATCGCCGACGAACACGATCTTGTAGTCATGCGCATATTTGTGAAGCACGTCCCAGGTCGGCGTACGATCGGTGAAGCGACGCCGATTCTGCTTCCACACGCCCTCATAGAGGCAGTTGTGGAAGTAGAAATATTCCATGTGCTTGAATTCGCTCTTCGCCGCCGAGAACAATTCCTCGACCTGTTCGACATGGGAATCCATCGAGCCGCCGATGTCGAAGAACACCAGCACCTTGACCGCGTTGCGCCGCTCCGGCCGCATATGGACGTCGAGATAGCCGTGGTTGGCGGTTTCGCGGATGGTGGTGTCGAGATCAAGTTCGTCCGGCGAGCCGGTGCGGGCGAATTTGCGCAGCCGCCGCAGCGCCACCTTGATGTTGCGGATGCCGAGCTCGACATTGCCGTCGAGGTCCTTGAACTCGCGCTTGTCCCAGACCTTGACCGCGCGCTGGTGGCGGCTCCTGTCCTGGCCGATCCGCACGCCTTCGGGATTGTAGCCCTCGGCGCCGAATGGCGAGGTGCCGGCGGTACCGATCCATTTGCTGCCGCCCTGGTGGCGGCCCTTCTGTTCCTTGAGGCGCTCGCGCAGGGTCTCCATGAGCTTGTCCCAGCCCATCGCCTCGATCTGCTTCTTTTCTTCCTCGGTGAGGTATTTTTCGGCCAGCTTCTTCAGCCATTCAGCCGGAATCTCCGCCTTTTCCATACCGTCGAGCAGGCTTTCAAGGCCCTTGAACACGGTGCCGAACACCCGGTCGAACTTGTCGAGGTTACGCTCGTCCTTCACCAGCGTCGTGCGCGACAGGTAATAGAAATGATCGATCGACTGTTCCGCGAGGTCGGCGTTGAGCGCCTCCATCAAGGTGAGGTATTCGCGCAGGGTGACCGGCACCTGAGCATCGCGCAGCGATGTGAAGAACTGTAGGAACATGATTGATAGATTGCCCGACCGTCGGCGTCCGTCAAGCCCCGTATGGTAGAACCGTACGCGCCGCGGGCCAGGCCACCGTCATGCGCCGATCCGTGTCACCGCTTTCCGCGCCCGCTGCCGGCCGAAAATTCCGCCAAACGGTACGATCTGAGGGCGCGCGAGTCCACCGCAGGTACTTATGTCAACCGTTTTGGCGACAGTAACCAAGCCCCATGGCGGGCGCGCAAATGCCGACGTTATTATCTATCATGAAAGCGACAACCGCCATCGTGATGGCACGTATCTGTCTCAAATGCAGTCTCGCTTGATGCCGCCATCCATAACAAGCAGCAATGCACCAAGCCGGCTGTCCGCCCCCGGCGTCATCGTCACGTTGTTCGTGCTGATGATGAGCGCATGCGTGCTCGGGCTGGTGATCTGGAAAGCCGTCGATGCGCGCAAAGCGGCGCTCGCGCAAAATGCGATCGATATTCAGAATCTGGCGCATTCGCTCGCCGAGCACGCGTCGCATACGTTCCAGGCCGTGGACGTCGCCATGAACGGCATGGTCGACCTATTGAGATACCAGTCCCCAAGGCCGGACCGCTTCAATCAGTTCCTCGCAGGAACCGTGAGCATGTTGCCGCAGTTGCAGGAAATCATCGTGCTGGATACTGCAGGCGCCTGGCGATATTCCTCGCTACCGCAACTGCCGCGGCCAGATGGCCCCGAGCTCAGCTACTTCCTCTATCACCGATCCAATATCGACCCGGCCCTGCGTATCAGCGAGCCGCTGCCGTCCCGCCTTGATGGTGGCAAGACCATCGTGCTGTCGCGGCGGCTGACCGACCAGGACGACCACTTCAGCGGCGTGCTGGTTGCCACGATCGACAGCGATTATTTCACCGATTTCTACAAGACGTTCCGACTTGGCGATCAGGCCGGTGTCAGCATGATCCGTACCGACGGGATCGTACTGGCGCACTGGCCGTCGATGGGGGCTGGCAAGAATCTGTCCGCGACGTCGCTGTTCCAGGGCAAATTGCAGGACAGCAGCGCCGGCTATTACAAGATCGTGTCGCCGTTCGACGGCATCGCGAAATATTTCGGCTATGAAAAAAGCCTGCAATACCCGGTGCTCGTCACCCTGGCGATCCCCGAGGCGCGGGTGCTCGCCGCCTGGCGCGGCAACCTGCAGGGCGATATCGCGGTCGCCTCGGTTCTGCTGTGCAGCGTGATCCTGCTCGCGGCACTGCTGTCGACGCAATTGCGGTTTCGCGTCAACATGGAGACGGTGCTGCGCGAGCGGGAATCGCGCTACCGGCTGCTGGCCGATAATATCGCCGACGTCGTGATCCTGCTGGATCGCCGCGGCAATTTTGTTTTCGTCTCGCACTCCGTCGCGTTCGTCCTCGGCCTCGATCCACAGCAACTGATCGGACGTTCCTGCTTCGAACTGGTGCATCCGGACGACATTACCGCGGTGAAACTGGCCACTTCGCAGCTCACCGATCCCACGGTAACCCGTACCGTGGTTTTCCGCACCTATCGCGATGATGGTTCGCTGGCCTGGGTGGAAATCAATTTCAAACTGGCGTCCCGGGCCGACGACCACGACAGGATCGAAGTGGTCGGTGCTGCGCGACGTCACCCAGCGCAAGCTGATGCAGGATGAACTCACGGCCTTGAACGGCCGGCTGTCGCAGCTCGCCACCACCGACGGACTGACCGAACTGGCGAACCGCCGCACCTTCGACACGTTCCTGCGCCGCGAATATGAGCGGCACGCCGACATTTCGGTGCTGCTGCTCGATATCGACTATTTCAAGGGCTACAATGACAGCATGGGCCACCAGGCCGGCGATGAATGCCTGAAGCGGGTGGCGGCCGTCGTCGCCGCGGCCACCGTCAACACCGCGGCGCTGTCGGCACGCTATGGCGGCGAGGAATTCGCGATCATCCTGCCCGGTGAGACCGAGGCCGAGGCGCTGATCGTGGCCGAGGCGGTCCGGCTCGGGGTCCGCGCGCTGAAAATTCCCAACGCCGCCGCGCGCGGCTATCTCTCCGTCAGCATTGGCGTTTCCGACCGCGACGCTCGCACGCCGAACGAGGCGACGCTGGTGGGCGAAGCGGATCTGGCGCTGTACGAAGCCAAGCGGCAGGGCCGCGACCGCGTCGTCGCCTATTCGGCATTGCCCCACGAATATTTCGACAACGGACTGATTCAGCACGGCTGAGCCCGCGCTGTTTTCCTTCCGATGATATGTTCGGCATCATCAGATGCGCCCGGCAAGGACTGAATGGCCGCTGGACCTGACCGCCAATTCAATTAGACTTGGGGTTGAAAAGTTTGGGGTCGAAAAGTGGTATGACCCCTCCAGCTGCCTCCGCGACCGCCTCCGGGCGGTCGTTGCGTGTCGGCAGGCAACCACCCGGCAATGATGACAAGGCAGATTCGATGAAATTCACCGGCACCAAGAACTACGTGGCCACCGACGACCTCAAGATCGCCGTCAACGCGGCGATCGTTCTGGAGCGGCCGCTGCTGGTCAAGGGCGAACCCGGCACCGGCAAGACCGTGCTGGCCGAGGAAGTGGCGAAGGCGCTGGGTGCGCCGCTGCTGACCTGGCACATCAAGTCCACCACCAAGGCGCAGCAGGGCCTCTACGAATACGACGCGGTGTCGCGGCTGCGCGACAGCCAGCTCGGCGATGCCCGCGTCTCCGACATCGGCAACTACATCAAGCCCGGCAAATTGTGGGAGGCCTTCACCCATCCCGAGCGCCCGGTGCTGTTGATCGACGAGATCGACAAGGCCGACATCGAATTCCCCAACGATCTGCTGCTCGAACTCGACCGCATGGAATTCCATGTCTACGAGACCGGCGAGACCATCAAGGCGGTGAAGCGCCCGATCGTGATGATCACCTCGAACAATGAGAAGGAATTGCCCGACGCCTTCCTGCGCCGCTGCTTCTTCCATTACATCAAGTTCCCGGACATCGAGACGATGAACCAGATCGTCGAGGTGCATTTCCCCGGCATCAAGCAGCGCCTGGTGGCGGAAGCGATGCGGATCTTCTTCGAGGTGCGTGAAGTGCCCGGCCTGAAGAAAAAGCCCTCGACCTCCGAACTGCTGGACTGGCTGAAGCTGCTGCTGAACGAGGACATGACGCCGGAAATGCTGCGGGAGCGCGACCCGCGAAAACTGATCCCGCCA
>JACMOT010000621.1 GCA_014377915.1 Tardiphaga sp.
GAGCCGGGACCGCCAGAAACGCGGTCGCCTGATGCGGTCCCGGCTCTGCGGAGCGGCATAAGAATGCCGCACCGCGTCCGGGACACGAACCCTATCTTTTCATATCTCAGGATCGGCCAAAAAAGGCCGGTGCCGAACTCGCAATGACGGGGTTAGACCGGAGCCCGATTATGCCCGTCCCTACCCCCGGAACGCCATGCCGCCATCGACGTCCAGCACCGTGCCGTTGACGTAACCACAGGCCGGCGACGCCAGAAACGCCGCGCTGCGGGCGATTTCGAGCGGATCGATGGCCCGGCCGAGCGGCAGGCCTTTCAACGTCTCTTCCCAGCGGCTTTCGTCGCCGTAAGCGGTTTTGGCCTTGGTCTTGGCCAGCGTGATCATGCGGTCGGTCCGGGTCGCCGCGGGGTTGATGCCGAAGCAGCGCACCCCCCAATCGCCGGACTTGCCGCCGACGGCGCTGGTAAAGGCCATCAGCGCGGCGTTGCCGGTGGCGCCGCAGAGGTAATCATAGCGCGGCGAGCGCCCCGCCGCGCCGATGATGTTGACGATGGTGCCGGCGCTCCTGGCCTTCATCGCGCCGAGGTAAAGCTGGGTCAGGTGAATGTAGCCCATCACCTTCAGCGACCACGCCTCGGTCCAGCGCTCCATGGTCAGATCGAGCAGCCCGCCGCCGGGAATCGCGCCGGCATTGTTGACCAGGATGTCGACGTCGGGATGCAGGCTGTGCAGCCGCTCGCGCTCGTTGCCCTGCGACAGGTCCGCCGCGCAGGTCGCAACCGGGCCGAGATGTTTCAAACTGGCCGCCGCCGTCTCCAGCACCGCGGCGTCGCGCGATACCAGAACGACCGAGCAACCCTCTTGCAGGAATACCGTGGCGCAGGCCAGGCCGATGCCCTTGGAGCCGCCGGTGATGAGAACGCTTTTGCCTGTGAGATCGAGATCCATGGTCATGCTTCCGGGGTTTGGGCGGCGGAGAACCAGTCGCAGATCGCACTGCCGGTGGTGAACACGGTCTGGTCGGAGGCGCGCAGCAATTCGATCATGCCGTCCAATTCATGAATCCGGTGCGGCACCGAGATCAGATGCGGATGCAGCCCGATCGCCAGCACGCGCGGATTATCCGAGGTCTCGGTCTCGAAGCGGCGCAGCGTATGCAATAGCCGCTTCAGCATCTCGCCGGTGGCGTGACGTTCGACGGCGTAGATGATCGAATCATTGACCTCGAGATTATACGGCATTGCCAGCAGCGGGCCGTGCTTGGTGGTCATCCACGACGGCAGATCATCGACCACCCAGTCGCAGACATAATCGAGGCCGGCTTTCTTCATCAGGTCCGGCGAGTCGACGGTTTCGCGCAGGCCCGGCGACAGCCAGCCGCGCGGCCGCGCCCCGGTGAATTTCTCGATCTTGTCGAGACAGGCGGTGATCAGTTGCTCCTCGCCGCCCTCGACATGGTTGGTGGCCTTCTGGTGCATGCCGTGGCCGATGAATTCCCAGCCGGCCTTCAGCATCGCCTCGGCGGCCGACGGATAGGCGTCGATGACGCCGGCATTGATCGAAGTCGATGCCGGGATGCCGTCGAGCAGTTCGAGCAGGCGCGGCATGCCGGCGCGCATGCCGTAATCCGCCCAGGAAAAATTCGGCACGTCCGGAATCGTCTCCTTGCCATGCGGCGGCGTGATGATGGTGCGCGGCATCGCGCTCTCGAACTGCCAGTGCTCCACATTGACGACGAAGTGGACCAGGATCTTCTTGTCCTGGAAATCCGGCAGTTTCGGACGCGCCGAGGACAATCGGTAGGGAATGCGCGGATTGGTCATCTTGTTGTTTCCGGTCAGTGGTTGTCGTGCGCGCCGCGCATCTCGGCCATGATCATGGCCTTGAACTGCGTGAAGTCCGACGAGGTAAGGTCATCGATCGAGCGCGGCCGGCGCAGGGTAATGGGAATATCGCGGGTGATGCGGCCGGGCCGCGCGGTCATCACGCAGACGCGGTCGGCGAGCAGGATCGCCTCGTCGATGTCATGGGTGACGAACAGCACCGTGGTCTTCAGCGTCTGCCAGACGTCGAGCAGCAATTGCTGCATCGACAGCCTGGTCTGCGCGTCCAGTGCCCCAAACGGCTCGTCCATCAGCAACGCCTTCGGCTGCATCACCAGCGCACGCGCAATGCCCACCCGCTGCCGCATGCCGCCGGACAATTGCACCGGCAGCGCGGCATGGAAATTCTCCAGCCCGACGATCTTGAGCATTTCGCGGGCGCGCGGCTCGTAGTCGGATTTGGCGATCTTCTGCACCTGCGGGCCGAACACGACGTTCTCCCACACCGACAGCCAGGGCAGCAACGAGGCCTCCTGGAACACGACGCCGCGGTCCGGCCCCGGCCGGGTGACGGCATGATCGTTGAACGTCATCGAGCCTTCGGTGAGGTCCTCGAAGCCGGCGACGAGGTTCAGCAAGGTCGACTTGCCGCAGCCGGAAGGGCCGAGCAAAGCCACGAACTCGCCCTCACCGATGCTGAAATTGACGTCGTCGAGCGCGCGCACGCCGGTGGCGCCGGGATAGGTTTTTGACGCGGAAGTGAAATTGATCGTGCCCATGATGCTGGCCTACTGATTGAAGGATTGCAGGCGGCGCCAGCGCAGCGCCCAGAGTTCAAGCCGCACGATCGCCCAGTCGGACAGGAATCCGAACAGCCCGATCGACACCATGTCGGCGATCACGATGTCCATCCGGCCGACGTAATAGGCATCCCACAGCACGTAGCCGAGGCCGGATTTCACCGCGACCATTTCCGACACGATCACCGCGGTCCAGCCGATGCCGAGCCCGATCCGCAGCCCGGTGAAGATCGCCGGCATGGCCGCCGGCAGCACCACGCGTCGCATCACGTCCCACGGGCCGGCGCCCATCATCAGTGCGGCGCGAATCCAGTTCTTGTCGGCGTCGCGCGCGCCCTGCGTGGTGTTGATGACGATCGGATAGAACGCGCCGATCGTGATCAGGAACACCGCCCCAAAATCGCTGATGCCGAACACCGCGATCGAGATCGGCAGCCAGGAGGTGATCGGCACCGGGCGCAGCCACTGGATGGTCGGATCGACCATCGCCGCGACCAGCTTCGACCAGCCAATGATGATGCCGAGCGGCACGCCGAGCACGATCGCCAGCGCAAAGCCCTTGCCGACCCGTTCCATCGAGAACATCACCGCCTCGGCCCAATTGCCGACATAGGGCGACAGCGTCATCGGGCCGGGCGTGCCGAACGCCCAGATCAGCCACGCCTTCCAGACCCGGTCCGGCGTCGGCAGCGCGCCGCCGGCCAGCGATCCGTCGGTGCCCGCCAGTTGCCACAGCGCCACCAGCAGCACCGGCAGCAGCACGGCGAGCACCGTCTTGCCGATCCGCGACGACATGAAGCGGGTCGCCGGTGCGCTTTTCCTGCGCACGGGGCGAACCACATCGCTTTTGCCGAGAGTCATGCTCATGGGTGGCGGGGGCCTTCCTGTCGTCGGGAGAAAGGCGCGCCGAAGTGGCGCGCCTGTTCGTTATTTTTTCATCGCGGTGGCGAGGAACGAGCCGTCCCAGTATTTGTCGATTTCGCCGGACACATCCTTCGGGATCACGCCGAGCTCGTTGAACGCCTTGGCCTGCGCCTTGATCTGCTCCGGGCTGATCACCGGACCGAGTTCAATCACTTCCGCCACCTTCAGCGCGACGTCGGCCTCGAGCCCGGTCAGCGTCGAAATCGCGGCGCCGAATTTCGGCTTGGAAGCCTCCAGCTCCTTCATCTTCGCGACATAGGCGGTGACGTATTTCTGCACGGCTTCGCGCTTGCCGGTCACCGCTGCATTGTTCGCGACCAGCATGCCGAGTTCGGCGCCAACCGATTTGGAAATCGAGTAGTCGAGATTCTTGGCGAATTCACCATAGCCCTTCATGACCGGGATCGACTCGAACGGCTCCCAGGTAGCGATCGCGTCAACCTCGCCCTTCTCCAGCGCCTGATCGAAATTGGCGCCGCCGCCCTGGATGTTCACGGCGGTGAACGAGTTGTACGGAATACCCTTCTCGATCAGGGTCGCGGCGAACTGAAACCAGACCGCCGAGCCCGGCGCGATCGCGATCTTCTTGCCCTTGATATCGTCCCAGCTATCGAATTTCTTGCCCTTGCCGGCGATCAGATATTTCGGCGAACCGCCGACGCCCATGATACCGACCATGTTGGACGAGCCGTTGGCGATCGAGATGGCGAGATCGGCGGGGCCGACCGAGGCGACATCGAGCGAACCGGCCAGCAGCGCGGTGCGCGCATCGGCGTAACGCGCGAATTCGACCAGCTTGATCTCGACCCCCTCTTTCTTGAGGTCATCGGCGATCAGCACGATTGGCGCGAGATGGCCGACCTTCTGATAGCCGACGGTCAGCGTGACTGGCGTGGCCTGCGCCATGGCTGTGGCCGGCAACACGGCCAGCAATCCCAGGGCCGAAAGCCCGGCCAAAACGATGCGACGCGTCATGTTCACTTCTCCATCAGGACGACAGGCCGTCCATTGCCGCGATCACGTGCCCTTGAACACAGGATCCCTTTTTTCCCGGAAGGCCGCCTGGCCTTCCCGATAGTCCGCGCTTTTGAAACACGCGTCCACCAATGCATCAACCGCGCCAACATCGCGTTCGAAATCGGGTTTTGTGATCTCGACCAGCGCGCCCTTGATGGCGCGCAGCGTCAATGGCGCGTTGCCCGCGATGCGGGCCAGATAGGCGGCGGCCTCGGCACGGAAGCTGTCATGTTCGAACATCTGGTTGACCAGGCCGAGCCGGAACGCCTCGGTCGCGTCCACGATCCGCGCGCTGAACAGCAGGTCCGCGACCGGCCCCATGCCGAGCTTGCGCACCATCAGATCGATGATGGCATAGCCGTAGCCAAGGCCGAGCCGCGCGGCCGGAATGCGAAAGCGGCTATGCGAGGCGGCAATGCGCAGGTCGCAATGCATCGCAATGCCCATCCCGCCGCCGAAACACGTGCCGGCGATCACCGCTACCGTCGGCTTGCCGGCATGGCCGAGCGCGTCGTCGGCCGCGGCCACCGCATGATCATAGGCCGCCACGGCGGCGTCGCCGCTGCGCTTCTCGGCAAATTCCGAAATATCCGCGCCGGCGGAGAACGCCCGATCACCGGCTCCGGTGATGGCAATCACGCGCACGCTCGCGTCCGCCTCGGCCCGTGCGATCAACTCGGGCACGCTCAACCACATGTCCAGGGTCATCGCATTCATCCGGGCGGGCTGATCGATGGTCAGCGTGGCGACCCCGTCCACCGCCTCGTAGCGAACCCAGGGAGTGCCGGTGGATGGTTTGCTCATGTCAGATCACCCCGTTTTGCCGCAACGCGGCGATCTCGTCACCGCGCAGGCCGGCTTCCGCAAGCACCGCGTCGGAGTGCTCGCCCTTGTCCGGGATCGCCGTCCTGATCGAGGCCGGCGTCCGCGACAACCCGACCGGCTGGCCGACCAAAGCAATATCGCCGCGCAGCGGATGATGCACTGTTTGCGCGATCCCGAGGTGACGAACCTGCGGATCGGCGAACACCTCGTCCATATGATAGATCGGGCCGGCCGGTACGCTGTGACGTTCCAGTTTGGCCAGCAGATTGGCGGAGCTGTCGCCAAGGAAGAACGGCGCCAGCAACTGCATCAATGCCGGCCGGTTGCGGAAGCGATCGTCCGGCGTGGCGTAGGCGGGATGCGTGGCGAGGCCGGGAAGCTCGAGCGCCTGACACAGCGATTGCCACTGTCCATCGCCGCCAACCCCGATGTTGATGAAACCGTCGCTGGTCTGCATCACCCCCATCGGCGTCGAATAGGGATGGTCGTTGCCGGCCTGCGGTGGCACGACGCCATCGACCAGATAGCGCGCCGCCTGGAAATCGCAGATCGCAATCTGCGCCTCAAGCAGCGAGGTCTGCACCCACTGCCCCAGTCCGGATTTTTCGCGTTCGGCCAGCGCCACCAGAATGCCGGTCGCGGCATACAGTCCCGCGGTGGAATCCGCGACCGCGATGCCAGCGCGCACCGGGCCCTGATCCGGCAGGCCGGTGATCCACATCAGCCCGCCCATGCCCTGCGCGATCTGATCGAAACCGGCGCGCTTCTGGTACGGACCGTCCTGGCCGAAGCCGGAGATCGAGGCCAGGATGATGCGCGGATTGATGGCACGCAACGCTTCATAGCCGATGCCGAGCCGCTCCTTGACGTCGGGGCGATAATTCTCGACCACCACATCGGCGGTAGCGACCAGCTTCAGGAAAACCGCGAGCCCTTCGGCCTTTTTCAAATTGAGCGTCAGCGAGCGCTTGTTGCGATGCAGGTTCTGCATGTCGTAGCCGAGCCGCGCGCCGGACATGCTTTCATTGGGATCGATGCCGTCGGGGGCCTCGATCTTGATCACGTCGGCGCCGAAATCGGCGAGCACCCGGCAACAGGTCGGGCCGGCGCGGACCCGGGTCAGATCCAGCACGCGCAGGTGCGATAGCGCTGGGCAGCGCGCGGCGGACGTCATGCGAATTCTCCAGTAGGTTGGGCGATCCCGGCGGGCGTGCGGCCGTGCCAGTCGGTGCGGCCCTGCAGCGCGGCCGCGAATTTCAGCAGGGCCACGTCGCGATTCGGTCGGCCGACGATCTGCACCGCCATCGGCAGGCCATCATGGTCGAAGCCGCAGGGAATGGCGATGGCCGGCAGTCCGAGCCCGTTGACCCAGCGGGTCAGCGCGGACAGTTCGTACAGCGTGCGCGCCGAGAAGGTCAGCGAGCCCGGCTCGCACACCGCCACCGTCGGCGTGCGGATCCGCATCACCGGCAGCAGGATCGCGTCGGCCGCATCGAACGCAGCATCGAGGGCATCCTGTGCAAGTTCAGCCAACAAGCGCCGCGCCTCGCCGAGCTGCGCGTCGTCGATCGACTGCCCCTTGCCGAGCCGGGTCGCCAACGTCGCCGGCAGGCCGCCGGTGGCGATCAGCGCCTGATGCGCGCGCGCCGCCTCGCCTTGCATCAGCGTCATCACCGGCGCGTCGCAGGCCGCGATCAGCGCCGCGAGCCGGGTCTCGCTGAGGTGAATTCCCTGCGCTTGCAACACCATTTCGACGTTTCCCACGCCGCGATCGATGCAGCGGTCGCAATCGCCGATCACGTCGCGCGCCACCGCCAGCCGGGTGATCGGGGATCCGCCGTTGGCGCCGGAAAAGGCCTCCGCGATCGCGATCAGATCCGCCGCGCCGCGGGCGAGAAAGCCGATCGTGTCGAGCGACGGCGCCAGCGCCATGGCGCCGCCCAGCGGCACCAGATCCCGGGTCGGCTTCCAGGCCGTGACGCCGCAGCATTGCGCCGGAATCCGCAGCGAACCGCCGGTGTCGGACCCCAGCGCCACCGGCACGATGCCGGCGGCCACGGCCACCGCCGAGCCGGGCGACGACCCGCCGCAAATATGATCGGCACTCCACGGATTGACCGGACGCCCCCGCAGCGCATTGGCCCCGGACGGCTCATAGGCCAGCGGCGTCATCGCGGTGAAGCCGATCAGGCGACCGCCCAGCGCACGCAGCGTTTCGACCACCGGCGCCGTGTTCGCCGGAATCGCGCCGGGCGCCCGCGCCAGACCCAGCGTCGGCGCCCGTCCGGCGACATCGAGCAGATCCTTCACGGCGAACGGCATACCGCCCAGCGGACCGGACTGAGCCTTGGCCGCCCGCTCGAAAATCTCGACAAAGGCCCGCAATTGCGGGTTCAGCTGGCGCGCCCATGCGATGGCACGCCTCGCGGCATCCTCTGATTCTGCTGCAACTTCCACGACCAAGCTGATCCCCTTCGCCAAGAGGCTATGTCAGTTTTGTGATTTCGTGGATTGGAAAAACATGTAGGCTGGTTTCTATTTAATCGAAATCAGAAACGGACAATAACCGGTTGATCAGCCGCGCGGTGGGCGGGTCGAGCGCGACACTGGCCGGCACGATGACGTCGATGTCGCGCGCCGCCCATGTCTCGTCGAGCGTGATCAGCTTCAACCCCAGCGCGTCGGCGATCGGCCGCAGCGCGGTTTCCGGCAGGATGCCGATGCCGAGCTGGTGCTGCACCATCTGGCACATCACGTCGAAGGTGCGAACCTGAACGCGATTATTGAGGATACGGCCAGCCTCACGCGCCTTGCCAGCGATCAGCCGGTGCACCGCGGTGCCGGTGTCGAGCGCGACAAATTCCTCGTCAAAAATATCGGCAAAGGTCAGGCTGGCGCGGTCCGACAGCCGATGCCCCTCGAACACCGCCACCGCCAGCCGATCGCGGGCGTAGGGAAAGGCCTCGAATCCATGGTTCATCGGACCGCGCACGATGACGCCGACATCGGCCTGCTGGCGCACCAGCGCCTCGATGGTCTCGGCGGTGGGCCGCTCCTCCAGGTCGATCTTGATCTCGGGATTTTCGCGCGCGAAATGAGCGAGGTCGCCGGCGAGCTTCTGCACCAGCGCCGAGCTCGACGCGCTGACGCGAATCCGGCCGCGCACGCCGGAACGGTGCTCCTCCATGTTGACGGCAAGCTGATCGGCCATCCGCAACACCGATTGCGCATAGCGCTCGGCGGTAATCCCCGCGGTGGTCAATTCCAGCCCGTGTGGCAGCCGCCGTACCAGCGGCGCGCCGATCTCCTCCTCGAACAGCTTTAATCGCCGGCTCGCCGCCGACAGCGCCATGTTGAGGCGCTCGGCGGCCCGGCTCAGGCTGCGCAATTCGCAGATGGCGACGAACAGGCGAAGCGAGTGGAGGTCGTGGTGAAACATGGCTCAGTCTACCGCGCCGCGTCGGTGGTAGGGTGGGCAAAGCGAAGCGTGCCCACGTCGCAACTCGCACGGACCATGTGGGCACGGCGCAAGCGCGCCATTGCCCACCCTACAGCTCAGCTTTTTCGTCGCAATACCGAGACAAAGAATCCGTCGGTGCCGGTGCGGCGCGGCGTCATCAGCAGGCCTTCCGGGCTGTGCAGCGTGGCGGCGGCGAACGCCTCGGCCTTGTCCCACAGCGCCGAGGTCACCTGCTCGACCGGCACCACCGAAAAATCCGGCTGGCGGGCGATGAAGGCGCGGATCTGGTCGTTGTTTTCCTGCGGCAGCACCGAGCAGGTGATGTAAGCGAGGCGACCGCCGGGCTTGACGAGATCGACAGCGCGATCAAGCACTTCGATCTGGTCCTTGATGCGCACCTCGAGCGCGCCGGGGCGGATTCGCCACTTCGCATCGGGGTTGCGGCGCCAGGTGCCGGTGCCGGTGCACGGCGCATCGATCACCACCAGGTCGGCGGAAGCATGGATGTCGTTCAATGTGTCGTCCGGCCCCTTCGGGGTGCGGATGTCGCAATTATGCACGCCCGCCCGCGACACCCGCTCATGGTTCGGCGCGAGCTGGCGCTTGTCGCTGCCGGTGGCGATCAACCGGCCCTTGCCCTGCATCATCGCCGCCAGCGCCAGCGTCTTCCCGCCAGCTCCGGCGCAGAGGTCGACCACCTGCTCGCCCGGCTTGGCCCGGGACAACAGCGCCGCCAGTTGCGAGCCCACGTCCTGCACCTAGATGGCGCCCTTGATGAAATCCTCCTCGGCATGGATGCCGGGATTGCGCGCATCGGCGCCGAGATCGATCCGCAGCC
>JACMOT010000622.1 GCA_014377915.1 Tardiphaga sp.
AGCACCTGCTGGACCATGCGCGCGGTCTCGTAGTGCTCCTGGCCGACGATCAGCGGCGACAGCATGCGCGAGGTCGAGTCGAGCGGATCCACGGCGGGGTAGATGCCCTTTTCCGAGATCGCGCGGTTGAGCACGGTCATTGCGTCCATGTGGGTGAACGAGGCCGCGGGCGCCGGATCGGTCATGTCGTCGGCCGGCACGTAGATCGCCTGCACCGAGGTGATCGATCCCTTGGTCGTGGTTGTGATGCGCTCCTGCAGCGCGCCCATGTCGGTCGCCAGCGTCGGCTGGTAGCCCACCGCCGACGGAATGCGGCCCAGCAGCGCCGACACCTCAGAACCTGCCTGGGTGAAGCGGAAGATGTTGTCGACGAAGAACAGCACGTCCTGGCCCTGGTCGCGGAAATGTTCGGCCACGGTCAGGCCGGACAGCGCGACGCGCATGCGGGCGCCCGGGGGCTCGTTCATCTGGCCGAACACAAGGGCGCACTTCGACTTCACTTCCGGATCGGGATTGTGCGGGTCGGCGTTGACCTTCGACTCGATGAACTCGTGATAGAGATCGTTGCCTTCGCGGGTCCGCTCGCCGACGCCGGCGAATACCGAATTGCCGCCATGCGCTTTCGCGACGTTGTTGATCAGTTCCTGGATCAGCACGGTCTTGCCGACGCCAGCACCGCCGAACAGGCCGATCTTGCCGCCCTTGGCGTAGGGTGCGAGCAGATCGACGACCTTGATGCCGGTGACGAGAATTTCAGCTTCCGTGGACTGGTCGGTGTATTTCGGCGCTTCCTGGTGGATCGCGCGCAGACCTTCCGCGACGATCGGACCGCCCTCATCGATCGGCTCGCCGATCACATTCATGATGCGGCCGAGCGTGCCGGCGCCGACCGGAACCATGATCGGGTTGCCGGTGTCGCTGACTTCCTGGCCGCGGACCAGACCTTCGGTGGTGTCCATCGCGATGGCGCGGACCGTCGATTCGCCGAGATGCTGGGCGACTTCAAGCACCAGACGGTTGCTGCCGTTCATGGTGGTGATGGCGCTCAGAATCGCGGGCAAATGGCCTTCGAACTGCACGTCGACGACGGCGCCGATGACCTGGGTGATGCGGCCGGTCTGGTTGGCGGGGGTAGCCATGAAAACTTCTCCTTGAAGTCCAAAACTTGAAACGACGGCCTCGCGGCCGGAATGTTGTGGCTAGATCGCCTCGGCGCCGGAGATGATCTCGATCAGCTCCTTGGTAATCGCCGCCTGGCGGGTACGGTTGTAGATCAGCGTCTGCTTGCGGATCATGTCGCCGGCATTACGCGTGGCGTTGTCCATCGAACTCATCTGCGCGCCATAGAACGAAGCGGTGTTCTCGAGCAGTGCGCGGAAAATCTGCACCGCGAGATTGCGCGGCAGCAGGCCAGTCAGAATTTCGTCTTCTTCCGGCTCGTATTCATAAGTCGGCGCGGCGCCCTCGGTGACGGCGTTCGCCTTCACCACCAGCGGGATGATCTGCTGCGCGGTCGGGATCTGTTCGATCACCGTCTTGAAGCGCGAGAAGAACAGGGTGCAGACATCGAATTCGGCATTGTCGAAGCGCGCGAGAACCTTTTTCGCGATGTCCTCGGCATTGACGAAACCGAGCTGACGGATAGAGCGCAATTCGAGATGCTCGACGATCTGGCGATCAAAGGTGCGGCGAAGCTGCTCGTAACCCTTGCGACCCACGCAGAAGAATTTCACTTCCTTGCCCTGGTTCATCAGCGCCAGCGCGCGTTCGCGGGCGAGGCGGACGATCGAGGAGTTGAAGGCGCCGGACAGGCCACGCTCGCCGGTGCAGACCAGCAGCAGGTGAACCTGGTCCTTGCCGGTGCCGCCGAGCAGCGCCGGGCCGGTGCCGGATCCGGCCGCGGCACCCGCGATCGACGCGATGACCGCGTCCATCCGTTCGGCGTAAGGCCGTGCGGCTTCGGCCGCGATCTGCGCGCGGCGCAGTTTCGAGGCGGCGACCATCTGCATGGCCTTGGTGATCTTCTGCGTCGCCTTGGTGGAGGCGATGCGGACACGCATGTCTTTAAGTGAAGCCATTCTCAGTCCACCCCGGCGATCAAGCCCTCGGCCCGATCGCAATCCTCTCGTTCATGACGCCCAGCCTCGTGCCGCGCATCAAACGTGGATGGCCGGCACGGGGCCGGCCATTTCGGCAAGTTTAAGCGGCGTAGGTCTTCGCAAAACCCTCGACGACGGCCTTGAGCTTGGCGGCGATATCGTCCTTGAGATCGCGGCTGTCGCGGATCGCTTCGAGAATATCGACGTTCTTGCCGCGCAGCAGCGACAACAGACCATCCTCAAAGCCACGCACCTTGGCGACCGGCAGGTTGTCGAGATAGCCGTTGACGCCGGCATAGATCACCGCGACTTGCTCTTCCATCTTCAGCGGCGAGAACTGCGGCTGCTTCAGGAGTTCGGTCAGGCGGGAGCCGCGGTTCAGCAAACGCTGCGTCGAGGCATCGAGGTCGGAGCCGAACTGCGCGAACGCCGCCATTTCGCGGTACTGCGCCAACTCACCCTTGATCTTGCCGGCGACCTTCTTCATCGCCTTGGTCTG
>JACMOT010000060.1 GCA_014377915.1 Tardiphaga sp.
CCCAGATACGCAGCCTGGGTGACGTCGCCGATCACGGTCTTCTCACCCCACATCTTGTGGAAGGCGGGCACGAACTTGGCGTTATTTTCGTTCTTGAGCGACTGGAAGTACTTCATGCAGGCATAGGCGCCAGCGATGTTCTCGCCGCCGATGCCGTCGATCTCGTCCTCGGTGACCGAGATGGTCAGCAGCGTCTGCTTGTTGAGATCGATACCGGCCGCCTTGAGCTGCTTGTAGAAGGCAACGTTGGAGCCGCCGACGACGTCGGTGAAGATCACGTCCGGCTTGGTCAGCTTGATCTTGTTGATGACCGAGTTGAACTGGGTGTGACCGAGCGGGAAGTACTCTTCGCCCACAACCTTGAGCTTGAGCATGTTCTCGATGTGCTTGCGCGCGATCTTGTTGGAAGTGCGCGGCCAGATGTAGTCCGAGCCGATGAAGCAAAACGACTTGGCACCCTTCTCCTTGGTGATCCAGTTGATGCCGGCAAGGATCTGCTGGGTGGCTTCCTGGCCGGTATAGATCACGTTCTTGGACTGCTCGAGGCCTTCATAGAAAGTCGGGTAATACAGCATGCCATTATACTGCTCGACGACCGGCAGCACCGCCTTGCGCGAGGCTGAGGTCCAGCAGCCCATGATGGCGGCGACCTTGTCGTTTACCAGCAGCTTCTTGGCCTTTTCGGCGAAGGTCGGCCAGTCCGAGGCACCGTCTTCCTGGATGAACTTGATCTTGCGGCCGAGCACGCCGCCCATGGCGTTGATCTGCTCGATCGCCAGCTTCTCGGCTTCGATCGAGCCGGTTTCCGAGATCGCCATCGTGCCGGTCGCGGAATGCAGGATGCCGACGGTGACTTCGGTGTCGGTAACGGCCAGGCCGGTGGTGTTGACGGCCGAGGTGGCGGGCGACTGCGCGAAAGACGGGCGCGGCAGCATGGTCATGGCCGGCAGCGCGGCCATCCCCATCAGCAATTTTCGCCGGAGTGGCGAGTCTAGGCCTGGTTTCTTCTCGTCGGACATTTGTACCCCACTGGTTGCTCGGACGCCTATTGGTGAGGCAACAATTGCCGAAATTGTGCGGTGCACAGATACGCGAGATCGCGTATATTGCACCGCAAAATAGCGACGTAGGTTTTCGCGGTCGCACAGCATGCGTAGTCGGATGGTCAGGAGCAAAAAGTGGCAGGGCGACAGCGCATCGACCGTGTCCGGCGCCAGTACAATCAATGGGTCGCCAACCAGACACTGGAAGACTACGCGCTGCGTTTCACGGCCAAGAGCGCGCGGCGCTGGTCGTCCGCCCGGGTCGCCAACACCGCGCTCGGCGCGATCTCGTTCCTGGCGCTGGAGGCGATCGGCGGCACCATCACCATCAATTACGGGGTAACCAACGCCGCCGCCGCGATCCTCGTTGTCAGCGTCATCATCTTCTGCTGCGGTCTGCCGATCGCCTACCATGCCGCCAAATGCGGCATCGACATCGACCTGCTGACCCGCGGCGCCGGCTTCGGCTATATCGGGTCAACCATCACCTCGCTGATCTATGCTTCCTTCACCTTCATCTTCTTCGCCATCGAGGCGGTCATCATGGCCACCGCGCTGGAGATGTGTTTCGATATTCCACGGCCGATCGGATATCTGATCTCCGCGGTGGTCATTATTCCCGTGGTGATCTACGGCATCACGCTGATCAGCCGGTTCCAGCTATGGACCCAGCCGCTATGGTTCATCCTCAATATCTTGCCATTTGCCGCGATCGCCTATGCCAGTCGCAATTCCTTTGTCGAATGGACCAAATTCCCCGGCGAGCACGGCGATCCCGCCGGGCATCTCGATCTGCTGCTGTTCGGCACCGCCGCCTCGGTGGTGTTCTCGCTGGTGGCGCAGATCGGCGAACAGGTCGACTTTCTACGCTTCCTGCCGCGCGACCGCCGCAGTTCGAAGGCGAGCTGGTGGCTGGCGCTGCTATGCGCCGGACCCGGCTGGATCGTCGTCGGGGCATTGAAGCTGCTCGCCGGCTCTTTCCTGGCGTTCTTCGCCTTGAGCCACGGCGTCTCGGCCGAACATGCCGCCGAACCGGCGAACATGTATCTGGAAGCGTTTCGCTATGTCCTGTCGCAACCGGATCTGGCGCTGGCGCTGACCGGCACCTTCGTGATCCTGTCTCAGATCAAGATCAACGTCACCAACGCCTATGCCGGCTCGATCGCATGGTCTAATTTCTTCTCGCGGCTTACCCACAGCCATCCCGGCCGCGTGGTCTGGCTGGTATTCAACGTGATGGTGGCGCTGCTGCTGATGGAAATCGGCGTCTACAAGGCGCTGGAGCAGACCCTGGCGCTGTATTCCAACGTCGCCATCGCCTGGGTCGACGCGCTGGTGGCGGATCTCGTCATCAACCGCCCGCTCGGGCTGCGCCCGCGGGCGATGGAATTCAAACGCGCGCATCTCTATGACATCAACCCGGTCGGAGTCGGCGCCATGCTGATTGCCACGGTGGTGTCGATCAGCGCATTTTACGGGCTGTTCGGCTCGACCGCCAAGGCATTGTCGCCATTCGTGGCACTGGTCACCGCGCTCGTCACCGCGCCGCTGATCGCATGGGCAACCGACGGAAGATATTACATCGCGCGAAAACCACGCCGCGCCTGGCAGAACCTTCCGACTATTGCCTGCTGTATCTGCGAGCATAGCTTCGAGCCGGAGGACATGGCGTCGTGTCCGGCCTATGCAGGGCCGATCTGCTCGCTATGCTGCTCGCTGGATGCCCGCTGCCACGACCTCTGCAAACCGCATGCACGAATCCAGGCGCAGGTGTCGGCGACGCTTGGCCGCCTGCTGCCGGCGCCGATCTACGCCCGCATCAATTCGCAGCTCGGACACTATCTCGGCGTGTTCGCGCTGTCCGCGGGTCTGGTCGGGTTGACGCTGGCGATGATCTATCTGCAGACCTCGACGTCGGCGCAAGCCGACACGCTGCAACTTTCCGACGTGCTCTGGAAAGTGTTCTTCGCGCTAACCATCATTATCGGCGTGGTCGCCTGGCTGTTCGTGCTGGCCAAGCAGAGCCGCCAGGCGGCGGAGGCTGAAACCAGGCGCCAGACCGCGCTGTTGATGCAGGAAATCAACGCCCACCAGCGCACCGACGCCGAGCTGCAGCGCGCCAAGGAAGTCGCCGAATCCGCCAACCTGGCAAAGAGCCGCTACGTCGTCGGTCTCAGCCACGAACTGCGCTCGCCGCTCAACGCCATCAGTGGCTATGCCCAGTTGCTCGAACAGGACGCCTCTCTGCAGGCCCGACCGCGCGACCAGGTGCGCGTCGTCAAGCGCAGCGCCGATCATCTGTCCGGCCTGATCGACGGCATTCTGGACATCTCCAAGATCGAGGCCGGGCGGCTTTATCTGTCGCGCGACGAGGTGCGCCTCACCGACTTCCTCGATCAGTTGGTCGGCATGTTCCGGCTGCAGGCCGCTGCCAAGGGTATCGACTTCGTGTTCAAGCGGCCCAACGTGCTGCCGGTGGTGGTCTATGCCGACGAGAAGCGGCTGCGCCAGATCCTGATCAACCTGTTGTCGAACGCCATCAAGTTTACCCAGGACGGCAGCGTGAAATTCATCATTCACTATCGCAGTCCGGTCGCCGAATTCGAGGTGATCGACACCGGCCCCGGCATCCGCGCCGACGATCTGGAACGCATCTTCGCGCCGTTCGAGCGCGGGGCGCTCGGCGTGGCACAGCCGCACACCGGGACGGGGTTGGGCCTGACCATCAGCAAGCTGCTGGCCGGCGTGATGGGCGGCGACATCCAGGTCGCCAGCACGGTCGGCACCGGCAGCATTTTCCGCGTCAAGATGCTGCTGTCGGAAGTCACCAACCCGAAGCGGATCGCGCCGGTCGACGCGCCGATCTTCGGCTATCATGGCGCCCGCAAGACAATTCTGGTCACCGACGATGACCCGACCCAGCGCGATCTGCTGCGCGAGGTTCTGACCCCGCTCGGCTTCATCCTGCTCAGTGCCCCGGATGGCGCGGCCTGCCTCAGCCTTGCCCAGCACTGCCATCCCGACCTGTTCCTGCTCGACATCTCGATGGCTGGCATGGACGGCTGGACGGTCGCGGAAAGGTTGCGCGCCACCGGCCATCATCAAGCCCGCATCCTGATGGTATCGGCGAGTGCGCTGGAGGCCCACGGCACGCCGCTGGCGCAGCCGTTTCATGACGGCTACCTGATGAAACCGATCGAACTGCCCCGGCTGCTGGAAATGATCGGACAACTACTGAAGATCGAATGGCAGTATGAGCGCGAGGACGAGGTCGCGGTGCCACGCTGGACGCCGAGCGGGCCGCGGCCGCCAGTCGAACATGTCGAGGACCTCATCGGCCTCGGCCAGATGGGGCACATCCGCGCCATCCAGATCAAGCTCGACGAGATCGGCACCGAGCACCCTGAACATGCCGCCTTTGTCGCCCAGATGCGCTCGCTGATCGACCGCTTCGACCTCGACCAATACATGGCCACGCTCAAGACATTGTACAGCTATGACCATTGAGACAAAAAAGCGCGACGTGGCCCTGGTGGTCGACGACTCCCCCGAAACGCTGCGGCTGCTGACCGACGCGCTGGATGGCGCCGGCATGACCGTGATGGTGGCGATGGACGGGGCCGCGGCGATGCGGATCGTCGAGCAGATCACGCCGGACATCATTTTGCTCGACGCGATGATGCCCGGTATCGACGGTTTTGAAACCTGCCGCCGGCTGAAGCGCGACGCCGGCCTCGCCGACGTGCCGGTGATCTTCATGACCGGCCTCGCCGAAACCGAGCACATCGTGCGCGGGCTGGAGGCCGGCGGCGTCGACTACGTGACCAAGCCGATCGTGATTGAGGAGATGCTGGCGCGGATCCGCGTCCATCTCGCCAATGCACGGCTGACGCAGAGCGCGCGCGCCGCGCTCGACGTCTCCGGCCGCTTCCTGCTGGCCGTCAATTCGGTCGGCGTGATTCTGTGGGCCACGCCGCAGGCGCAAAAACTGCTGACCAGCCACTTCGGCGCCGCGGTGGTCGACGACGACATGCTGCTGCCGCCGGTGATGCTGCAATGGCTGGAGCAGGTTCAGAACGCCAAGGCCGGCGCCAAAACGCCAACCTCCACCGGCTTTCCCGACAATGAGCTGCTTCGGTTACAATATATGGGCAAGGTCGGAGCCGACGAATTCCTGCTGCGGCTCGCCAAGGACGCTGCCGCCTATCTGCCGGCCGAATTCAGCAAGGAACTCGGCCTCACCGGCCGTGAGGGCGAAGTGCTATCGTGGCTCAGCAAGGGCAAGAGCAACCGCGACATCGCGCAGATCCTGGGGCTGAGCCCGCGCACCGTCGACAAGCACCTCGAGCAGATCTACGCCAAGCTCGGCGTCGAGAACCGTACCGCCGCCGCGGCGATCGCGGTCAATGCGAGCCACCGCAAGTCGTAGTGTCTCGTCGTCCTCGCCCAAGGCAGGGACGACTCGTCGCAACCACGGCCCTCGAACCTTCGTCCACCTTGTCCCCCTCGCCAACCGTGCTATGAGTCGATGAGGCGCATCTCCGGCAAACGGAGAGCGACCATAAAATCACCGCCATTCAAGGCGGTTGCAGGGAGGATGACGACATGGCTCTTTTCGGCCCGACCCGCCGCGCCTTGTTGAAGGGGACGCTTGCCACCGGTGCACTCAGCCTGACTGGCTTTCCCGCCTTCGCCGAACCAGCCTGGAAAAAATACGCCGGCACCACCATCGAGGCCAATCTGATCAAGGGGCCGCGCGGCGATTTGCTGCAAAAATACGCGTCGGAATTTACCGACCTGACCGGCATCAAGGTCGAGTCCGAGGTGATCCCGGAACAGCAGCAGCGCCAGAAGGCCGTCATCGAGCTGACCTCCGGCAAGCCCAGCTTTGACGTCGTTCACGTCAGCTATCACGTGCAGAAGCGTCAATTCGAAAAGGCCGGCTGGCTCGCCGATCTCACCGGCTTCATGAAGGACCCTAACCTCACCGCGCCCGATCTGCGGGAGGACGATTTCTCCGCCGGCGGACTGCAATTCGCCAGGAACGACAAGGGCGAGATGCACTCGCTGCCGTGGTCGGTGGACTATTTCATCCTGTATTACAACAAGGAGATGTTCGCTAAAAAGGGCATCGCCGTGCCCAAGACTCTCGACGAAATGGCGATCGCCGCCGAAAAGCTGAATGATCCCGCCAACGGCGTTTACGGCTTCACGGGACGCGGGCTGCGCAACGCCAACATGACGTTGTGGAGCAATTTCTTTCTCAACTACGGCGGCGAGTTCCTCGATGCCAAGGGCAATATCCTGACCGATGGGCCCGAGGCAATTGAAGCGACCAAGATGTACCAGCGGCTGCTGACGAAGACCGCGCCTCCCGGCGTCGCCGGCTTCAACTGGATGGAGTCGATGGCCACGCTGACACAGGGCCGCGCCGCGATGTGGATCGATGGTGTCGGCTGGGCGCCGCCGATCGAGGATCCCAACGCCTCGCGCGTGGTCGGCAAGATCGGCTACACGATCGTTCCGGCTGGACCCAAGGGCCAGTATTCCTCAACCTATGGCGATGGCATTGGCATCGTCAAGACCAGCACCAAGAAGGAAGCCGCCTATTTGTACTGCCAGTGGGCGGTGTCGAAAACCATGGGCGCGCGGCTGCTGCAGGGCGGCGGCGGCGTACCATTCCGCAACTCGGTCCTCAGCGACGAAACCGTCCGCAAGGGCGTCAAGAACCAGGACTGGCTGGATTCGGTGATCGCCTCGGCCAAGATCAGCAAACTCGGCCTTCCGGTGATCGTGCCGGTCGCCGAATTCCGCGACCTGGTCGGCGCCGCCGTCACGGCCACGCTGTCAGGGGCGGATCCGGCCACCGAACTGAAGAAGGCCCACGAGCAGTTTCGCCCGATCCTGGAGCGCAGCGAGAAAACGTGAGCGAACTCATCGCAGAACGAACGGCGGCGGTCGATGAGACGGCCGCCAAACCGCAATGGCGGCCGATTTCCTATTGGCCGTTCGTGATCCCGGCGATGGTGGTGGTGCTGGCCGTCATCATCTTTCCCTGGGCCTATACGATCTGGATGAGCCTGCACGAATGGAAGGTCGGCTCACCGCCGGCCTTCGTCGGCTTTGCCAATTATCTGCGGCTGCCGACCGACGCGCGTTTCGTCGAGTCGGTCTGGCATACGCTGGTCTACACCGCGCTGTCGGTGGCGCTGCCGCTAATCCTCGGCACGCTGGCGGCGGTGATCTTCAACACCAAATTTCCGCTGCGCGGCTTTTTCCGCGGGCTGTTCATCCTGCCGATGATGGCGACCCCGGTCGCCATCGCGCTGGTGTGGACGATGATGTTCCATCCGCAGCTCGGAATTCTCAACTATCTTTTGTCGCTGGTCGGCCTGCCGCCGTCATTGTGGGTGTTTCATCCCGGCACGGCGATCCCGTCGCTGGTGCTGGTCGAGACCTGGCAATGGACGCCGCTGGTGATGCTGATCGTTCTCGGTGGACTGTCGGCGATTCCCTCGGAGCCTTATGAAAGCGCGCAGATCGACGGCGCGACGCCGTGGCAGACCTTTCGCTATATTTCACTGCCGATGATCATGCCGTTCCTGTTCATCGCGGCAATGATCCGCCTGATCGATGCCGTCAAGAGTTTCGACATCATTTTCGCCATTACCCAGGGCGGTCCCGGCAGCGCCTCGGAAACCATCAACCTCTATCTCTACAGCGTCGCCTTCGTCTATTACGACGTCGGCTACGCCTCGGCGATGGTGGTGGTGTTCTTCGCGCTGATCATCGCACTGGCCGGTGCGCTGCTGCATCTGCGCCAGCGTACCCACTGGAACGAATCCGGAGGCAGCGCCTGACCATGCGGATTCTGCTCAACAAGATCGGCCTGACTTTCGCGATCCTCGTCATCGTGTCGCCGGCGGTGCTGTTCTTCCTCTGGATGATCTCGCTATCTATCAAGTTCGAGATCGACAATGCCTCCTATCCGCCGGTGTTCATCCCTGATCGCTTCAACTGGGGAAATTACGCCGCGGTGCTCGAATCCAAGCGGTTCATGACCTATCTGTTCAACACGGTGATCGTCACCGGCTCGGCGACCCTGTTCGCGCTGCTGGTCGGCGTGCCGGCGGGCTACGGCATTGCGCGCATGCGCGCCCGCAAGGCGGCGGTTGTGATCCTGATCGCCCGTATCACACCGGGGCTGTCCTATCTGATCCCGCTGTTCCTGCTGTTCCAGTGGCTCGGCCTGCTCGGCACGCTGTGGCCGCAGATCATCATCCACCTCGTGGTGACCGTCCCGATCGTGATCTGGATCATGATCGGCTATTTCGAGACCACGCCGATGGAGTTGGAAGAATCTGCGATCATTGACGGCGCGACCCGCTGGCAGGTGTTCCGCCACGTCGCGCTGCCGATCGCGCGGCCCGGCATCGCGGTCGCCTTCATCCTGTCGGTGATCTTCTCGTGGAATAATTTCGTGTTCGGCATCGTGCTGGCCGGCCGCGAGACGCGGACGCTGCCGGTCGCCGTCTACAACATGATCTCGTTCGACCAGTTGAGCTGGGGACCGCTCGCAGCCGCCGCGCTGATCGTGACGTTTCCCGTGCTGCTGCTGACGGTGTTCGCGCAGCGACAGATCGTGGCCGGGCTGACGGCCGGCGCGGTGAAGTGACGGCGCGCTTGCGCCCTCATCCCGGGGCGAGAGTAGCGCAAGTGGCGCGCGAACCCGGGATCCAGAGATGTTCATCACCGATGTCATTCCGGGGCGCGGGCGGCGTTAGCCGAACGCGAATACGGAATCCGGCGATGGCAAGCTGAACATTTCGGGATTCCGGGGTCGTTCGGGCTGCGCCCTCACGCCCCGGAGTGACAGTGTTGCTCAGTTCGCTGCCGCCAACTGCATCGATACCTCGGGTCCACTCATCACCGCGCCGGCAATCAAGCGCTTCAATTCCGGAATGCAGGAGCCGCAATTGGTGCCGGCCTTGAGCCGCGTGCCGATCTCGGCCGCCGTCCCCGCCCCCGCCGCGATGGCTTCGCAGATCGTATTGCGGCCAACGCCAAAGCAGGCGCAGACGATCGGGCCGGCGCTGGCATGGCCATCGGCGGATTGGCCGGACAGCAGCATGCGACGGGCGTCATCGTCGAGCGCGCCTTGCGCAAACAGCGCTTTCACGGCGTCCCAGTCGAGCGCATCGGCCGTCGGACCGATGAACAGGCAGGTTTCGATCCGGTCACCGTCAAAAGACGCCGCGCGAAACACGCCGCGCCTGGCATCGACAAACTCGGCAACGTCGCTGCCGGGCAGCGGCCGCAGCCAATCCTGCCACGTCACCAGATCGGCATTGTCCGAGATCAGATAGCCGACGCCGCCGGTGACGGCGACGCGCGCCCACAGCGCGGTCGGCGGCAGCGCCAGCGGCGTGCGCGACAACACAAAACCGCGCTGCGCGAACAGATGCGGCGCGATCGAGACCGGCGTCGCCTTGTTTTCGGGCTGGCCGGAAAACGGATCGATAAACGGCGCCACCAGCGCGCCGACCCGGGCAAAGGATGCGGTCTCGTCGTTCCAATGGATCGGCGCGAACAGCATGCCGCGCTGCTGCCGCTCGCTGACCACCACTCTCAGAATGCAATGGCCGTAATCCGTCGCAAGCCTGGCGTGGCCACCGTCCATGACTCCTGCCTGCACCGCATCGTCGGGATGGATCTCGACAAAGGACTCCGGCAGATGCTGGCCGAGCCGCGGGCTCAGCCCGGTGCGGGTCATGGTGTGCCACTGGTCGCGAACGCGCCCGGTGTTCAGCCGCAACGGCCGCGCCGGCGATGTCGCGCTGCGCAGCGCCGGCACGTCGACCACGACAAAGCGGGCACGGCGGTCCTTGGCGTAGAAGCCGCCGTCGGCAAAGAAACGCGGTCGCGGCTGCGTGGTGCCTTCGCGGATCGGCCACAGCACCGGCGCCATGATATCGAAGCCCTCGTCGGTGACCTTCATCAGGCCGCCAATGTCGAAATCGCGGCTGCCATTGTTCTCGAAGCCCGACAGGCTGGCGTGCTCGCGAAAAATATCCGCGGCGGAAGTGTAGGCAAAGCTCGCGCCGAAACCGAGACGTGTGGCCACCTCGCTCAGGATCCACCAGTCCGGCCTGGCCTCGCCGGCCGGCTTCAGGAACGATCGTTGCCGCGACACCCGGCGTTCGGAATTGGTCACTGTGCCGGATTTCTCGCCCCAGGCATGGGCCGGTAGCAGCACATGCGCGCCGGCCTTCATGGTGTCGTTCGACGCCACGTTCTCCGAGACGACAAATAGTTCAAGCTTGCGCAACGCCGCGCGCACGGCGTCGGCGTCCGGCAGCGACACCGCGGGGTTGGTGCCAATCACCCACAAAGCCTTGGTCTCGCCGCGCGCGACGGCTTCGAACATCTGCACCGCCTTGAGTCCCTCATGGGTGGCGATGCGCGGCGCCTTCCAGAACCGGCGCACCCGGTCGATATCGGGCGGCGTGAAACCCATATGCGCGGCGAGCTGGTTGGCCAGACCCCCGACTTCGCGGCCGCCCATCGCATTGGGCTGCCCGGTGAGTGAAAATGGCCCCGCCCCAACCTTGCCGATCCGGCCGGTGGCGAGATGGCAATTGAGAATGGCGTTGACCTTGTCGGTCCCCTGCGCCGACTGGTTGACGCCCTGCGAATACAGCGTGACCACCCGCGGCGTGGTGCGGAACAGATGGAAGAAGGTGGCGACGTCGGATTCATGAAGGCCGGTCGCCAGCGCCGTCGCCATCACATTGCCGGCAATGCTCCGGGCGCGCGCGAGCGCCTCGTCGAAACCGGCGGTATGGGCATCGATGTAAGCCCGATCCAGTGCGTCGTGATCGGCAAGATGCGCCAGCAGGCCGCTGAACAGCGCGGTATCGGTACCCGGCTTCAGGCCGAGAAACAGATCGCCGTCGCCGACCGTATCGGTGCGGCGCGGATCGATCACGACGATGCGGGCACCGCGACTCTGCTTGTTCGCCAGCATCCGCTGATACAGGACAGGATGGCACCAGGCGGCATTGGCGCCGACCAGCACCAACAGATCAGCCTGATCAAGATCCTCATAGCAGCCCGGCACCGTATCGGCGCCAAACGCGCGACGATGCCCGGCCACCGAGGACGACATGCACAACCGTGAATTGGTATCGACATTGGCGCTGCCGATGAATCCCTTCATCAGCTTGTTGGCGACGTAGTAATCTTCCGTCAGCAACTGGCCGGACAGATAGAACGCCACCGATTCCGGACCATGCTGCTTGATAATGCTCCTGAAGCGATCGGCTACATGGTCGAGCGCGGTGGTCCACGCCACCCGCCGCATGTCTCCGGTCTCTTCACGCACCATCGGATGCAACAGGCGTTCGCCGAGCCCCAGCGTCTCGCCAAGCGCGGAGCCTTTCGAGCACAGCCGGCCGAAATTGGCGGGATGCTCGGGATCGCCGGCGATCGCGGCACCACCGGCGCCATCGGGCGTCGCCAGCACGCCGCAGCCGACGCCGCAATACGGGCAGGTGGTTCGAGTGGCGCGCAGGTCGGGATCAATCACCGTCATCACGCCGCCTCGGCAAGCGAGCGGCCGAACATCATGTTCGCGCGAACAGCATCCACCGACGCGCCGCCGCGGATCAATTGGAGATACCACAGCGCATCCCGGGTATCACCCACCAGCACCGCGCCAGTGAGACGGCCACCGGCGATCACCAGCTTCTTGTAGATGCCACGTCTGATATCATTCAGCAGCAGCGTCTCGCTACCTTCCGCCGCCATGAAATCTCCGGCTGAAAACACGCTGACGCCGGAAACCTTCAGGTTGGTGGCGAGCACGCTGCCGGCATAGGCCGCGGCCCGGCCCGCCAGGTGGTGCGCCAGCACTTTCGCCTGCTCATAGGCTGGCTCGACCAGACCGTAACAGGTACCGCGATGTTCGGCGCATTCGCCGAGGGCAAAGATATTGCCGCTATCGGTCGCCATCTGGTCGTCGACGACGATGCCGCGATTGACGGCCATGCCGGCATCCCTGGCGAGCGATGTATTCGGGCGAATGCCCGCGGCGAAGATCACCGCGTCCGCTTCGAGCTTGCGGCCATCCTTCAATTCGACGCCTTCGACCTTGTCGATGCCGTAGATATTCGCCGTGTTGGCGTTAAGCAGAACGGTGACGCCCTTGTGCTCGACCAGCGTCTTCAGCAGCGCCGCCGCGGCGGCATCGAGTTGCCGCTCCATCAAGCGGTCCATCAGATGAATCAGCGTGACGCAGGCGCCGGCCTTGGCAAGGCCATAGGCCGCTTCCAGCCCGAGCA